>NZ_JBJGZO010000026.1:0-65832 GCF_054050575.1 Blastococcus sp. SYSU D00868
CCCCCCCCCCCCCCCCCCCCCCCCCCCCCCCCCCCCCCCCCCCCCCCCCCCCCCCCCCCCCCCCCCCCCCCCCCCCCCCCCCCCCCCCGCCGCCGTCAGACCCTGATCCGCTGGCCGGGGTAGATGCGGTTCGGGTCGGCGATGACGCCCTTGTTGGCCTGCCAGATCGCGCGCCAGCTCGTGCCGTGGCGGGCGGCGATCGAGCCCAGGGTGTCGCCGGGGCGGACGGTGTAGCTGCCGCCCGAGGACGACCCGCCGGACGAGGAGCCCGACGAGGCGCGGGCCGACGAGCCGGACGACCCGGACGAGGAGCCGGTCGAGCCGGATCCCGCCGCCGGCGTGCTGCCGCTGCGCAGGTACCGGCCGCACGTCGGCCAGGCGCCGATGCCCTGGCCGACGAGCACCCGCTCCGCGACCGCGATCTGCTGCGCCGGCGTCGCCAGGTCCGCGCGGGCCGCGTACTGCGTGCCGCCGTACCCGGCCCAGGTCGCCTGCGCGAACTGGAGACCGCCGTAGTAGCCGTTCCCGGTGTTGATGTGCCAGTTCCCGCTCGACTCGCACTGCGCGACGGCGCTCCAGTCGTGCGAGGGGGCGGCGCTCGCCGGCGCGCTCAGGACGCCGAGGCCGAGGGCCCCGGCGCCCAGGGTGACCGCCCCGCCGCGCAGGATGCGGCGGACGCGGACGTGCGTGGGCTTGCGGTGTTTCGCCATGGGTGATCCTCCGATCACCGCCTGCGAGGTGAGCTGTCGGGTTCGGGCGAATCGGTGCCCGGCCGCATGGAGGCGCGGCTTCACCCCGAGACGCGCGTGCGCGTCGGTCGTGGGTCCCCCGCCTCCGTCCTCGTGTCGTGTCGAGGTCAGGCAGCCGGCGGACGGAGTTCGGCGGACCGGGGCCTGGTGCCTGGCGGATGTGCTACGCCGTGCACGGGCGGAAACGTATGGGCGCCCGGTCCGGGCGGCCCGCTGGAGCTGGCACCCCCGCGGCGTTTCGTCGGCGTGGCGGCGACAGGCCCGGGCCGGGGACGGCTGACCGTCCCCGGCCCCTCACCCTCAGTCGCGGACGAGCAGTGCCACCGGCAGCCGGCCGAGCAGCTCCGCCACCGGGAGGCCGCCGGCGTCGGAGACCAGCCGCCCGCCGGTGAGCACGTCCCGCCAGGCGCCGGTGGGCAGTTGCAGGGCGGTGTCGCCCCAGCCCGTGCGCGCCAGGGCCACCGGGAGCCGGGTCGCGACGGTCACCGCGCCGACCCGGCCCTCGGAGCCGCGGTCGAAGGCCACGAGGTGGTCGGCGGCGGGCCCGCTCACCGGCACCGGCGCGTAGCCGGTGAACAGCTCGGGGGAGTCGCGGCGCAGCCGCAGCGCCCGCGAGACCACGAGCAGCTTGGCCGCACCGGTGTCGTCGACCCCGGGCACCCAGCCCTCGTCGAGCCGGGCCAGCAGCCGGCGGCGCAGGTCGTAGTCGACCGGCCGCCGGTTGTCCGGGTCGACCAGCGAGTGGTCCCACAGCTCGGTGCCCTGGTAGACGTCCGGGACGCCGGGCAGCGTCAGCTGCAGCAGCTTCTGCGCCAGCGAGTTCGACCAGCCCGGCAGCGCGATCCGGTCGACGAACGCGGCGAGCTCGGCGCGGGTCGTCCCGTCGTCGAACGCCGCGTCGACCACCGCCCGCAGCCGCGCCTCGAACTCCGCGTCCTGGTCGGTCCAGGTGGTGGAGGTACCGGCCTCCCGCGCCGCCTTCTCCGCGAAGGCCTGCGCCCGCTCGCGGGACAGCGGCCACGCGCCCACCAGGTTCTGCCAGACCAGGTGCGCCAGCGGACGGTCGGGCAGCTCGTGGCGCTCCAGCAGGCCGCGCACCAGCGCCGCCCACTCGTCGGGCAGCTCGGCCAGGACGGCGAGCCGGGCCCGGACGTCCTCGCTGCGCTTGGTGTCGTGGGTGGACAGCGTCGTCATCGCCTGCGGCTTGCGCGCCAGCCGGTGCGCCTGCGCCGCGTGGAACTCCGCCACGGTGCCGCCGAGGTGCGCCGGGTCGCCGCCCACCTCGTTGAGCGCCACGAACCGCGCCCAGCGGTAGTAGGCGCTGTCCTCGACGCCCTTGGCCATGACCGGCCCGCTGGTCTGCTCGAACCGGGTGGCCGCCTCCGTGCCGGCCGACGCCAGCACCGGGTGCAGCGCGTCGAGGGCCGCGGTGAGGTCCGGACGCCGCGCCCGGACGGCGGCCACGGTCGCGTCCAGGTGCTCGCGGCCGTCGGGCAGGTAGCTGCGGTAGACGTCGAACGAGGCCAGCAGCTCCGCCAGCGCCTCGGTCCGGGTCGCCGTGTCGACGCCCGGCAGCTCGCCGATCACCCGCACCAGGCGGGCCACCTCCGAGCCGAGGATGCCGTCTGTGACCTCCCGCTTGGTGTCGTGCACCAGCTGCGCGTAGTCGACCCGGTGCCCGGTCAGCTCGGTGTCCAGCGCGGTCAGCGGCTCCTCGCCGGCCGGGTCGACCAGCACCTGGTCCACCTCGGACAGCGCGTCGTAGCCGGTCGTCCCGGCGCACGCCCAGCTCTCGGGCAGGTCCTCGCCGGGCTCCAGGATCTTCTCCACGACCGTCCACCGGCCGCCGGACGCCTCGGCCAGCCGGTCGAGGTAGCCCTTGGGGTCGGCCAGCCCGTCCGGGTGGTCGATCCGCAGCCCGTCGACCGCGCCCTCGCGCACCAGCTGCAGCACCAGCTCGTGCGTGGCGGCGAAGATCGCCGGGTCCTCGGCGCGCAGCCCGGCGAGGGTGTTGATCGCGAAGAACCGGCGGTAGTTGAGGTCGGAGTCCGCGCGCCGCCAGTCGACCAGCTCGTAGTGCTGCCGGTCGTGCACCTCCTGCGGGGTGCCTCCCTCGGTGCCCGGGGCGAGCGGGAAGCGGTTGTCGTAGTAGCGCAGCTCGCCGTCCACCACCTCCAGCTTCTCGACGTCGTCCGCCGAGCCGAGGACGGGGATGCGCACCCTCCCGCCGCCGAAGTCCCAGTCGATGTCGAACGCATCGGCATGGGCACTGGTGCGCCCCAGCCTCAGCACGTCCCACCACCAGGGCGCCTCGGCCGGGTCGGCGACGCCCATGTGGTTGGGCACCAGGTCGAGCACCAGGCCCAAGCCGTGCTCGTGCAGCGCCGCGACGAACCGGTCGAACGCCTCCCGGCCGCCACGCGCCTCGTCGACGTGCGCGTGGTCGACCGTGTCGTAGCCGTGCGTGCTGCCCGCCGCCGAGCGCAGCAGCGGCGAGGAGTACGCGTGGCTCACGCCCAGCGCCGCCAGGTGGTCGGCGACCGCGGCGGCGTCGTCCAGGGTGAACCCGGCGTGCACCTGCAGCCGGTAGGTCGCCGTCGGGACGTCCCGGCGGCGGTCGAGCGCCTCGGTCACGCCGTGGCCTGGAGGACGACGGTGGCGCGGGCCTGCACGGTCAGCGTCTCGCCGGCCTTCACCACGACCGGCTCCACCTGGTGCAGCTCGGCGGTGTCGACCACGACCGTCCAGCCCTCGGCGTACTCGTCCGGCGGCAGGGTGAGCTCGATCGGCTCGTGGTGGGCGTTGAACGCCAGGTAGAAGCAGTCGTCGACGACGTCCTCGCCGCGTTCGTCGGTCTCCCGGATGCCGTGGCCGTTGAGGTACATGGCCAGGGACTTGGCGAAGCCGACGTCCCAGTCCTCGTCGCTCATCAGCTCGCCGCCGGGGGTGAACCAGGCGACGTCCTGCACCGGGTCGCCCTCCTCGCGGCGCACCGGCCGGCCGTGGAAGAAGCGGCGGCGGCGGAAGGTCGGGTGCTCGGTGCGCAGCCGGGTGACCAGCTTGGTGAACTCGAGCAGCCCCTCGTCGACGGACTCCCAGTCGATCCAGGTCAGCTCGGAGTCCTGGCAGTAGCCGTTGTTGTTGCCGTTCTGGGTGCGGCCCAGCTCGTCGCCGTGCAGCAGCATCGGCACGCCCTGGCTGAGCATCAGCGTCGTCAGGAAGTTGCGCTGCTGGCGGGCGCGCAGGGCGAGCACCTCGGGGTCGTCGGTCGGTCCCTCGACACCGGAGTTCCAGCTGCGGTTGTGGCTCTCGCCGTCGTTGTTGCCCTCGCCGTTGGCCTCGTTGTGCTTCTCGTTGTAGGAGACCAGGTCGCGCATGGTGAAGCCGTCGTGCGCGGTGACGAAGTTGATGCTGGCCACCGGCCGGCGTCCGGAGTGCTTGTACAGGTCGGCCGAGCCGGAGATCCGGCTGGCGAACTCGCCGATCGTCGCGTCCTCGCCCCGCCAGAAGTCGCGGACGGTGTCGCGGTACTTGCCGTTCCACTCGGTCCACAGCGCGGGGAAGTTGCCGACCTGGTAGCCGCCGTCGCCGACGTCCCACGGCTCGGCGATGAGCTTGACCTGGCTGACCACCGGGTCCTGGTGCACCAGGTCGAAGAACGCCGACAGCCGGTCGACCTCGTGGAACTGGCGGGCCAGGGTGGAGGCGAGGTCGAAGCGGAACCCGTCGACGTGCATCTCGGTCACCCAGTAGCGCAGCGAGTCCATGATCAGCTGCAGCGACTGCGGGTGCCGGACGTTGAGCGAGTTCCCGGTGCCCGTGGTGTCCATGTAGTACTGCTCGTCGCTCTCGACCAGCCGGTAGTACGCCCGGTTGTCGATGCCCTTGAACGACAGCGTCGGGCCGTTGTGGTTGCCCTCGGCGGTGTGGTTGTAGACGACGTCGAGGATGACCTCGATGCCGGCCTCGTGCAGGGCCCGGACCATGCCCTTGAACTCCTGCACCTGCTGGCCGTCGGTGGCCTGCGCGTACTCGTTGTGCGGGGCGAAGAAGCCGATGGTGTTGTAGCCCCAGTAGTTGCGCAGGCCCTTCTGCAGCAGCGTGTCGTCCTGCACGAACTGGTGCACCGGCATCAGCTCGATCGCGGTGACGCCGAGGTCCTGCAGGTGCTCGATCACCGCCGGGTGGGCCACGCCGGCGTAGGTGCCGCGCAGCTCCTCGGGCACCCGCGGGTGGGTCATGGTCAGGCCCTTGACGTGGGCCTCGTAGATGACCGTCTTGTTGTAGGGCGTCCTCGGCGGTCGGTCGACGCCCCAGTCGAAGTACGGGTTGATCACCACGGACTTCGGCATGTGCGGGGCCGAGTCGTCGTCGTTGCGCTCGCCGCTCCCGAAGCGGTAGCCGAAGCAGGCCTCGTCCCAGTCGATCGACCCGTCGATCGCCTTGGCGTAGGGGTCGAGCAGCAGCTTGTTCGGGTTGCAGCGCTGCCCGTTCTCCGGGTCGTAGGGGCCGTGCACGCGGAAGCCGTAGCGCTGACCGGGCTGGATGCCGGGCAGGAAGGCGTGCCACACGTACCCGTCCATCTCGGGGAGCCGGATGCGCTCCTCGTTGCCGGCCTCGTCGAACAGGCACAGCTCGACCTTCTCGGCGACCTCGCTGAAGAGGGCGAAGTTGGTGCCGGTGCCGTCGTACGTCGCGCCCAACGGGTAGGCGGTGCCAGGCCACACCTGGGTCATGAACGGGTCCTCCTGCGGGATGGCCCCCTGCCGTCTCCGGGGGGCCGGTGGCCTCCCGCCGCGGCCGCCGGCGGGAGATCGGTGCGTACTGCTCCGGGGTCCCGCTTGCCCGCCGGGGGCGCCCGGCACACCTCGCCGGGGTGTCGGACCGGACACGTTCCCGACGGTCACCGGCGGGGGGAGACGACGACGCCCCCCGCGGCGGTGCCGAGGGGGGCGTCGTGCGCAGAAGGGGCGGTCCCGCCGGGGTCCGACCTCGCCCGGGCGACCCGGGTGGCGCTGGTCCCCGGCCGGGACCGCTCCTGCGCGCGGGACACTATCGGGCCGGCGCGCCCGTGACGAGCACCCGGCGCCCGCCCGCGCAACCCGCCGGTCCCACGGGGCACGGCCGTCGCACGGGCGCCGTCCCGTCACACCCGCCGTCCTGTCGCACCCCCGTCGTACCGTCGTGCGCGTGCGAGCGAAGACCGACCTGAAGCGGCCCACGCGGGGGCGGTTCCGCGTCGTCAGCGAGTTCGAGCCCTCCGGTGACCAGCCGACCGCGATCAAGGAGCTGGCGGAGCGGGTCAAGGCCGGCGAGCAGGACGTCGTGCTGCTGGGCGCCACCGGCACGGGCAAGTCGGCGACCACCGCCTGGCTGGTCGAGCAGGTGCAGCGCCCCACGCTGGTGATGGCGCCCAACAAGACCCTCGCCGCGCAGCTGGCCAACGAGTTCCGGGAGCTGTTCCCGGACAACGCCGTCGAGTACTTCGTCAGCTACTACGACTACTACCAGCCCGAGGCCTACGTCCCGCAGACGGACACCTACATCGAGAAGGACTCCTCGATCAACGAGGAGGTCGAGCGGCTGCGGCACTCGGCGACCAACAGCCTGTTCACCCGGCGCGACGTCATCGTGGTCGCCACCGTCTCCTGCATCTACGGCCTGGGCACGCCCGAGGAGTACGTCGAGCGGGCGCTGAAGATCAAGGTGGGGGAGGAGCGCGACCGCGACGAGCTGCTGCGCACCCTGGTCACCGAGCAGTACACCCGCAACGACCTGTCGTTCACCCGGGGCACGTTCCGCGTCCGCGGCGACACGATCGAGGTCTTCCCGGTCTACGAGGAGCTCGCGGTCCGGATCGAGATGTTCGGCGACGAGGTCGAGCGGCTGTACTACCTGCACCCGCTCACCGGCGAGGTCGTGCGCGAGGTCGACGAGCTGTTCGTGTTCCCGGCCACCCACTACGCCGCCGGCCCGGAGCGGATGGAGCGGGCGATCGCCTCCATCGAGGCCGAGCTGGAGCAGCGGCTGGCCGAGCTGGAGCGGCAGGGCAAGCTGCTGGAGGCACAGCGGCTGCGCATGCGCACCACCTACGACATCGAGATGATGCGCCAGGTCGGCTTCTGCTCCGGCATCGAGAACTACTCCCGGCACATCGACGGCCGCGCCCCCGGCTCGGCCGGCTCCTGCCTGCTCGACTACTTCCCCGACGACTTCCTGCTGGTCATCGACGAGTCGCACGTGACCGTGCCGCAGATCGGCGGCATGTACGAGGGCGACATGAGCCGCAAGCGGACGCTGGTGGAGCACGGCTTCCGGCTGCCGTCGGCGATGGACAACCGGCCGCTGAAGT
Organism: Blastococcus sp. SYSU D00868; assembly: GCF_054050575.1. Classification (NCBI taxonomy): domain Bacteria; kingdom Bacillati; phylum Actinomycetota; class Actinomycetes; order Geodermatophilales; family Geodermatophilaceae; genus Blastococcus; species Blastococcus sp. SYSU D00868. The sequence continues at coordinate 7,102 of NZ_JBJGZO010000026.1, forward strand.
GGGAGGAGTTCACCGACCGGATCGGGCAGACGGTCTACCTGTCGGCGACCCCCGGCCCCTACGAGCTGGGCCGCTCCGGCGGCGAGTTCGTCGAGCAGGTCATCCGCCCGACCGGCCTGATCGACCCCGAGGTCGTGGTCAAGCCGACCAAGGGCCAGATCGACGACCTGGTGCACGAGATCCGGCTGCGCACCGAGCGGGACGAGCGCGTGCTGGTCACCACGCTGACCAAGAAGATGGCCGAGGACCTCACCGACTACCTGCTCGAGATGGGCATCAAGGTCCGGTACCTGCACTCCGAGGTCGACACGCTGCGCCGGGTCGAGCTGCTCCGTGAGCTGCGCCAGGGCGAGTACGACGTGCTGGTCGGCATCAACCTGCTGCGCGAGGGCCTGGACCTGCCGGAGGTCTCGCTGGTGGCGATCCTGGACGCCGACAAGGAGGGCTTCCTCCGGTCGGGCACCTCGCTGATCCAGACCATCGGCCGCGCGGCGCGCAACGTCTCCGGCCAGGTGCACATGTACGCCGACAAGATCACCCCGTCGATGGCGCAGGCGATCGAGGAGACCAACCGGCGCCGCGAGAAGCAGATCGCCTACAACACCGAGCACGGCATCGACCCGCAGCCGCTGCGGAAGAAGATCGTCGACATCCTCGACGGCATCTACCGCGAGGCGGAGGACGGCGCGGCCGGCGAGCTGCTCGGCGGCTCCGGACGGCAGCAGTCCCGCGGCAAGTCGCCGGTGCCCGGGCTGTCGTCGAAGGCGAAGGGCAAGGCGGGCGCGATCGACGTCCAGGGGCTGCCGCGCAACGAGCTGGCCGACCTCATCACGCAGATGAACGACCAGATGCTGGCCGCCGCCCGCGAGCTGCAGTTCGAGGTCGCCGCCCGGCTGCGCGACGAGCTGGCCGAGCTGAAGAAGGAGCTGCGCCAGCTCGACGCCGCCCACGCCTGAGGGAGAGCCGTCCGCCCCTGTCGCGGGGGTCCCGGCGCCGCGACGCTCTGGCCCCTGAGCACACGGAGCGTCGCGACAGGGGAGGGCGTCATGGGAACCCTGGTGCCGGAGTTCGAGTACACCGTCGACGTGGGGACTGCCCACGAGGTCGGCGCCGGCCCGCTCGGCCACCGGATCTGCATCACGGTCGACGGCGGTGAACTGGCCGGGGACCGCCTCAAGGGCCGGTTCGTGGGGGCCGCGGCCGACTGGATCCTCATCGGGTCCGACGGCTACGGCCGGCTGGACGTGCGCGCCACCCTCGAGACGGTCGACGGCGCGTACGTCTTCTTCCGCTATCCCGGCGTGCTCGAGATGACCGAGGCCGTGCAGGCGATCCTCGCCGGGGCCTCCGACTCGACCGAGGTCGGCGACCAGTACTTCGTCACCACGCCGATCCTGGAGTGCGGCGACGAGCGCTACGCGTGGGTCAACCAGGCGGTGTTCGTGGGCGAGGGCCGGTTCCTCCCCGGCCCGCGCGTCCAGTACCGCGTCTCACGCGTCGCCCACGGCTGAGGCCGCGCGCCACCCCACGGGCCCGACCGCCGTAGCCGCCGGTTCGGCAGGATGGCGGCCGTGCAGCGGGAGGAGCTGGTGACGTACTGCCTGGCCAAGCCGGGGGCCGAGGAGACCCACCCCTGGGGCGAGGAGGAGCTGGTCGCCAAGGTCGGCGGCAAGGCGTTCGCCTTCCTCGGGCCGGCCACGGTCGGGGTGAAGTGCGGCCGGGACGCCGCCGAGGCCGCCGAGTGGCGGGACCGCTACCCCGGCGCCGTCACGGTCAGCTCCTACATCGGCCGGTACGGGTGGAACGCCGTCGACTTCACCGGCCCCGTGCCCGACGACGAGGTGCGGGAGCTGGTCGACGCCTCCTACGACGCGATCGTCGCGGCGCTGCCAAAGGGCAAGCGACCCGTCTGAGACGCGGATCACATCCCGACGGGAACTCCGCGCCAGGCCGAGGCGTTCTCCCCGACGAGACCGCCTGACGCGACGGCCCGGTGCTGTGCGCCCGGAACCGGCGCGGAGGCGGCCTCACCGTGGAGGGGAGTATCCCCCGCGGCAGTGTCGTCAGTACGAGGTCCCGTGACCTCCGGCGCTGCCGGTCGCGAGGCCCTGGGCCTGCGGCGGGAGAGACCTCCGGTACCGACACCCGTCTGTCGACCGGAGGAACTTCTTCGTGGACGTCCCCACCTGGGTCTGGGCCCTGACGATCGCCGCGATCGTCGGCATGCTGCTGTTCGACTTCATCGGCCACGTGCGCACGCCGCACGCGCCGACCCTGCGCGAGGCCGCCATCTGGTCGGCGGTCTACGTCGGCATCGCCGTCCTCTTCGGCGTCGGCGTCTTCTGGTTCGCCGGCGCCCAGTACGGCGGGGAGTACTTCGCCGGCTACATCACCGAGAAGAGCCTCTCGGTCGACAACCTCTTCGTCTTCGTCCTGATCATGGCGAGCTTCGGGGTGCCCCGGGAGCTGCAGCAGAAGGTGCTGCTGTTCGGCATCACCTTCGCGCTGGTGCTGCGGACCGTCTTCATCCTGGTCGGCGCGGCCGCGATCGAGAACTTCAGCTGGGTCTTCTACCTGTTCGGCGCGATCCTCATCTACACCGCCTGGCTCCAGGCGCGCGGCGGGCACAGCCACGACGAGTCGTTCAAGGAGAACGCGGTCCTGCGGTTCAGCCGCCGGCACCTGCGGACGACCGACGAGTACCACTCCGACCGGCTGTCCGTGCGCGTCGACGGGCGCCGCCTGCTGACGCCGCTGGCGATCGCGCTGCTCGCCATCGGCAGCGCCGACATCATCTTCGCCGTCGACTCGATCCCGGCGATCTTCGGCCTGACCCAGGAGACCTTCCTGGTGTTCACCGCGAACGCCTTCTCGCTGCTGGGCCTGCGGCAGCTGTTCTTCCTGATCGACGGCCTGCTCGACCGGCTGGTGTACCTCTCCTACGGCCTCGCCGTCATCCTCGGCTTCATCGGCGCCAAGCTGGTCATCCACGCGCTGCACACCAACGAGCTGCCCTTCGTCAACGGCGGCGAGCACGTGACCGCCATCCCGGAGATCCCGACCTGGCTGTCGCTGACGGTCATCCTGGTCACCCTGCTGGTCACCACCGTGGCGAGCCTGCTGAAGGACCGCCGCACCCGGGCCGCCGCCCGCGGCGCCGGCGCCGTGCCCGCCCCGGCGGAGCCCGCCGCGGCCGTCGCCGGCGGCACCGGCTCGGCCGACGACGACCGGGACGACGACGGCGTGCCCGCCGACGCCACCCCGGGCGCGCGGTGAGCGCGCCGCCGCTGGACCGCCCCCGGCCCGCCGACGGGCCCTCCGCCCGGCTGGCCACCGCCCTGCAGCTGGCCGACGAGCTCGCCGACGTGGCCCGCGCGACCGACCGGGTCGCCGCGCGGATCGAGCAGGTCACCGGTCTGCGGCGCGGCGAGCTGGCGGCGCTGCTCGCCGTCGACGAGGGCGCCCGGCACCCGCGGGCGGTGGCGCGGCGCAGCGGTCAGGTCGACGACGCCGGCGACGCCACCATCCAGGCGCTGCTCCGCCGGGGCCTGCTCCGGCGGGGTCGCGGCCCCGGCGCCGCGCACCGGGCGGGCGCCGAGCCCCCGCTCGAGGTCACCGAGGCGGGCCGGGTCGTCCTGCAGCAGGCCGAGGGCCTGCGGATCCGGGTGCTCGACGCGCTGGTGGGCGCGCTCGGCCCGGCCGACACGGCCGTGCTGCGCGCCGCCGCCGGGGCGCTGACCGGCGCCCTCGCCGGCGCGCTGGACGGGACCGGCGGGGCGCGCCGCGCGGGCTGCCTCGAAAACGACTCCCGGGAGGTCGGCGCCGGGTCCGGCCCGTAGAGTCGTCAGTCGTGCACGAGCTCCCCGTCTGGTTCGAGGTCGCGACCTTCGTGGGGCTGACCGTCCTGCTGCTCGCCGACCTGATCATCGTCGCCCGCCGCCCGCACGAGCCCTCCTTCAAGGAGGCCGGCCTCTGGGTCAGCTTCTACGTGGCGCTGGCGCTGGTCTTCGGCGCGGTCTTCTGGGCGATCACCGACGCGCAGTTCGCGACCGAGTTCTACGCGGGCTGGCTGACCGAGTACTCGCTGTCGGTCGACAACCTGTTCGTGTTCGTGATCATCATGGCGCGGTTCCGCGTCCCCCGGCACCTCCAGCAGGAGGTGCTCATGGTCGGGATCATCATCGCGCTGGTCCTGCGCGGCATCTTCATCCTGCTCGGCGCGGCCCTGATCACCCGCTTCACCTGGGTCTTCTACATCTTCGGCGCCTTCCTCGTGTACACCGCGATCAACCTGGTCCGGCACCGCGGCGAGGACGAGGACTACGAGGAGAACGCCTTCATCCGGTCGATGCGCCGGGTGCTGCCCATCACCTCCGAGTTCCAGGGCGCGAAGCTCCGGGTCACCGAGGCGGGCCGCAAGATGTGGACGCCGATGATCATCGTCTTCCTGGCGCTCGGCACCACCGACCTCGTCTTCGCCCTCGACAGCATCCCGGCGATCTTCGGGCTCACCCGCGAGCCGTTCATCGTGTTCACGGCGAACGTGTTCGCGCTCATGGGTCTGCGGCAGCTGTACTTCCTGCTCGGCGGGCTGCTCCAGCGGCTGGTCTACCTCTCGCTGGGCCTGGCGGTGATCCTCGCCTTCATCGGCGTCAAGCTGGTGATGGAGGCGCTGCACGAGAACTCGCTGCCGTTCATCAACGGCGGTGAGCACATCGACGCGGTGCCGACGATCCCGATCTGGCTGTCGCTGACGATCATCCTCGGCGTCATCCTCATCGCGACCGTCGCCAGCCTGGTCAAGACCCGCGGGCAGCTGGTCCAGCCGCCGAAGGCCACCGAGGCCGCCGAGAGCACGACCGCCGTCGGGCCGGCCGCCTCCGCCGAGGCCGAGCGGCGCCTGGCGGAGACCGCGGCGGACGGGGACGAGCGCCGGGGGCACTGAGCGCCGCCCGCTAGCGTCGGCGCCGATGCGCCCCGACGACCTCGCCCTGCTGCGCACGCTGGGCCCCCCGGCCGTCGCCCCGGACGGGCGCATCGCCGTCGTCGCCGTCACCCGGCCCGACCCGGCGGGGAACCGGTACCGCAGCCAGCTGTGGGCCGTCCCCACCGACGGGTCGGCCCCGGCCCGCCCGCTGACCACCGGCGGGCGGGACACGGCGCCGGCGTTCTCGCCCGACGGCCGCTGGCTCGCCTACCTCGGCGCGTCCGGCGACGAGCCGCCGCAGCTGCACGTCCTCCCCACGGCCGGCGGCGCCCCGCGGCGGCTGACCGACGCGCCGCTGGGCGCCGGGACGCCGGTGTGGTCCCCGGACTCGCGGCGGCTGGCCTGGACCGCCCGCGTCGACACGACGGGCGAGGACGCGGACGCCGACGCCCCACGGCTGATCACCGCGCTCCGGTACCGGCTCGACGGCGTCGGGTACCTGGCCGGCCGGCACAGCCAGGTGCACGTGCTGGACCTGCCCGGCGACCTGGACGACGACGCCGCGGCCGTCCCCGCGCCCGCGGTGGTCACCCGCGGGGACGCCGACTGCGCCGACGTGTGCTGGCGCCCCGACGGGACCGAGCTCGCCTTCGTGTCGGCCCGGCACGCCACCGCCGACCGCGACCTGCACACCGACGTCTTCGCCGTCCGCCCGGACGGGTCGGGGCTGCGCCGGGTCACCGGCTCGCGGGCGCTGTGCAGCCGCCCGGCCTGGTCGCCCGACGGCGGGCACCTCTACGTCACCGCCGTGCCCGACCTGGGCCCCGACGGCCTCGACGTGGCCGGCCGGGCGCACACCCTCTGCCGGGTCCCGGCCGGCGGCGGTGACCTCGTGCCGCTGCTCGACCCGGCCGCCGACGCCCGCGGCGACGAGACGCCCGGCACCGTCGTCACCGACCGCGGGGTGCTGGTCGGCGTCCAGCGGCGGGGGGCCGTGGCGCTGCTGCGCGTCCCGCCCGGCGGGGGAGCGCCGGAGACGCTGGTCGACGGGCCGTTCACCGTCCGCGGCGTGGGCGCCGGCGGCGGGGTCGTCGTGGCGACGGTCGCGCACGACGGCTCGGCCGGGGAGCTCGTCGCGATCACGCCGGGACGGCGGCGGCTGCTCACCGGGTTCGGCTCCGCGCTGGCCGCCACCGGGCGCGTGCACCGGGCCCGCGAGTACACGGCGACCGCCCCGGACGGCGCCCCGGTGCACGGGTGGGTGACGCTGCCCGACGGGCCGGGGCCGCACCCGGTGCTGCTGCTGGTCCACGGCGGGCCGTTCGCCCAGTGCGGCTGGACCCTGCTGGACGACGTGCAGGTGCCGGTCACCGCCGGCTACGCGGTCGTGCAGTGCAACCCGCGCGGCTCCTCCGGCTACGGCGAGGAGCACGCCCGCGCCATCCGCGGGGCGTGGGGGAGCCGGGACGCCGACGACGTGCTCGCCTTCCTCGACGCGGCCCTGGCGGATGCCGGCCTGGACCTGGACGCCGGGCGGGTGGGCATCGCGGGCGGCTCCTACGGCGGCTACCTGACCGCGCTGCTGATCGGCCGGACGACGCGCTTCGCCTGCGCCGTGGTCGAGCGCGCCCTCACCGACCCGGCCGGCTTCGTCGGCACCTCCGACGTCGGCTGGTACGAGGTGGACCAGCACCTGGGCACCGACCCCGACCGGCTGGCCGCGCAGAGCCCGATGGCGGGCGCGGCCGGGGTCACCACGCCGACGCTGGTCGTCCACGGCGAGGAGGACCTGCGCTGCCCCGCGGAGCAGGGCCGGCAGTTCTACGTCGCGCTCAAGCGCCGCGGCGTCCCGGCCGAGCTGCTGCTGCTCCCCGGCGAGGGCCACGAGTACTCCCGCTCCGGCCGGCCGCGCACCCGGACCGCCCGGTTCGAGCACCTGCTGCGCTGGTGGGGCCGCTGGCTGGCGCCCGTGCCGGGGGAGCGGTGAGCCCGGTCCCGGTGCTCGGCCGGCGGGCGCTCGGGCGGGCCACGCTCGCCCGTCAGCTGCTGCTCGACCGCGCCGCCGTACCGGCCGGGGACGCCCTCCGCTCCCTGGTCGGGCTGCAGGCTCAGGTCCCCCGGGTGCCGCACCTGGCCCTGTGGGACCGGCTGGCCGGCTACGACCCGGCCGAGCTGGACGCGCTGCTGACCGCCGGCCGGGTGGTCCGCACGCCCCTGATGCGGACCACCATCCACGCCGTCCCGGTCGACGACGCCCTGGCGCTGCGCCCGCTGCTGCAGCCGGTGCTCGACCGCACCTTCGCGAGCACCGCCTGGGGGCAGCGGCTGCGCGGGCGCGACGTCACCGCGGTGGTCGCCGAGGCCGCCGCCCTGCTCGCCGAGCGGCCGCTCGGGCGCGCCGCCCTGGCCCGCGAGCTGGCCCGGCGCCACCCGGGGCTCGACGCGGAGGCGGTCGCGTTCGGCGTGAGCTACCGGGTGCCGTGGGTGCAGCCGCCACCGCGCGGGCTGTGGCGGGGGAGCGGCGCGGCCGTGATGGCCCCGCTCGCCGCGGCGGCGGCCGGCCGGGAGGTCCCGGCCGCGTCCCCGGAGGAGCTGGTGCTGCGCTACCTGCGGGCCTTCGGTCCGGCCACCGTCGCCGACGTCCAGGCCTGGTGCGGGCTCACCCGGCTGCGGGAGGTGGTCGAGCGGCTGGGCGATCGACTCCGCGCGTTCCGCGGGGAGGACGGCGCCGAGCTGGTCGACGTCCCCGACGGCCCGCTGCCGGACCCGGACACCCCGGCCCCGGTCCGCTTCCTGGCCGAGTACGACAACGCCACGCTGGGGTACGCCGACCGCCGGCGGGTGGTCGCCGACGCCGATCACGTGCTGCTGCCCGGCGGCCCGGGCGGCTGGACCGGCACGCTGCTCGTCGACGGCCTCGTGCGGGCCACCTGGGCGGCGCGGCGGGACGGCGACGCGACGGTGCTGGTGGTCCGCGCCTCGGGCCCGCTGTCGGCGGCCGAGCGGGACGAGGTGCGGGCCGAGGGCGCCCGCCTGCTCGGCTTCCTCGCGCCGGGCCGGCCCGCCGACGTCCGCTTCGGCGACGCCTGACCGGGGGGCGCCGCGACCCCGGGGCCACTAGCGTTCCGGCATGGCGCTCATCTACCCCGTCGCGGCCGACCTGCCCGAGCCCGAGGACGGGAGCGAGCCCGACTTCGCCGAGCTCGCCGCGGACCTCTCCGACACCTGGCTGGTCGAGGTCGCGCTGGAGGAGGACGGCGACGACGCCTGCTTCGGCCCGCTGAGCGCCCGCGCCGCCTGGGACCTGGCCGTCGACGTGGACAAGCGGCGACCCGAGTGGCTGGTCTCGGTGGTGCCGCTGCACGTCGCGTGCACGGCCGACGAGCTGGTCACCCTGTTCGACGACGACGAGGACGGCGAGCAGTAGCGGCCGTCCCGCCGTGGCGGGATCGCGCCCGTCCTGGCAGGGGCCAGGTGAGCGCCCGCGGAGGGAACCGGCGGCTGCGTCTCAGCTGCGTCGGTGGCGGAGGTCGCTCAGGTGCTCCGGGCCCCAGGCGATGGCGACCCCGACCAGGGCGAGCAGCCAGTGCATCACGGTGTCCGCCTCGTTGACCCCCAGGAAGTTCAGGTCCGTGAGGACGAGCGCCAGCAGCCCGTACAGGCACTGGACGATGAAGAAGAAGAAGACGACGTGCCCGAAGACGCGGGACGCCCGCAGGGACCGCATGACCGTCAGCCCGGCCACCCCGACGACGAGGTGCAGCACGTTGTGGGCGTGGTTGAGGGCCAGGCCGAGCAGTGCCTCGTCGGTGTTGCCGAAGAGGGGCGTGCCGCTTCCGGCGTGGACCAGCCCGGCCACGCCCAGCGCGACGCTGAACACCCCCACGGCGCCCGCCAGGGCCTGCGGGAAGCTGCCGGGCAGAGACAGGACCCGAGCATCCATGTCCCCTGGTCCTCCCCTCTCGGTGGAGGCGCCGCGCCCGGTCCCGCATCATGCAGGTGCAGGACCTCCCGAACCGGGCCGTCACCCCTCGCGACCGTCATTCGGTAGCCCGGATGCCGGAGCCGAAACGCGCGCGGCACCAACCCGCTCGAGGGCGTGCCTGCCGTCGGGGGAGGACGCTCGCGTGCGCACCGGCCGGACGCGGGCCGCCGGACGACCCGGGCAGCGTCCCCCGAGTGTCGGATCCGGTGGGCCCCGTGGCGCGGCTCACCAGCCGCGGGCGCGCCACTCCGCCAGGTGCGGCCGCTCGGTGCCGAGCGTCGTGTCCTTCCCGTGCCCGGGATAGACCCACGTCTCGTCCGGCAGCGGGCCGAACACCCGCTCCTCGACGTCGCCGAGCAGGCTGGCGAAGCGCTGCGGGTCCTTCTGCGTGTTGCCGACCCCGCCGGGGAACAGGCAGTCGCCGGTGAACAGGTGCGGGCCGGCGTCGCCGGGGCCCCGCCACAGCAGCGCGATGCTGCCCGGCGTGTGGCCGCGCAGGTGGATGACCTCGAGGGCGTGCTCGCCGACGCGGACGGTGTCGCCGTGCTCGACGAGCCGCTCGACCGGCACCGGCAGGTCGCCGGCGTCGGCGGGGTGGGCGACCGTCTGCGCGCCGGTCGCCTCGACGACGTCGGGCAGCGCGCGGTGGTGGTCCCAGTGCCCGTGCGAGGTGACGACCGTGCGCAGGTCGGCGTCCCCGATCAGGCGCAGCAGCGCCTCGGCGTCGGTCGCCGCGTCGATCAGCAGCGCCTCGTTGCTGGCGACGTCGCGCAGCAGGTAGGCGTTGTTGTCCATCTCGCCCACCGCCAGCTTGGACACGACGAGCCCGGGGAGCTCCCGGACGCCGGCGGGGCCGCCCACCTGCACGTCCCCCGTGTACGGACCGCTCATCGAAGGCTCCCTCCGGAAAGTGTCGGCGACCGCGGCTACGGTCCTGGCATGGACGCTAGCGGAGGTCTGCCCGGCTCTCAGGACCGTCGGCTGGTGGGCCTCCCGGCCACCGAGATCGCCGCGCGGGTCCGCGCCGGCGAGGTCTCCGCGGCCGACGTGGTGCGGGCCCACCTGGCCCACCTCGACGAGGTCGAGCCGCGGGTGGGGGCCTTCCGGGTGGTCCGCCGCGAGGCCGCGCTGGCCGAGGCCGCGGCGGTCGACGCGTCGCCGGAGCGGGCCTCCCTGCCGCTGGCGGGGGTGCCGGTCGCGGTCAAGGACAACGTCGCCGTCGCCGGCGAGGTGGCCACCGACGGGTCGGCGGCCTGCCCGCCCGTGCCGGCGACCGAGGACCACCCGGTCGTCGCCCGGCTGCGCGCGGCCGGCGCCGTCGTCGTGGGGATCACCCGGGTCCCGGAGCTGTGCCTCTACGCCTCGACCGACTCCGCGGGGTCGGTCACCCGCAACCCCTGGGACACCGCCCGCTCCCCGGCCGGCAGCTCGGGCGGCAGCGCGGCCGCGGTCGCCGCCGGCGTCGTCCCGATCGCGCACGGCAACGACGGCATGGGCTCGCTGCGGCTGCCGGCCGCCGCGTGCGGCCTGGTCACCGTCAAGCCCGGCCGGGGCGTCTGCCCGGGCGGCATCGGCGCCGACGACTGGTCGGGCATGGCGGTCAACGGCGCGCTCACCACCACCGTCGCCGACCAGGCGCTCGCGCTCGCGGTGCTCGCGGGGGAGGAGCCCGGCGGGGCCCTGCCCGAGCCGGGGCGGCCGCTGACGGTCGCGGTGAGCCTGCGCTCCCCGGTGCCCGGCGTCCGCGCCGACCGGGCCGCCCGGGAGGCGGTCGAGGAGACGGCGGCGCTGCTGCGCGAGGCCGGCCACACCGTCGTCCGGCGCGACCCGGTCATCCCGCTCGACGCGTCGGCCGCGGCGCTGGCCCGGTGGTTCGCCGGGGCGGAGGACGACGCGGCGGCCCTCGGGCTGGACCGGGCGGCGCTCGAGCCGCGCAGCCGCAGCCACGCGCGGGTGGGCCGCTGGGTGCGCCGGCTGGGCCTGGTCCGGCCGGGGCCGGCCGCGCGGTTCCGGGCCCGGACCGAGCGGTTCTTCGCCGACGTCGACGTGCTGCTGACCCCGGTGGTGTCCGGCCCGCCGCTGGCCGCGCGGCCGTGGCACGAGCGCGGGCTGCTGGCCAACCTGACCGCCAACGCGCGGTGGGCGCCGTTCGCCATGCCGTGGAACCTGGCCGGCGTCCCGGCCGCCGTCGTCCCGGCCGGCACGCGGCCGCAGGGGTGGCCCCTGGCGGTCCAGCTCGTGGGCCCCCCGGGAGCCGAGGGACGACTACTCTGGCTGGCAGGAGACCTGGAACGCCGGCGGCCCTGGCGCCGTCACGCGCCGGTCTTCGACCCCCTCGCGTCGCCGGCCGCGGCAGCCGTCTGAGCAGCGCCGCTCCGCACCCCGGCCGACCGACTCCGTACCTCGACCGACAGGACACCCATGGACCGCCTCGTCGTCCGCGGCGCCCGCGAGCACAACCTCAAGGACGTCGACCTCGACCTGCCGCGCGACGCGCTGATCGTCTTCACGGGCCTGTCCGGCTCGGGCAAGTCGAGCCTGGCCTTCGACACGATCTTCGCCGAGGGCCAGCGGCGCTACGTCGAGTCGCTGTCGGCCTACGCCCGGCAGTTCCTCGGGCAGATGGACAAGCCCGACGTCGACTTCATCGAGGGTCTGTCGCCGGCGGTCTCGATCGACCAGAAGTCGACCAACCGCAACCCGCGGTCGACGGTCGGCACGATCACCGAGGTCTACGACTACCTCCGGCTGCTCTACGCCCGCGCCGGCCAGCCGCACTGCCCCAACTGCGGCAAGCCGATCTCCCGGCAGACGCCGCAGCAGATCGTCGACCAGGTCCTCGCCATGGAGGAGGGCACCCGCTTCCAGGTGCTCGCCCCGGTCGTGCGGGCCCGCAAGGGCGAGTACGTCGACCTGTTCAGCTCCCTCCAGACCCAGGGCTTCTCCCGGGTCCGGGTCGACGGCGTGGTCCACCCGCTGACCGAGCCGCCGAAGCTGAAGAAGCAGGAGAAGCACTCGATCGAGGTCATCGTCGACCGGCTCACCGTCAAGGAGAGCGCCAAGCGGCGGCTGACCGACTCGGTGGAGACGGCGCTGGGGCTGGCCGGCGGCCTCGTCGTCCTCGACTTCGTCGACCTCCCCGAGGGCCACCCGCACCGCGAGCGGACCTTCTCCGAGCACCTGGCCTGCGTGGACGACGGGCTGTCGTTCGAGGCGCTGGAGCCGCGCAGCTTCTCCTTCAACTCGCCGTTCGGCGCCTGCCCGGAGTGCACCGGCATCGGCACCCGCAAGGAGGTCGACCCCGACCTCGTGGTGCCCGACCCGACGAAGAGCCTGGCGCAGGGGGCGATCGCGCCGTGGGCCGGCTCGATGAGCAACGAGTACTTCACCCGCCTGCTCACCGGCCTCTCCCAGCAGCTGGGCTTCTCCATGGACGAGCCGTGGGAGCGGCTGCCGGCCAAGGTGCAGAAGGCCGTCCTGCACGGCTCGCCGGACCAGGTGCACGTCCGCTACAAGAACCGCTACGGCCGCGAGCGCAGCTACTACGCCGCGTTCGAGGGCGTGCTGCCGTTCCTCGAGCGCCGGCACGAGGACACCGACAGCGACTACATGCGGGACAAGTACGAGGGCTACATGCGCGACGTGCCCTGCCCCGTCTGCCACGGCACCCGGCTCAAGCCGGAGATCCTCGCCGTCAAGCTCAACGGCCGGTCGATCGCCGAGGTGACCGGGCTGTCGATCGGCGAGGCGTCGGAGTGGCTGAACGCCCTGGAGCTGGGCGAGCGCGAGCGGGCCATCGCCGACCGCGTGCTCAAGGAGATCCAGGCGCGGCTGTCGTTCCTCGTCGACGTCGGCCTGGACTACCTGTCGATGGACCGGCCGGCGGCGACCCTGGCCGGCGGCGAGGCGCAGCGGATCCGGCTGGCCACCCAGATCGGGTCCGGGCTGGTCGGCGTCCTGTACGTCCTCGACGAGCCGTCGATCGGTTTGCACCAGCGGGACAACACCCGGCTGATCGAGACGCTCGTGCGGCTGCGGGACATGGGCAACACCCTCATCGTCGTCGAGCACGACGAGGACACGATCAAGGTCGCCGACTGGGTGGTCGACATCGGCCCGGGCGCCGGCGAGCACGGCGGCGAGGTGGTCGTCAGCGGCACCGTCGCCGACCTGCTGGCCAGCGAGCGGTCGCTCACCGGCCAGTACCTGTCCGGCCGCAAGGAGATCACCGTGCCCGCGGTGCGGCGGCAGCCGACGCCGGGCCGCGAGCTGGTGGTCAAGGGCGCTCGGGAGAACAACCTCAAGGGCGTCGACGTGACGTTCCCGCTCGGCATGCTGGTCGGGGTCACCGGCGTCTCCGGGTCGGGCAAGTCCAGCCTGGTCAACGACATCCTCTACACGGTGCTGGCCAACGAGCTGAACCGCGCCCGCCAGGTGCCCGGCCGGCACCGCACGGTCACCGGCCTGGAGCACCTGGACAAGGTCGTGCACGTCGACCAGTCGCCGATCGGCCGCACCCCGCGGTCGAACCCGGCCACCTACACCGGCGTGTGGGACCAGGTGCGCAAGCTGTTCGCCCAGACCACCGAGGCGAAGATGCGGGGCTACCAGCCCGGCCGGTTCTCCTTCAACGTCAAGGGCGGCCGCTGCGAGGCCTGCTCCGGCGACGGCACGCTGAAGATCGAGATGAACTTCCTGCCGGACGTCTACGTGCCGTGCGAGGTGTGCAAGGGCGCCCGGTTCAACCGGGAGACCCTCGAGGTGCACTACAAGGGCAAGACGGTCGCCGAGGTCCTCGACATGCCGATCGAGGAGGCGGCGGAGTTCTTCGCCGCGATCCCGTCGATCGCCCGCTACCTGCGCACCCTCACCGACGTCGGCCTGGGCTACGTGCGGCTCGGCCAGCCGGCGACCACCCTGTCCGGCGGCGAGGCGCAGCGCGTGAAGCTGGCCAGCGAGCTGCAGAAGCGCAGCAACGGCCGCAGCATCTACGTCCTCGACGAGCCCACCACCGGGCTGCACTTCGAGGACATCCGCAAGCTGCTGCTCGTGCTGCAGGGCCTGGTCGAGAAGGGCAACTCGGTGCTGGTCATCGAGCACAACCTCGACGTGATCAAGAGCTGCGACTGGCTGATCGACATGGGACCCGAGGGCGGCTTCCGCGGCGGCACGGTCGTCGCCGAGGGCCCGCCGGAGTTCGTCGCGACCGTGCCGGAGAGCCACACCGGCCGGTACCTCGTGCCGCTGCTGGACCCGAAGGCGATCGAGGCCGCCGGCGCGCCGAAGAAGCGGGCCCGCAAGAAGGCCAGCTGACGGCGGTCAGCCGCGGCGCCGGCGGAGCAGCAGCGCGGCGGTGACCCCGACGGCCAGCACCGCGACGGCGGCCACCGGCAGCACCCAGCCCGGGGTGCCCTCGTCGGTGGCCGCCGTCTCGGTGACGTCGACGGCCGGATCGGTCTGCTCGGCCGGGGCGGTCGGCTCGATCGTGGGGGTCGGGGCGGCCGACGACGGCGGCGGGGCGGCGCTGGTCGGCGGCGCGGGCGGGGCGAAGTCGAAGCCGAAGGTGCCGTCCAGCGGGTGGCCGTCGGAGCCGGTGACGGTCCAGGCGACGTCGTAGCGCCCGGCCGCGGTCAGCGTGACGGGGACGCGCACGACGGCCCCCTCGACCGCGGCCGCGCCGGTCGCGGCGTCGCCGTCCGGGCCGGTCACCGTCACGTCGGCGCCGAGCACCCGGCCGCCGAAGGTGAGCGTCAGCGCGGCCGGCGCCGTCGTCACGGTGCTGTCGGCGGCCGGGTCGGTCGACTCCAGTCCGGTGTGCGCGGCGGCGGGCGCCGGCGCCGCCAGCAGCAGCGCCGCGGCCGCCAGGACGGCGGCGAGGAGCAGGGCGGGGCGGCGGGCGGACACGGGCACGGGACCTCCAGGCGGGCGGGGTGCCGGCCATCGTGCCCGGCCGGCCCGGCTCACGGGGTGGAGCGGTACCCCATCCGGGGCTCGGTGCGGAGCTACGGGGAGTGCGCCGGGTCCGGCTCGAGCGTGCGGCGCAGCGGGTCGAGCTGCAGTGATCCGGGCCGGCCCGGCGTACGCGGCGGCCCGCTGACCACCGTCCTGTCACCCCCTCGCGGCAGGCTGGCCCGACCAACCCCGGGAGGGCGACATGCAGCGCACCTATCCGCACGGCGTGACCTGCTGGATCGACACCGAGCAGCCCGACCCGGAGGCGGCGGCCCGCTTCTACGCCGGGCTGTTCGGCTGGACGCTGACCGACGCCGTCCCGCCCGGCGCGCCGGGCTCCTACCTGATCGCCACGCTGGAGGGCGCGGACGTCGCCGCGATCGCCCCCTCCGCCGGCGGCGCCGCGGCCTGGCACACCTACGTCGCGGTCGACGACTGCGACGCCACCGCCGCGGCGGTCGCCGCATCCGGCGGCACGGTGACCGCGCCCCCGGCCGACGCGGGCCCCGGCGGCCGGACGGCGGCCTGCGCCGACCCGCACGGCGCGACGTTCCGCCTGTGGCAGGCCCGCCGCCGCCCCGGCGCCCAGCTCACCAACGTGCCGGGCGCCTGGAACTTCTCCGACCTGCACACACCCGACCCGGCGGCGGCGCTGCGCTTCTACGCGCCGCTGTTCGGCTGGCGGGCCGCGGAGCTGCCCGGGGGCGACTGGGAGATGCTGCAGGTCCCCGGGTACGGCGACCACCTCGCCGCCACCGTCGACCCGGGGATCCACGAGCGGCAGGCGTCGGCGCCGCCGGGCTTCGCCGACGTGATCGGCGGTCTCGCCCCGACCGGCGAGGGGGAGCCGCCGCACTGGCACGTCACCTTCACCGTCGGCGACCGGGATGCCGCCGCGGCCACCGCGGAGCGGCTCGGCGGCACCGTGCTGGGCACGGGGGAGGACCCGTGGACCCGCACGGCGCTGGTCCGGGACCCGCAGGGCGCGCGGTTCACCCTCAGCCAGTTCACCCCACCCGACGGCTGGTAGCGCCCCGGCGCCAGAGGCCGTGAGGGAGGGCCGGGGACGACGCGCGCGGGAGGACGGGCGGGCCTACGGTGACCTCGGCACCCTTCCCGAACCCGCTGGAGGTGCTCGTGGCGCTCACGCGCAGGTCGTTCCTGGCCGGCGCCCTGGCCGCGCCCGCGCTGGGCGCGCTCGCATCCTGTGCCGGCACGGTGGTCCGCCCCGGCGACCTCTCCCGGCTGCGCGTCATGGCACCGGCCAGCCCCGGCGGCGGCTGGGACACCACGGCCCGGGTGCTGCAGCGGGTCATCCAGACCAGCGGGCTGGCCCGCAACGTGCAGGTGTTCAACGTGGAGGGCGCCGGCGGCACCATCGGGCTCGGGCAGCTCGCCCGCGAGGACGACGACGCGCTGCTCATGATGATGGGCCTGGTCATGGTCGGCGCCGTCGACACCAACGACTCCGCCACCCGGCTGGACGACGTCACCCCGATCGCCCGGCTGATCGGCGAGCCCGAGCTGATCGTCGCCCCCGCGGACGCGCCCTACGACGACGTCGCCGGCTTCGTGGAGGCGTGGGCGGCCGACCCGCGCGGCACCCCCATCGCCGGCGGCTCGGCCGGTGGCACCGACCAGATCCTCGCCGGCCTGCTCGCCCAGGCGGCCGGCATCGACCCCGCGCAGGTCAACTACATCGCCTACTCCGGCGGCGGGGAGTCCCTGGCCGCGCTGCTGGGCAACCAGGTCGCCGCCGGCATCTCCGGCACGGCCGACTACGGCCCGCAGGTGCAGTCCGGCGACCTGAAGGGGCTCGCCGTCTCCACCCCCGAGCGGTCGGACCAGGTGCCCGACGTGCCCACGCTCGTGGAGTCCGGGTTCGAGGTGGAGGTGTCCAACTGGCGCGGGCTGATGGCCCGGCCGGGCATGAGCGAGGAGGCCCGCGAGGACCTCACCGCGCTCGTCGTCGACGCGCACGACACCGACGAGTGGGCCGAGGCGCTGGAGAACAACGGCTGGGACGACCAGCTGCTGACCGGCGACGACTACGGCGACTTCCTCGCCGAGGAGGAGGAGCGGGTGCGCCAGGTGCTGCAGCAGATCGGGCTGGTCCAGTGAGCACCGCGGCCGACCCCGGCCCGGCGGCCGTTCCCGACCCGGCAGCAGCCCCCGGCACCGGCGGGGCGCCGCCGCAGGGCCGCAGCAACGGCGAGCTGGCGCTCACCGCGCTGCTCCTGGTGCTGGGGCTGTACCTGGTCCTCGACGCGGCCAACATCGCGATCCCCGGGTCGTCGAACACCATCGGCCCGCGCTTCTTCCCCTACCTGATCGGCGGCATGGTCATCGCGACCGCGCTCGCACTCGGCTTCCGGGTCTGGCGCGGCGACCGCGGCCCCGCCGACGAGAGCGAGGACGTCGACCCGACCGCCGGCACCGACTGGCGGGCCGTCGCGGTCGTCGCCGTCGCCTTCCTCGCCCACACGCTGCTGATCAACGTCATCGGCTGGCCGCTGGCCGTGACCCTGATGTTCGCGGCCGTGGCGTGGGCGCTCGGCGCCCGCGGCGTCGTGCGGCCGCTGCTGACCGGGGGGATCACCGCGGTCGTCATCTGGATCGTCTTCGTCAAGGCGCTGGACGTGGCGCTGCCCGGCGGGACGCTCCTCGAGTGGGCCACGAACTGGTTCTGATGGCCCTCTCCGACCTGCTCGGCGGCCTGGCCGACGCGCTCACCCCGGTCAACCTGCTGTTCGCCCTGCTGGGCGTCGTCCTCGGGACGGCGGTCGGCGTGCTGCCCGGCATCGGCCCGGCGATGACCGTGGCGCTGCTGCTGCCGGTCACCTACTCGCTGGAGCCGACCAGCGCGTTCATCATGTTCGCGGGCATCTACTACGGCGGCATGTACGGCGGGTCGACGACGTCGATCCTGCTCAACACCCCGGGCGAGTCCAGCTCGATCATGACCGCGCTCGAGGGCAACAAGATGGCCAAGGCCGGCCGCGGGGCGGCGGCGCTGGCCACGGCGGCGATCGGCTCGTTCGTCGCCGGCACGATCGCCACCCTGCTGCTCGCCCTGGTCGCGCCGACCGTGGTCGACCTGGCCATCGGGATCACCCCGGCCGACTACTTCGCCCTCGCCGTGCTCGCCTTCGTCGCGGTGGCGACGGTGCTGGGCTCCTCGCCGCTGCGCGGGCTGGCCTCGCTCGGCCTCGGCCTGTACCTCGGCCTGGTCGGCACCGACGTCCTCACCGGCCAGGAGCGGTTCACCCTCGGCGTGCCGCAGCTCGCCGACGGCGTCGACGTCGTCGTGGTGGCCGTCGCGCTGTTCGCGGTGGGGGAGGCCCTCTACGTCGCCTCCCGGCTGCGCCGCGGGCCGGTGCAGGTGATGCAGGCCTCGGGCCCCTCCCTGACCCGGCGGGACCTGCGCCGCTCGGTCGGCCCCTGGCTGCGCGGGACGGCGTTCGGCTTCCCGCTCGGCGCCCTGCCCGCCGGCGGCGCGGAGATCCCGACGTTCCTGTCCTACGCGACCGAGCGGAAGCTGACCAAGCACCCGGAGGAGTTCGGCAAGGGGGCGATCGAGGGCGTCGCCGGGCCGGAGGCGGCGAACAACGCGGCGGCCGCCGGCGTGCTCGTGCCGCTGCTCACCCTCGGCCTGCCCACCTCGGCGACGGCGGCGATCATCCTGGCCGCCTTCCAGGGGTACGGCATCCAGCCCGGGCCGACCCTGCTGACCACCGAGTCGAGCCTGGTCTGGACGCTGATCGCCTCGCTGCTGATCGGCAACCTCATGCTGCTGGTGCTCAACCTGCCGCTGGCCGGCGTGTGGGTGAAGCTGCTGCGCATCCCGCGGCCGTACCTGTACGCGGGCATCCTGATGTTCGCCTCGCTGGGCTGCTACGCGGTCAACGCCGACCCGCTGGACCTGGTGATCCTGCTCGTCCTCGGCCTGCTCGGCTTCGCGATGCGCCGGTACGGCTGGCCGGTCGCGCCGGCGGTGATCGGGCTGATCC
Source organism: Blastococcus sp. SYSU D00868 (assembly GCF_054050575.1). Lineage (NCBI taxonomy): Bacteria > Bacillati > Actinomycetota > Actinomycetes > Geodermatophilales > Geodermatophilaceae > Blastococcus > Blastococcus sp. SYSU D00868. Next base: position 25,976 of record NZ_JBJGZO010000026.1, read on the forward strand.
TCGGGCCGGTGGCCGAGACGAACCTGCGCCGGGCGCTGGCCATCAGCGACGGCGACCTCGGCGTGCTCGTCGACACCTGGTTCAGCCGGGTGGTGCTCGCCCTGGCCGTGCTCGCGCTGGTCGTGCCGATCGTGCTGCGGGCGGTCCGCGGCCGCCGGGCCACGCCCGAGGAGCTGCAGGAGGGCTCCGGGCTGCGGCACCGGGAGCCGGCCGGCGCTGTCCGCGAGGACCGGGAGGGCTGAGTGACCGGGACCGGGCAGCCGACCGTCGTCGTGGGGTACGTGCCCACGCCGCGCGGCGAGGCGGCGCTGGCGCACGGGATCGACGAGGCCCTCCGGCGCGGCGCCCGGCTCGTCGTCGTCAACAGCTCCCTGGGGGACGCCCTCGTCGACGAGGAGTACGTCCAGGGCGCCGAAGCGCGCCGGCTGCGGGACGAGCTGACGGTCAGCGGGGTGCCCGCGGAGCTGCGGCAGCCGATCGGCCGGGACGTCGCCGAGGAGCTCACCGCCACCGTCGCCGAGACCGGCGCCGAGCTCGTGGTGATCGGGCTGCGGCGGCGCAGCGTGGTGGGCAAGTTGCTCACCGGCAGCGCGGCCCAGCGGGTCCTGCTGGAGGTGGACTGCCCGGTGCTCGCCGTCAAGGCGCCCCCGGAGGACCGGCATCCGGAACGCGGGAACGACTTGTGAGAGACGTCACGCGCGGCGTACAGTCCCTGTGACTGACGTCACGGGAGTACCCCTGTGCCGGAAACGAGGAGGCCGCGATGAGCGCGCTCACGCCCGACTGCGACCCGGACATGAGCCACTGCGGGCAGCCGTGGCAGGGCAGGAGCCGGCCCGGTTCGGGGCTGCTCTCCGCCGCGCTGCTCGTCGCCGTCCTCGGCCTCTCCCTGCTCGTCGTCACCAAGGACGTGGTGTCCGACGCGTTCGACCTCGTCGCCGTCCCGGTCGGGCTGCTCGCCGCGGTGGCGCTCCTCCGCCGCGTCGCGCGGCTGGTGGGCCGCGGGGCCTCGGCCGTCGCGGCGCGGATGCCCACGTCCGTCGCGGTGCGCCGCTCGCAGCCCGTCGGGTGACCGCCGGCACCACCTGAGCAGCATCCGGGAGCGGGGTCCGACGGACCCCGCTCCCGTCGCGCGCGCCGGCGGCCGGCAACTGCTGTGACACGCGGTGCGGACGGGTCCCTCACGCGCACGGCGTGTCGGCCCCGCGACCTAGTGTGGGAGGCATGCCCGACCCGTCCTCGTACCGCCCAGCGGTCGGCAGCATCCCCGAGAGCCCGGGGGTCTACAAGTTCCGCGACCCGAACGGCCGGGTCATCTACGTCGGCAAGGCCAAGAGCCTCCGCCAGCGGCTGAACAGCTACTTCGCCGACGTCGCGGGCCTGCACCCGCGGACCCGGCAGATGGTCACCACCGCGGCCGCCGTCGAGTGGACCGTCGTCGGCACCGAGGTCGAGGCCCTCCAGCTCGAGTACAACTGGATCAAGGAGTTCGACCCGCGGTTCAACGTCCGCTACCGCGACGACAAGAGCTACCCGTCGCTGGCCGTGACGCTGAACGAGGAGTACCCCCGGCTGCAGGTCATGCGCGGCCCCAAGCGCAAGGGCGTGCGGTACTTCGGCCCCTACGCCCACGCCTGGGCGATCCGCGAGACGCTCGACACGCTGACCCGTGTCTTCCCCGCGCGCACCTGCTCCACCGGGGTGTTCAAGCGGGCCGGGCAGATCGGCCGTCCCTGCCTGCTCGGCTACATCGGCAAGTGCGCGGCGCCCTGCGTCGGCCGGGTGAGCGCCGAGGAGCACCGGCGGATCGTCGAGGACTTCTGCGACTTCATGGCCGGCCGCACCGACCTCATGGTCAAGCGCCTGGAGCGCGAGATGGCCGAGGCCGCCGAGGCGATGGAGTACGAGAAGGCCGCCCGGCTGCGCGACGACCTCGGCGCCCTCAACCGGGCCATGGAGAAGCAGGCCGTCGTCCTGGGCGACGGCACCGACGCCGACGTCGTCGCATTCGCCCAGGACGAGCTGGAGGCCGCCGTGCAGGTCTTCCACGTCCGCGGCGGCCGGGTCCGCGGGCAGCGCGGCTGGATCATCGACAAGGTCGAGGAGATCGGCACCGGCGAGCTCGTGGAGCAGTTCCTGCTCCAGGTGTACGGCGGCGTCGACGAGCAGACCGGCACGTTCGAGGCGGGCGAGACCGTCCCGAAGGAGGTGCTGGTCCCCGAGCTGCCGGCCGACGCCGACGTGTACGAGGAGCTGCTCAGCGAGCTGCGCGGCAGCCGGGTGAGCCTGCGGGTGCCGCAGCGGGGGGACAAGCGCTCGCTGCTGGAGACCGTGGAACGCAACGCCAAAGAGGCCTTCGCGCGGCACCGGGTGAAGCGCTCGAGCGACCTCACGGCGCGCTCGCTGGCGCTGTCGGAGCTGCAGGAGGCCCTCGAGCTGCCCGAGGCGCCGCTGCGGATCGAGTGCATCGACGTCTCGCACGTGCAGGGCACCAACGTCGTCGCGTCGATGGTGGTCTTCGAGGACGGCCTGGCGAAGAAGTCGGACTACCGGCGCTTCTCCGTCACCCACGGGACCGACGACACCGCCGCGATGGCCGAGGTCGTCCGGCGGCGCTTCGCCCGGCACCTCAAGGAGGAGGCCGACCGTGGTGGACAGCAGGGCGCAGGGACATGGGACAGGGCCGCGGAGGAGGGGCGGCCGCGCCGCTTCGCCTACCCGCCCAACCTGCTCGTCGTCGACGGCGGCGCCCCGCAGGTGGCCGCGGCCGCCCGGTCCCTCGACGAGCTCGGCGTCGTCGACGTCGCCGTCTGCGGGCTGGCCAAGCGGATGGAGGAGGTGTGGCTGCCGAACGAGACCGACCCGGTGATCCTGCCGCGCACCTCCGAGGCGCTGTACCTGCTGCAGCGCGTGCGCGACGAGGCCCACCGCTTCGCGATCACGTACCACCGGCAGAAGCGCTCGGCCAGCATGCTGGTCTCCCTGTTGGACGACGTCCCCGGCCTGGGCGACACGCGGCGGAAGGCGCTGATGAAGCGGTTCGGCTCACTGAAGCGGCTGCGCGCCGCCTCCCTGGAGGAGCTCATGGAGGTGCCCGGCATCGGCCGGCGGACGGCGGAGGCGGTCATGGCCGCGGTGGCCGACCCGGCCGGGCAGGCCGAGCAGCCGCCCGAGGAACAGGTCGAGCCCGAGGAGAGCACCCTCGCGCCCGAGGGCCCGGCCGAGCGGGGCACCCCGACGCCGGACGCCGGCGGCACCGCCGAGGTGGGCCGCGTCGCCGGGGTGTCCGGCATCGCCGGGGTCGCGTCGTGACGTATCCCCCCGAGGGCGGCAGCGGGCCGCAGCGGGACGTCGCGCCGTCGGTCGACCCCACGACCACCGAGACCGCGCCGCTGGACGTCGTCGTCGTCACCGGGCTGTCCGGTGCCGGGAAGAACACGGCCGGCCGGGTCCTGGAGGACCTGGGCTTCTACGTCGTCGACAACCTGCCGCCGGCGCTGCTGCAGCCCATGGTCGAGCTCGGCGCCCGCGGCGACCTGCGCCGCTTCGCCGCGATCGTCGACGTGCGCAGCCGGGCCTTCTCCAGCGACCTCCAGGAGTCGATCCGGGCGCTGGCCACCGCCGGCCACCGGCCGCGGGTGCTGTACGTGCACGCCCGCGACGAGGTGCTGGTCCGCCGCTACGAGTCCAACCGCCGCGAGCACCCGCTGCAGGGCAGCGGTCGGCTCAGCGACGGCATCGCCGCCGAGCGGGCGCTGCTCACCGGCATCGCCGGCGACGCCGACCTGTGGATCGACACCAGCGACCTCAACGTGCACCAGCTGCGGGCGACGCTGGAGAACGCGTTCGCCCGCGAGGGGCAGGCGCCGCCGCTGACGGCGACCGTGCTGAGCTTCGGCTTCAAGTACGGGATCCCGCTCGACGCCGACCTGGTCGTCGACGCCCGCTTCCTGCCCAACCCGCACTGGGTGCCCGAGCTGCGCGCGCACACCGGCAAGGACGCGGACGTGCGCGACTACGTGCTCGGCCAGCACGACGCCGGCCCGTTCCTGGACCGCTACACCGACGTGCTGCGGCTGCTGATCCCCGGCTACCGCCGCGAGGGCAAGCGCTACCTGACCCTCGCCGTGGGCTGCACCGGCGGCAAGCACCGCAGCGTCGCGATCGCCGAGGAGTTCGCCCGCCGGCTGGCCGCCGACGGCGTGCAGGCCGTGGCCCAGCACCGCGACCTGGGGCGCGAGTAGTGGGCGGGCCGACCCCGCCCGCGGAGGGCCCGCGGGTCGTCGCGTTCGGCGGCGGGCACGGGCTGGCCGCCGCCCTGGGGGCGTGGCGGCGGCTCACCCCGGAGCTGACGGCCGTGGTGACCGTGGCCGACGACGGCGGCTCCTCCGGCCGGATCCGCCGGGAGATGCCCGTGCTGCCGCCCGGTGACCTGCGGATGGCCCTGGCCGCCCTCGCCGACGGCGACGGCCGGCGGGCGGAGATGACCGCGCTGCTGCAGCACCGGCTGGGCGGCACCGGCGTGCTCGCCGGGCACCCGGTCGGCAACCTGGTGCTCACCGGCCTGGTCGAGCTGCACGGCGGCGACACCGTCCGGGCGCTGGACAGCCTGTGCGAGCTGCTCGGCACCTGCGGCCGGGTGCTGCCGATGGCCGACGTCCCGCTGGACCTGGTGGCGCGGGTGGAGACGGTCGACCCGGACGACCCGGCGCGCACCCGCACCATCCGCGGGCAGGTGGCCATCGCCTCCACCCCCGGCCGGGTGCGCGACATCCTGGTCTCGCCGGCGGACCCGCCGGTGCACGCCGCGGTGCTCGACGCGATCGCCGCCGCCGACGTCGTCTCGCTGGGGCCGGGCTCCTGGTACACGTCGGTGCTGCCGCACCTGCTGGTGCCGCGGCTGCGCGCGGCGCTGGCCGCCAGCCGCGCGCGCGTCGTCGTCGTGCTCAACCTGGAGCCGCAGCCGGGGGAGACGGACGGGTTCTCCCCGGAGGAGCACCTGCGGGTGCTGCAGGCGCACCTGGGCGGAGTGGCGCTGCACACCGTGATCGCCGATGTCGACTCGGTGGTTGACCGCTGTGGTCTCCTGTCAGCGGTGCAGAAGTGCGGTGCGGAGCTGGTGCTCGCTCCGGTGGCCGAGCCGGGGGGCGCGCCACGGCACGACCCCGAGCGCCTCGCGGCCGCGCTCGCCGGCGTGCTGCGGGCGGGCTGACGGATGGCGGTCGGGGGCCAGCAACCGGGAGGATCCGGTGTCGTAACGGACCGATCCGTGCGGGGACGGACGGACGAGGGGGAGGGGACGCCGTACATGGCGCCTGACTGGGCAGCGACCCGAGGGGCGGGCACGGCGTCCCTCGCACTGCTGGGGGAGGACGAGGTGGGGATGACCCCTGGGGGAACGGACGGTCCAGCGGAGACCGGTCGGGGGTGGACGACGTGGCGATGACGGCGATGGTCAAGGACGAGCTCTCCCGCGTGGAGTGCTCGAAGACCTCCGAGCGCAAGGCGGAGGTCACCGCGCTGCTGCGCTTCTCCGGGGGCCTGCACATCGTGGGCGGCCGGGTGGTGATCGAGGCCGAGCTGGACACCGGCTCGGTGGCCCGCCGGCTGCGCCGCGACATCAGCGAGGTCTACGGCTACACCAGCGGCGTCAGCGTGCTCGCCGGCGGCAACATCCGCCGCGGCGTCCGCTACCTGGTCCGCATCGCCAAGCACGGCGAGGGCCTGGCCCGGCAGACCGGCCTGGTCGACCAGCGCGGCCGCCCGGTCCGCGGGCTGCCGCCGTCGGTCGTCTCCGGCGGCATCGGCGACGCCGAGGCCGCCTGGCGCGGCGCGTTCCTCGCCCACGGCTCGCTCACCGAGCCCGGCCGGTCCTCCTCCCTCGAGGTCACCTGCCCGGGGCCGGAGGCGGCCATGGCGCTCGTCGGGGCCGCCCGCCGGCTGGGGATCGCCGCCAAGGCCCGCGAGGTGCGCGGCGCCGACCGGGTCGTCGTCCGCGACGGGGACGCGATCAGCGCGCTGCTCACCCGCATGGGCGCGCACGACGCCGTCCTCCAGTGGGAGGAGCGGCGGATGCGCCGCGAGGTCCGGGCCACGGCGAACCGGCTCGCCAACTTCGACGACGCCAACCTCCGCCGGTCCGCCCGCGCGGCCGTGGCCGCCAGCGCGCGCGTGGAGCGGGCACTGGAGATCCTCGGCACGGAGGCGCCCGAGCACCTGCTGGTCGCCGGCCGGCTCCGGCTGGAGCACGGGCAGGCCTCGCTGGAGGAGCTGGGCCAGCGGGCCGACCCGCCGATGACCAAGGACGCCGTCGCCGGCCGGATCCGGCGGCTGCTCGCGATGGCAGACAAGCGGGCCAAGGACCTGGGCATCCCCGACACGGAGTCGGTCGTCACCGACGACATGCTCGCCCAGTAGCCGCGCCGCGCACCGGATCTCCCCCCGCCGGGGGAGATCCGGTGCAGCCCCCTCCTCCCGGCGCCGATGCCCCCGGTGAGCAGCGGGCCACCCGGGCGCCCGCGGGCCGAGGGGACGGGGATGTCGTTGCAGCCGTGGTGGCCGGCGTTCGCCTGCGCGGCGGTCGTGGCCGTCGTCACCGGGTCGCTGGCCTGGCGGCGCCGCGCGCGCACCCCGGCGGCGACCGCCCTGGCGGTCACGATGGCCGGGATCGCCGTGTGGTCGGCCGCCGACGCCCTCGTCTACGGGCTCGACGCCGAGCCCGTGCGCGTCGCCTTCCCGGCGGTGCTCATGGCCGCTGTCGGGCTCGTGGTGGCCGGCGTCTACGTGCTGGCCCGGACCCTCGCCGACCCCTCCTGGCGGCTGCGCCCCCGGACGGTCGCCCTGCTCGCGGTGGAGCCGCTGCTCGTCGTCCTCGCGGCCGTCCTGCCGGCCACCTCCGCGCTGGTCATGTCCCGACCCGGGGCCGGCGCGGTCACCGAGGTCGACTTCGGGCCGGTGTTCCTGGCCCACACCGGCTACTCCTACCTGCTCCTCGGCATCGCCTACCTGCACCTGGCCCGCCGGTGGCGGACGGCGACCGACGTCTTCCGCCGCCAGATCGGCGTCCTGCTGGGCGCCGCGTTGCTGTCGACCGTGGGCAACGTCGTCACGGTGGCCGCGCAGAACGACGGGCACGGCGCCGACGTCACGCCGCTGTTCTTCCTGGTCACCGGCCTGGTGAACTGCTGGGCGATCTTCCGGCTGGGGCTGCTGCGGCTGGTGCCGGTCGCCCGCGAGCAGGTCGTCGACACCGTCCCGGACGCCGTCCTCGTCGTCGACCCCGAGGAGCGGGTCATCGACCTCAACCCCGCGGCCGTCCGGATGCTGGAGCGGCTGCGCCCCGGCGTGGGCGCGAACGTCGTCGGCCGCGGCCTGCACGAGGTGGCCGGACCGGCCGCCGCCGGGGTCCTCGACCGGACCGCCGACACGGACGGCCACCGCCTCGCCGAGGTCGCGCCGGGCCTGTGGCTGGACGTGCGCGGGTCCGAGGTCGCCGACGCGCGCGGGCGCCCGCTGGGACGCATCGTCGTGGTGCGCGACGTCAGCGAGGAGCACGGCCGGCGGCTGGCCGTGGAACGGCTCAACCAGGAGCTCGCCGATCAGGTGGCGGAGGTCGAGCGGCTGCGCGCCGTGCTCGCGGAGGAGGCCGTGCGGGACCCCCTCACCGGCCTGCACAACCGCCGGCACCTGGACCGGGTCCTCGCCACCGACCTGGCCGGGGCGACGGCCCGGCGCCCGGTGAGCGTGCTGCTCGTCGACGTCGACCACTTCAAGGCGGTCAACGACCGGCACGGCCACGCCACCGGCGACCGGGTGCTGCAGGCGGTCGCCCGGGTGCTCGCCGAGGCCGCCCGCGCCGACGACACGGTCGCGCGGCTCGGCGGCGAGGAGTTCGTCGTCGTCCTGCCGGGTGCCGGTCGCGGGGAGGCGGCGGAGCGGGCGGAGTCGATCCGCCGCCGGTGCGCCGCGCTGCCGCACGAGGGGCCCGCCGGCACCCCCGCCGTCACCGTGAGCGTCGGCGTCGCGGAGGGCCCGCACGACGGCGCCGACCCGGCCGGCCTGCTGGCCCGCGCCGACGAGGCCGTCTACGCGGCGAAGGCGGCCGGGCGCGACCGCGTCGTCGTGGCGTCCCCCGCGGCGCCCCGGGCCACCGCGGTGCCCGTGGGCTGAGCCCGAACGGGCGGCCGGGAGGCGCCGGCGACCCGGCCCGATAGGGTCGACGCCGACGCGCGGCCGGGCGCCCCGCACGGCCGCCGCCGCAGTCGACGGATCTCGGGAGGTCCAGCAGTGACGGTACGGGTCGGCATCAACGGGTTCGGGCGCATCGGCCGCAACTTCTGGCGGGCCGCCGCCGCGAGCGGCAAGGACATCGAGATCGTGGCGGTGAACGACCTCACCAGCCCGGCGACCCTCGCCCACCTGCTCAAGTACGACAGCATCCTGGGCGTCCTGCCCGAGGACGTCGAGGCGACCGACGACGGCATCAAGGCCGGCGGCGCCACCATCAAGGTGCTCTCCGAGCGCGACCCCGCCGCCCTGCCCTGGGGCGACCTGGGCGTCGACGTCGTCGTCGAGTCCACCGGCTTCTTCACCAAGGCCGACGACGCCCGCAAGCACGTCGACGCCGGTGGCGCCAAGAAGGTGATCATCTCGGCGCCGGCCTCCGGTGACGACCTCACCATCGTCATGGGCGTCAACCACGAGAAGTACGACGGCTCGCAGACGATCATCAGCAACGCGTCCTGCACGACGAACTGCCTGGCGCCGCTGGCCAAGGTGCTGCACGACGCCTTCGGCATCGAGCGCGGCCTGATGACGACGATCCACGCCTACACCGCCGACCAGAACCTGCAGGACGGCCCGCACAAGGACCTGCGCCGCGCCCGCGCCGCCGCGCTGAACATGGTGCCGACCTCGACCGGCGCCGCGAAGGCCATCGGCCTGGTGCTGCCCGAGCTCAACGGCAAGCTCGACGGCTACGCCGTCCGCGTCCCGGTGCCCACCGGCTCGGCCACCGACCTGACCGTGCAGGTGACCCGCGAGGCCACCGCCGACCAGATCGACGCCGCTTACCGCGAGGCCGCCGACGGCCCGCTCAAGGGCTACCTGAAGTACACGAACGCGCCGATCGTCTCGAGCGACATCGTCACCGACCCGTCGTCGTGCATCTACGACGCCGGCCTGACCAAGGTCTTCGGGCCGATGGTCAAGGTGCTCGGCTGGTACGACAACGAGTGGGGCTACTCCAACCGGCTGGTCGACTCTGTCGAGCTCGTCGGCGCCTCCCTCTGACGCGGACGATGCGCTCCCTCGACGACCTCCTGACCGAGGGCGTCTCGGGCCGGCGCGTGCTCGTGCGCGCCGACCTGAACGTCCCGCTGGACAAGACCACCCGGGCGATCACCGACGACGGTCGGATCCGCGCCAGCCTGCCCACCCTGCAGGCGCTGCGGGACGGCGGCGCCCGCGTCGTCGTCGCCGCCCACCTGGGCCGGCCCAAGGGCGCCCCGGACCCGCAGTTCTCCCTCGCCCCGGTGGCCGCGCGGCTCGGCGAGCTGCTCGGCGCCGAGGTGCCGCTGGCCGCCGACGTGGCCGGGGACGACGCCCGCGCCCGGGCCGCCGCCCTCGGCGAGGGCGACGTGCTGCTGCTGGAGAACGTCCGGTTCGAGGCGGCCGAGACGGCCGAGGACGACGCCGAGCGCGGCGAGCTCGCCGACCGGCTGGCGGCGCTGGCCGACGTGTACGTCGACGACGCGTTCGGCGCGGTGCACCGCAAGCACGCGTCGGTCTACGACGTCGCGCTGCGGCTGCCGCACGTGGCCGGGCGGCTGGTCGCGCAGGAGCTCGACGTCCTGCGCCGGCTCACCGAGGACCCGGAGCGGCCCTACGTCGTCGTCCTCGGCGGGTCCAAGGTCAGCGACAAGCTGGCGGTCATCGAGGCGCTGCTGCCCAAGGTCGACCGGCTGCTGGTCGGCGGCGGGATGTGCTTCACCTTCCTGGCCGCCCAGGGCCACGGCGTCGGCAGCTCGCTGCTCGAGGCCGACCAGGTCGACACCTGCCGGCGGCTGCTGGCCGAGGCGGGCGACCGGATCGTGCTGCCGGTCGACGTCGTCGCCGCCTCGGCGTTCAGCGCCGACGCGGAGACCGCCGTCGTCGCCGCCGACGCGATCCCCGACGACCGGATGGGCCTGGACGTCGGCCCGCGGACCGTCGAGGCCTTCGGCCGCGAGCTGGGCGACGCGCGCACGGTGTTCTGGAACGGCCCGATGGGCGTGTTCGAGCTCGCGCCGTTCCAGGCCGGCACCCGCGGGGTGGCGCAGGCCGTCGCCGCGGTCGCCGGCCTGTCGGTGGTCGGCGGCGGCGACTCGGCCGCCGCCGTCCGGCAGCTGGGGCTGGACGAGGCCGCCTACGGCCACATCAGCACCGGCGGTGGCGCGTCGCTGGAGTACCTGGAGGGCCGGGAGCTCCCGGGCCTGGCGGTGCTCGCGGACGGGGCCGCCTGATGGCCCGCACCCCCGCCCCGGCCCCGCGCCAGGGCCGGCGGCCGCTGATCGCCGGCAACTGGAAGATGCACCTGACGCACCTGGAGGCCATCGGCCTGGTGCAGAAGCTGGTGTTCTCCCTCAAGGAGCCGCAGCTGCAGGCCGCCGAGGTCGTCGTCGTGCCGCCGTTCACCGCGCTGCGCAGCGTGCAGACCCTGGTGGCCGGCGACAAGCTGGAGGTCGGCTACGGCGCCCAGGACCTGTCGCTGCACGACTCCGGCGCCTACACCGGCGAGGTCAGCGGCGCGATGCTCGCCGCGCTCGCCTGCACCTACGTCGTGGTCGGGCACTCCGAGCGGCGCGCGCTGCACGGCGAGGACGACGCCGTCGTCGCCGGCAAGGTGCGGGCGGCGCAGCGGCACGGCCTGGTGCCGATCCTCTGCGTCGGCGAGGGGCTGGAGGTGCGCCGCGCCGGCGGGCACGTCGGCCACTGCACCGGCCAGCTCGACGCCGCGCTGGAGGGGCTGACCGCCGAGCAGGTGCAGGCCGTCGTCATCGCCTACGAGCCGGTGTGGGCGATCGGCACCGGCGAGGTGGCCACCCCGGAGGACGCGCAGGAGGTCTGTGCCGCACTCCGCTCCCGGCTCGCCGAGCGTTTCGGCCCGGAGACGGCCGCCGTCGTCCGTATCCTGTACGGCGGGTCGGTGAAGGCCGCCAACACGGCCGGGATCCTGGCCGGGCCGGACGTCGACGGTGCGCTCGTCGGCGGCGCCAGCCTGGACGCCGACGAGTTCGCGCAGATCTGTCGGATCGCCGCCGACGGCAGCTGACCGCTGCCCCGGCGGCGGGGAGCGGGGGACGTGGGGATCAGCAGCACGCTGGAGCGGGCCGGGCGACGGCGCCCGGCCTGGCTGAGCGGCACCCGCGGCCGGGTCCTCGGTCTCGTCGTCGCGGTCGTCCTGGTCGTCGCCGTGGCGGTGAGCTGCAGCGGCGGCCGGGACGCCGGCGCCACCGTGCCGGTCCAGGGGGACGGGCCGGACGCCGGCGTGGACGGCGTCCGGTCCCCGTCGGACGCCGAGGGCGGCACCCTGCGGGTGGTCGCCGGCGAGATCGACTCCCTGGACCCCCAGCGCTCCTACTCGCCGGGCGTGTGGAACCTCATGCGGCTCTACACCCGCACGCTGGTCACCTACGCGTCGGCGCCGGGGGAGACCGACACCCTGGTCCCCGACCTCGCCACCGACCTCGGCACCACCCCCGACAACGGGCTGAGCTGGGCCTTCACCCTCCGTGAGGGGGTGCGGTTCGAGACGGGCGAGCCGATCACGTCGCGGGACGTCAAGTACGGCATCGAGCGCTCGTTCGCCTCCGACCTGATCGTCGGCGGCCCGACGGCGGTCGTCGACCTGCTCGACGACCCGGCCAACCCCTACGCCGGCCCCTACCAGGACGAGGCGCCCGACCGGCTCGGCCTGGCGGCGATCGAGACCCCGGACGACCGCACCGTCGTCTTCCGGCTGCGCGCGGCCACCCCCGACTTCCCGTACGTGCTCGCGCTGCCCTCGAGCAGCCCCGTGCCGATGGCCGCGGACGGCGGCGCCGCGTACGAGACCGACCCGGTCAGCTCCGGCCCGTACGCGATCACCTCCGTCGACCCGCAGACCGGCATCGTGCTGGACCGGAACCCGCAGTGGGACCCGGCCACCGACGACGTCCGGACGGCGCTGCCCGACCAGGTCGTCGTCCGCACCGGGCTCTCCGGGCTCGACCGCGACCAGGCGCTGCTGGCGGGCTCGGCCGACGTCGACCTGTCGGCCACCGGCATCCAGATGCCGACCCAGGCCCGGCTGGCCGAGGGCGCCGGCGGGGATGTGCCGCTCACCGACCGGGTGGACGCGCTGTCCACCGGGGCGGTCCGGCTGCTCGCGCTGCCCACCGACGTCGCCCCGATGGACGACCCGAACTGCCGGGCCGCGGTCGCCGCGGCCGTCGACCGCGGCGGGGTGCAGGACGTCCTCGGCGGCGGCGCCGACGCCGTGACCACCTCCCGGCTGTGGCCGGCCGGCCTCGACGGCGGCCCGGAGGACGCCGACCCGGCGGCGGACGCCGACGCGGCGCGGGAGGCGCTGGCCGCCTGCGGCACGCCCGACGGCTTCAGCACGGTCCTCGCCGTGGCCGACGCCCCGGCCAGCGTCTCGGTGGCCGAGGAGCTGGCCGGCCAGCTCGCCGAGGTCGGCATCACCGTGGAGGTGCGCCCGCTGCCGGCGAGCAGCTTCTACGCCCGCGACGTCGGCGACCCCGACAACGTGCGGGCCAGCGGGGTGGGCATGATCCTCGCGACCTGGACGGCCGTGGTGCCGACGCCGTCGGCGTTCCTCGTCCCGCTGGTCGACGGCCGGTCGGTGAGCCGGGTGGGCAACACCAACTACGCCCGGCTGGTCGACCCGGCGATCAACGGGCTGGTCGACGCCGCGGTCGCCGCGGGCACCGACCCGGCGGTCGCCCGCGACGCCTGGCGGGAGGTGGCGACGGCGGCCGCGGCCACCGACGCCTACGTGCCGCTGGCCGAGACCCGGGTGCAGCTGCTGGCCGGGCAGCGGCTGCGCAACGGCGTGGTGATGGAGCCCTACAGCGGCTACGACCTGGCCACCGCGGGCGTGCGCTGACCCCGGTCCCCGCGGGCGCCGGGTCGCTGACGGGGGACCCGCCGCGGCTCGGTTACCCTGGACCCATGGTCGAGCTCGTCCTCAACGTGCTGCTGGTGCTCACCAGCGTGCTGCTCGTGGTGCTCATCCTCCTGCACCGCGGGAAGGGCGGCGGCCTCTCCTCGATGTTCGGCGGCGCGGTGTCCTCGTCGCTGTCCGGGTCGTCGGTGGTGGAGAAGAACCTCAACCGGCTGACCGTGTTCACCGGCCTCATCTGGGCCGTCTGCGTCGTCGCGCTGGGCATCCTGCTCAAGGTCTGAGCGCGACCACCCGGGTACGCACGGTGATCCGGGTCGAAAACGTGACCTGGAACGCCCTCTCCAGGCCCTAGACTCCCGACGGCGGCGCGACCGCGCCGAGTTCGGTGCTTCAGTCCAGGGGGCGCTCGTGGCTGGTGGGAACGCGATCCGGGGCACGCGGGTCGGTGCGGGTCCGATGGGGGAGGCCGAGCGCGGCGAGGCCGCGCCCCGCCGTCGGGTGGCCTTCTGGTGCGCCCAGTCGCACGAGACGCGGGTGTCCTTCGCCTCCGATGCCGAGGTGCCCGAGCTGTGGGACTGCCCGCGCTGCGGCCTGCCGGCCGGCCAGGACCAGGCGGCCCCGCCGCCGGCCCCGCGCACCGAGCCGTACAAGACCCACCTGGCCTACGTGCGCGAGCGGCGCACCGACGCCGACGGCGACGCCCTCCTCGAGGAGGCCCTCGCCAAGCTGCGGGCCCGCCGCGGCGCCTGACTCAGCAGCCGTCGCCCACCGGGCTCGGCCGCCAGGCCGCGCAGTCGACGTCCCAGTAGCGGGCGCGCCGGTCGACGGGCTCGGCCGGGAACGCGCGCGCCCCGGGAGCGGGCGCGGGCGGCGGGACCGGCGCGGGCGACGGGTCGGTGGCGGGGCGGGTGCGGGGCAGGACGGCGGTCATGACGGTTCCTCCGGGATCGGTGGGGGCCGGGGGCGGCGGGGGTGTCACGCGTCGACGTCGACGCGGGCCAGGTGGTCGGTCACCAGGAAGGCGCGGCGCAGGCCGGTGCTGAGGCCGTCGAACGGCGAGGCCTGCGACCGGTGCTCGGCGATCGCCGCCTCCCGGCGGTCGAGGACCGCGGTCACGTCGAGCACGTCGGTGACGTCGGCGTCGGCGCGGCCGAGCGCGGCGGGGTCCAGCTGCAGGTAGACGGTGTCGGGCCGCAGCGTCTGCATCTCGACCAGCCATCGACGCAGCAGGGCGTTGGGCAGGCAGTGCTCGTACAGGCGCGGCCGTGGCTCGGGCAGCGCCCGCAGGGCCGCCCGCACCGCGGCGCGCACGTGCAGGTGGTCGCGGTGCCCGTCGCTGCCGTCGAGGACGACGACCACGTCCGGCGCGACCTCGCGGGTCAGGCGCAGCAGGTCGCCGGCCACCTCGTCGACCGCGGCGGCGCACAGGGACCCGTCCGGCGGGTCGCCGTCGAACCCGGAGTCGCGGTAGCCGAGCAGCTCGACCCGCCCGGCGCCCAGCAGGCCCGCGGCCGCGCGGAGCTCCGCCTCGCGGACGGCGCCCAGGTCGCCGGCCACCCCGCTGCCGGGCCGGACCTCGCCGGCCTCGCCGCGCGTGGCGCACGCGATCGTCACCTCGGCGCCGAGCAGGGCGGCGCGGGCGATCACCGAGCCGCAGCCGAACGCCTCGTCGTCGGGGTGCGCGACGGCGACCAGCCACCGGTCACCGGGGCGGACGTCGACCAGCAGGTCGCGGGGGCGGGCGGTGCGCGTCTCGGTCATGCGGCGATCGTGCGATCGCCGACTTGACGGGTTCTTGCGGCGGTCTAGGTGTCCTGGTCGGCGGGGGAGTCCCCGGCCGCGGGCAGCCGCCCGGCGGCGGCCGCGTCGAGCAGCCAGCGGGTGGCCCGGCGGCCGTGCGCGCCGGCGGCCGGCAGCTCCTCGACGGGCGCGCCGCCGAGCGCGCGGGCGACGGCCTCGGCCTTGCCCTCGCCGGAGACGAGCAGCCACACCTCCTCGGCGGAGGTGATCGCCGAGAGGCCCAGGCTCACCCGGGTCGGCGGCGGCTTGGGGCAGTCGCGCACCGCGACGACCGGGCGCTCGTCCCGCACGGCGGGGGAGTCGGGGAAGATCGACGCCACGTGCCCTTCCGGGCCCATGCCGAGCAGCAGCACGTCGAACCGCGGCAGCGCCTCGCCCCCGGGCGCGGCGGCGGCCAGCTCAGCGGCGTACCAGTCCGCGGCCTCCTCCGGCGTGCCGAAGCCGGCGTCGGACGCCGGCATGGCGTGCACCCGCTCGGCGGGCACGCCCACCGGGTCCAGCAGCGCCTCGCGGGCGCCCTGCTCGTTGCGCTCGGCGTCGCCGGCGGGCACGAAGCGCTCGTCGCCCCACCAGACGTCCACGGCCGTCCAGTCGACCCGCTCCCGGGCCGGCTCGGCCGCCAGCCCGGCTACGTGCCGGAGCACGGCCGTGCCGATCCCGCCGCCGGTCAACACCACCGACGCCGTGCCGTGCACCGCCTGCGCCGCGGCCAGCCGGGCCACCAGCGCGGCCGCCACCGCGCGGGCGAGCACGTCGGCGTCGGGCTGGACGACGACGTCGGGCACGGGCCGGCCGGCGTCCCCGCCGAGCGCGCCCGCGATCCGGTCGCCGGGGGAGAGGCTCATGCGACCGGGGCGGAGGGGTCGGCGGTCTCCGACGGGTTCCGCTCCCCGTCGAGCGCGACCTCGTCGGTGCCCTCGGAGTCGCCGGGGACGGTGGGGGCGGCGTCGCCGGCGTCGTCGCCCTCGTCGGCGTCGGCCATCTCGTCGACGTCGGCCATCTCGTCGTCGTCGGGACGGGCCGGGTCGAACCACACGTGGTCACGCACCGGGGAGCGGCCGGTCAGGCCGGTCACCCCGGTGGCGGCCTCGAGCGCCTCGGCGTAGGGCTCGTCGGGGTCCAGCCGGCGCAGCTCCTCGCCGAGCAGGTCGCCCAGCGGCCGCTCGGGCAGGGGGACGGTGGAGTCGGGCCGGTAAGGCTGGGTCAGGACCGCCCCGCCGCGCCGGTCGGCGCGCACGGCCACCTCCTCGTCCTGGTCCAGCCGCAGGTGCACGCCGTCCACGCCGCTGGGCCCGGGCCGGCGGGCGCCCTCGGTGACCTCGATGGGGCAGCCGCAGCGCGAGGAGAGCCAGCCGGCCAGCAGCTGCGCCGACGCGTTGCCGGGGTCGCCCTCCACCCGGCCGGCGTGCACCTGCACCGCGTCGGAGCGCCGGCCGGAGACGGCGTCCAGGGTCGAGGTGAGCGCCGCCCGCCACGGGGTGCTGCGGGTCCAGGCGAGGTCGGTGTCCCCCGGGGCGTAGTCGTTGGCCCGGACGCGCAGCGCCGTCAGGTGGTCCTCGGCGATCGAGCTGTCGGTGATCCGGCGGTCGGCGATGACCGCCAGGGCGTCGGTGGCCATCCGCTCCGGGGCGGGCGCGTGCCACCAGGCGACGACGGGGGCGTCGGCGGCCAGCAGGGGCAGCACGACCGACTCGGCGTGCAGCGCCAGCCGGCCGTACATCCGCATGACCACGGCCTCGCCGGGGCCGAGGCGGCCGCCGATGAGCACCTCGGCGTCCAGCCGCGGCACCGGGGCCTCGATCTGCCGCCGGACCACCACGAGGATCCGGCAGGGGTGCTGCGCGGCGGCGGCGGTCGCCGCCTCCTCGGCCTCGGCGACGCGCGCCTCGTCGGCGACCACGACCAGGGTGAGGGCGACGCCGGAGAGGACCGCGCCGCCGGTCCGCCGCTGCGCGGCGAGCTCCTTGACGACGGCGGAGCCGGTGGTGTCCCAGAGGGTCGTCATCGGGTCTCCTCGTCTCGGGGTGAGTTCACGGTCGCCGCCACCTCCGGCCCTCGGCGGCGAGCATCTCGTCGGCCGCGCGGGGCCCCCACTCGCCGGCGCGGTACGGGTGCGGGGTGCTGCCGGCCCAGAACTCCTCGAGCGGGTCGATGACCGCCCAGGAGGCCTCGACCTCGGCGTTGCGGGGGAACAGCGTCGCGTCGCCCAGCAGGACGTCGAGCAGCAGCCGCTCGTAGGCCTCGGGGCTGGCCTCGGTGAACTGCTCGCCGTAGAGGAAGTCCATGGAGACGTCGCGGACCTCCATGACGCTGCCCGGCACCTTCGACCCGAACTTGAGGGTGACCCCCTCGTCGGGCTGCACGCGCACCACCAGCTGGTTGTTGCCCAGCTCCTCGGTGTCGGTGTCGGCGAAGGGCAGGTGCGGGGCCCGCTTGAACACCAGGGCGATCTCGGTGACCCGGCGGGGCAGCCGCTTGCCGGTGCGCAGGTAGAACGGCACGCCGGCCCAGCGGCGGGTCTCCACGCCGAGCCGGACGGCGGCGTAGGTCTCGGTCGTCGACTCCGGGTCGACGCCCTCCTCCTGCCGGTAGCCGTGAGCCCGCTGGCCGGCCAGCCAGCCCTGCTCGTACTGGCCGCGGATGGCGGCGGTGCGCATGTCCTCCGGCAGCGACACCGCGCGCAGCACCTTGAGCTTCTCGGTGCGGATCTCCTCGGCGGAGAACTCGACCGGCTCCTCCATCGCCGTCAGCGCCAACAGCTGCAGCAGGTGGTTCTGCAGCACGTCGCGGGCCGCGCCGGTCTTCTCGTAGAAGCCGGCCCGCCCGCCGATGCCGACGTCCTCGGCCATCGTGATCTGCACCGAGTCGACGTGGTTGCCGTTCCAGATCGGCTCGAACAGGGTGTTGGCGAACCGCAGCGCCATCAGGTTCTGGACGGTCTCCTTGCCCAGGTAGTGGTCGATGCGGAAGACGTCCTCGGCGCTGAAGACGGAGTCGACGAGCGCGTTGAGCTCCCGGCTGGAGGCCAGGTCGGTGCCGAACGGCTTCTCCACCACCACCCGGCGCCACCGGTCCGGGGTGCTCTCGGCCATCCCGGTGCGCTGCATCTGCTTGAGCACCACCGGGAACATCGCCGGCGGGATGGACAGGTAGAACGCGGCGTTGCCGCCGATGCCGTGGCTGCTCTCCAGGTCGGCCAGCGCCCCGGCGAGCTCGTCGAAGGCGTTGTCGTCGTCGAACGAGCCCTGGACGAACCGGACGCTGCCGGCCAGCCGCTCCCACACCTCCTCCCGCCACGGGGTGCGGGCGGCCTTGCGCGCGGCGTCGCGGGCCAGCTCGGCGAAGTCGGTGTCGCCCCAGTCGCGGCGGGCGAAACCGAGCAGCGCGAAGTTGGTGGGCAGCAGGCCGCGGTTGGCCAGGTCGTAGACGGCCGGCAGCAGCTTCTTGCGGGCCAGGTCACCGGTGATGCCGAAGACCACCAGCGCGCACGGGTCGGGGACCCGGGGCAGCCGCCGGTCCCGGGGGTCGCGCAGCGGGTTGACGATCATGGGTCCGTCCTCGGGTCGCGGTGCCGCCGTCCGGTGCTGCGGGAGACCGGACGGCGGCGGGGGCGGCTGCTGTGGCGGTGCTACTTCTTGTCCTCCAGCTCGCTCTTGACCGACGCGGTGAGCTCGTCCCAGGAGTCGACGAACTTCTTCACGCCCTCGTCCTCGAGGACCCGGAAGACGTCGTCGAGGTCGACGCCGGCGTCCCGGACGGACTGCATGACCGCCGCGGCGTCGTCGTAGGCCTTCTGCACCGGGGTGCCGGGCGTGCCGTGGTCGGCGTAGGCCTTGAGCGTCTTCTCCGGCATCGTGTTGACGGTGCCGGGGGCGATGAGCTCGCTGATGTACAGGGTGTCGGGCAGCTCGGGGTTCTTGACCCCGGTCGAGGCCCACAGCGGCCGCTGCGGGCGGGCGCCCTTGGCCTCCAGCGCCTTCCAGCGGTCGGAGGAGAAGACCTCCTCGTAGGCCTGGTAGGCCAGCTGCGCGTTGGCCACGCCCGCCTTGCTCTTGAGCGACGCGTCGGCGCCGGCCTTCTCCAGCCGCTTGTCGATCTCGGTGTCGACGCGGGAGACGAAGAACGACGCGACGGAGGCGATCTGGCTCAGGTCGGCGTCGGGGTCGTCGGCCAGCCGCTGCTCCAGCCCGGTCAGGTACGCGTCCATGACCGCGCGGTACCGCTCGAGGCTGAAGATGAGGGTGACGTTGACGCTGATGCCGCGGGCGATCGAGGTGGTGATCGCCGGCAGGCCGGCCTCGGTCGCCGGGATCTTGATGAACAGGTTGGGCCGGTCCACCAGCCACCACAGGTGCGCGGCCTCGGCCGCGGTGGCGTCGGTGTCGTGCGCCAGCCCGGGGGCGACCTCCAGCGAGACCCGCCCGTCGCCGGGCTGCCGCTCGGCGACGGGGGCGAGCAGGTCGCAGGCGTCGCGGACGTCGGCGGCCGTGATGGTCCGCAGCGCCTCCTCGACGCTGACCCCGCGGACGGCCAGGGCGTGCAGCTGGTCGTCGTAGGACTCCGAGCCGCTGATCGCCGCGGCGAAGATGGTCGGGTTGGTGGTGACGCCGACGACGGAGTGCTCGTCGACCAGCGACTGCAGGTTCCCGCTGCGGATGCGGTCGCGGGACAGGTCGTCGAGCCACACGGCGACCCCGGCCGAGGAGAGCTCGGCCAGCCTCTCGTTCTGAGCCATGACGGATGCCCTTCGTGGGTCGGTGCGGCCGCTCAGCGGTCGCCGGTCGGGTGGGGGAGCCCGCCGGTGGCGGCAACCGGCCCGGCGGGGACGGCGTTCCCGGAGGCGGCGGCCTCGACGCTCTCCCGCGCCGCGGCCACGACGGCCTCGTCGGTGAGGCCGAACTCCTCGTAGAGGACGGAGTACGCGGCGCTGGCGCCGTAGTGGGTCAGCCCGACGATCCGGCCGGCGTCGCCGACGAACTCGCGCCAGCCCAGCGGCACGCCCGCCTCGACGCTGACCCGGGCGCGGACCGAGGGCGGGAGCACCTCGTCCTTGTACGCCTGGTCCTGGTCGGCGAACCACTCGACGCACGGCACGGAGACCACGCGGGTCGGCACGCCGTCGGCCTCGAGCCGCTCGCGCGCCGCCACCGCGATCTGCACCTCGGAGCCGGTGCCCAGGAGGATCACCTCGGGGCTGCCGTTCGACGCGTCGGCCAGCACGTAGGCGCCGCGCGCCACGCCCTCGGCGGAGGCGAACTGCTCGCGGTCGAACACGGGCAGGTTCTGCCGGGACAGCAGCAGGCCGGCCGGGCGGTCGTTGTTCTCCAGGATCGTCCGCCAGGCCACCGCGACCTCGTTGGCGTCCGCCGGCCGGACGACGTCCAGGCCCGGGATCGCCCGCAGCGCCGCGACGTGCTCGATCGGCTGGTGCGTCGGGCCGTCCTCGCCGAGGCCGATCGAGTCGTGCGTCCACACGTAGACGACCGGCAGCTGCATGAGCGCGGCCAGCCGGACGGCCCCGCGCATGTAGTCGGAGAAGGTGAGGAAGGTGCCGCCGTAGACGCGGGTGCCGCCGTGCAGCGCGATCCCGTTCATGATCGCGCCCATGGCGTGCTCGCGGACGCCGAAGTGCAGGGTGCGCCCGTAGGGGCCGCCGGACCACATCTTCGTCTGCCGGTTGGCCGGCAGGAACGACGGCTCGCCCTCGACGGCGGTGTTGTTGCTCTCCGCCAGGTCGGCCGACCCGCCCCACAGCTCGGGCAGCCGCGGGTAGAGCGCCGCCAGCACCTTGCCGCTGGCCTTGCGGGTGGCCACACCCTTCTCGTCGGCGGGGAAGCTCGGCAGGTCCTCGCCGAAGCCCTCGGGCAGCCGGCGCTCGCGCATCCGCTCGAGCAGCTCGGCGCGCTCGGGCTGGGCCTGCGCCCAGGCGTCGAAGCGCTCCTGCCACTCGGCGTGCTCCTGCTTGCCCGCGTCGACCACCGAGCGGGCGTGGGCGAGCACCTCGTCGTCCACCTGGAAGGTCCGCTCCGGGTCGAAGCCCAGGACCTCCTTGGTGGCGCGGACCTCGTCGTCGCCCAGCGCCGAGCCGTGCGCGGCGCCGGTGTTCTGCTTGTTCGGCGCCGGCCAGGCGATGATCGTCCGCAGCACGATGATCGACGGGCGGCCGGTCTCGGCCTTGGCGGCGGCGAACGCCGCGTCGACCGCCGCGAGGTCCTCGCCGTCGTCCACGTGCTGGACGTGCCAGCCGTAGGCCTCGTAGCGCTTGCCGACGTCCTCGGTGAACGCGACCGCGGTGTCGTCCTCGATCGAGATCCGGTTGTCGTCGTAGACCAGGACCAGGTTGCCCAGCTGCTGGGTGCCGGCCAGCGAGGAGGCCTCGCCGCTGACGCCCTCCTCCAGGTCGCCGTCGGAGCAGAAGGCCCAGATGGTGTGGTCGAACAGGCTCTCGCCCTCGGGGGCGTCGGGGTCGAGCAGGCCGCGCTCGCGGCGGGCGGCCATCGCCATGCCGACCGCGTTGCCCACGCCCTGGCCCAGCGGGCCGGTGGTGGTCTCGACGCCGGGGGTGTGGTTGACCTCGGGGTGGCCGGGGGTCTTCGAGCCCCAGGTGCGCAGCGCCTGCAGGTCCTCGACCTCCAGGCCGTAGCCGGAGAGGAACAGCTGCACGTACAGCGTCAGGCTGGAGTGCCCCATCGACAGGACGAAGCGGTCGCGGGCGACCCAGTTCGGGTCGGACGGGTCGTGCCGCAGCCACTTGTGGAAGAGCAGGTAGGCCGTCGGGGCCATGCTCATGGCCGTGCCGGGGTGGCCGTTGCCCACCTTCTGGACGGCGTCCATGGCGAGCACGCGCGCGGTGTCGATCGCGCGGCGGTCCAGCTCGCCGAAGCCCTCCGGCAGCGTGGGCCGCGGCTGGCGCGGGTCCCCGGTGGGGCTGTCGACGGCGGCCTCGGCCGGGGCCTCGGACGCTGTGCTCTTCGTCTCGCCTGTCATCGTGGCGGTGCTCCCTCGGTCGGCCGGGTCGGGGTCTCTCCGGGCCGGAGGACCGGACCCGGGCGGCGGCGGTGTGCGGTGCGGCGACGGGCCGGCCTGCCCCCGGCCCCCACCGGACCGACGACCGCGCCGTCGTCGACCCCCTCGTCGCGACCCCGGCCCTACCCGCTGCACCTGCAGCACCAACGTGCACGACCCTAGTCATCCGTGCCGATGGGCCGCCCGGCCGCGGGCTACAGTTGGCCCGTTCGACACCCGGCCGGAAGGGACCCCGTGCTGTCTCCGTCGCCGGTGGAGCCCCGCACCCCGTGCCCTCGGGAGGCCCTCCGGTGACGGCGGTCTCCGAGCGCCCGGCGGTCTCCACCCGCAGCCTCGCCTCGGTGGTGGGCGCCTACGTCGCGCTGACCAAGCCCAAGCTCGTCGAGCTGCTGCTGGTCACCACGCTGCCGGCCATGATGCTGGCCGCCGACGGCTGGCCCTCCTGGCGGCTCGTCGTCGCCACGATGGTCGGCGGCATGCTGGCCGCCGGCGCCGCGAACACGTTCAACTGCTGGTACGACCGCGACATCGACCGGCTGATGTCGCGCACCCGCACCCGGCCGATCCCCTCCGGGGCGGTCACCCCGCGGGCCGCGCTCGTCTTCGGGCTGGTCCTGGCGGCCGCGTCGCTGGCGATCCTCTGGTTCGAGACGACGCCGCTGGCCACCGCGCTGGCCGCGCTCGCGATCCTGGCCTACTCGATCGTCTACACGATGGTCCTCAAGCGCCGGACCAGGCACAACACCGTCTTCGGCGCCTTCCCCGGGGCCGCGCCGGTGCTCATCGGCTGGGCCGCCGTCACCGGCTCGCTGGCGTGGCCGGCCGTCGTCTTCTTCGCCATCGTCTTCTGCTGGCAGATGCCGCACTTCTGGGCGCTGGCCAGCCGGTTCCGCGAGGACTACGCCCGCGCCGGCGTGCCGATGCTGTCGGTCGTCGCCGGCCCGGAGAGCGTCGGCCGCCAGTCCGTGGCGTGGGCCTGGGCGACCCTCGGCGCGACCCTGCTCATGGGGTCGCTCACCCCGGTCCTGGGCTGGGCCTTCGCGATCGGCGGCGGGCTGCTCGGCGCCTGGTACGTCATCGAGTCGCACCAGTGGCTCAACCGGATCCGTACCGGCGTCCCGGACCGGCCGATGCGGCTGTTCTCGGTGTCCATCACGCAGATGACGCTGATCTCGATCGCCATCGCGATCGACGTGCTGCTCTGACTGTGTGATCTGTCGGCCTCCGGCCGACACCGCGGCCGACGGCCGTCCCCGACGGCCGTTGAGCCGCTGCCCGTGTCCCGATCGGGGGACCCTCCGGGCCCCCGCGATCGGTCCACCCCAGCCGCCTGCCGTCCCCGGCTCCCGCTGGACCCATCGGCCGACGTGCCGTACCCGGCTTCCGTCCGGCCGTCACCCCGTCCGGAGCGCCGTCACAGGCACTGTGCGCTCCGTGCCCACTCGGCGCCTCGACTGGGCGCTGGCCGCACAGTGCCCGTGGGTCAGCGGGTGGCGGGGGCCTCGGTGCGGGGCGCCGGCTCGAGGGGGGCCTCGGAGGCCGGGCCGCGGACCGACCAGACCAGGCGGGCGGTGTAGGCGGTGACCAGCACCGCGCCGAGCATGTGCAGCAGCACCAGGGCCGCGGGCAGGTGCAGGAAGTACTGCACGTAGCCGACGACGCCCTGCAGCGCCACCACGACCAGCAGGTCGCGCGCCGCGCGGCGGGTGCGGCCGGCCGAGTCCGTCGCGTAGAGGGCGACCAGCAGCGCGACGGTCAGCCCCACCAGCAGGAACACCACGTCCGCGTGCAGCTGGCTGACCAGCTCGGGGTCGAAGCCCATCCGGTCGACCCGCAGGCTGCCGTCGGCGTCCGTCTGCAGGTCGCCGCTGTGCGGCCCGCTGCCGGTCACCACCGTGCCCAGCACGAGGACCGCGGCGGTGGTGGCGGCGATGCCGCCGACCAGCAGCGCGAACGGGCGGCGGACCAGCAGCTGCCCGACGCCCGGCTCCCGGCTGCGCAGCCACAGCACGGTCATCAGCGCCACCAGGACGGCGGACAGCAGGAAGTGCGCCGCCACGGTCCACGGGTTCAGCCCGGTCAGCACGGTGACCCCGCCGAGCGCCGCCTGCACCGGGATGCCCAGGAAGCCCAGGACGGCGAGCGGGCGCAGGTCGCGGCGGGGCGAGCGCCACACCACCACGAGCGTGGCCAGCGCGATCAACCCGAGGACGCCGGTGAGCGTGCGGTTGCCGAACTCGATCAGGCCGTGGCCGGCGAGCTCCTCGGTGGGCACGAAGCTGGCGTCGGTGCAGTTGGGCCACGTCGGGCAGCCGAGCCCGGAGCCGGTCAGCCGCACGGCCCCGCCGGTGACGACGATCAGCCCGTTGGCGACCGCGTTGGCCAGGGCCACCCGGGAGATCGTCCGCGAGCCGAACGACACGGAGGAGAGCGAGGCGGGCAGGACCGGCACGACCCGATGCTAGGCGGTCGCCGGGCCGGGGTAGGGCACGACGACGGGCCGCCCAGCGACGGCGGCGAGACCTCCCTCACGGATCGAGTGGCATGACGAGCCCGTACTTCTCCGGCGGCCCCTTCGACGAGTTCCTCGCCCGCTACCTCGGCGGCGGGGGCCCGCGGCGCATCGACCTCCTCCAGCTGCTCACCCAGCACGGCAGGCAGCTCCTCTCCGCGGCCGCCCGGCACGCCGCCGAGGCCGGCCACGCCGACCTCGACACCCAGCACCTGCTGTGGGCGATGACCGGGGACGAGCCCACCCGCACCCTGCTGTCGCGGGCCGGCGCCGACCCCGACGAGCTCCGCCGCCAGCTGGACGGGGAGCCGCCCCGCGGCGAGCCGCGCGCCGAGCCGCCCGCCCTGACCCCGGCCGCCAAGCGCACCCTGCTCGACGCCCACCAGGTGTCCCGCGCGCTCGGCTCCACCTACATCGGCCCCGAGCACCTGCTCTACGCCATGGCCGTGAACCCCGAGTCCCCGGGCGGGCAGGCCCTGCGCGCCCGCGGCATCACCCCCGAGGCCCTGCAGCAGGCGGCCACGGGCGGGGGCGGCGGGGCCGGGGCGCCGGGACAGGGCGGCGGCCGCCCGCCGTCGGGCACGCCGACCCTGGACGAGTTCGGCCGCGACCTCACCGAGATGGCGCGCGACGGCCGGCTCGACCCGGTGATCGGCCGGGACGACGAGATCGAGCAGACGCTCGAGGTGCTGTCCCGGCGCCGCAAGAACAACCCCGTGCTCATCGGCGAGGCCGGCGTCGGCAAGACCGCGATCGTCGAGGGCATCGCCGCGCAGATCGCCGCCGACGACGTCCCCGACACCCTGCGCGGCCGCCGGGTGATCGAGCTCGACCTGACCGGGCTGGTCGCCGGCACCCGCTACCGCGGCGACTTCGAGGAGCGGCTCACGAAGATCATCGACGAGATCCGGGAGCACTCCGACGAGGTCGTGGTCTTCATCGACGAGCTGCACACCGTCGTCGGCGCCGGGGCGTCGGAGGGGTCGGGCGGCGCGGGCAACATGCTCAAGCCGGCGCTGGCCCGCGGCGAGCTGCACGTCATCGGGGCGACGACCCTGGAGGAGTACCGCCGCAACATCGAGAAGGACGCCGCGCTCGAGCGGCGCTTCCAGCCGATCCTCGTGCCCGAGCCCTCGGTGGAGGACGCCGTGGAGATCCTCCGCGGGCTGCGCGACCGGTACGAGGCCCACCACCAGGTGCGGTTCACCGACGAGGCGCTCGTGGCGGCCGTGGAGCTCTCCGACCGGTACGTCCCCGACCGGCACCTGCCGGACAAGGCGATCGACCTCATCGACCAGGCCGGCGCCCGGGTGCGCCGCCGGGTGAAGACCCCGCCGACCGACCTGCAGGGCCTGGAGCAGGAGGTCGCCCGCCTCGAGCGGGAGAAGGACCAGGCGGTCGCCGCCGAGCAGTACGAGCGGGCCTCGGAGCTGCGCGACGAGCTCGCCGCGGCCCGGCAGCGGCTCGAGCAGGCCCGCGCCGGTGGCGACGCCGGCGTCCCGTGCGTGGAGGTCGAGGACATCGCCGAGGTGGTCTCCCGCTCCACCGGGATCCCGGTCAGCCAGCTGACCCAGGAGGAGATGCAGCGGCTGCTCGCCCTCGAGGAGCACCTGCACCAGCGGGTGGTCGGCCAGGACGAGGCGGTGGCGGTCGTCGCCGAGGCGGTCCGGCGCTCGCGCGTGGGGCTGGCCGACCCGGACCGGCCGATCGGCAGCTTCCTGTTCCTCGGGCCCACCGGCGTCGGCAAGACCGAGCTGGCCCGGGCGCTGGCCGAGGCGCTGTTCGGCGACTCCGACCGGATGATCCGGCTGGACATGAGCGAGTTCCAGGAGCGGCACACGGTCAGCCGCCTGGTCGGCTCGCCGCCCGGCTACGTGGGCTACGAGGACGCCGGCCAGCTCACCGAGGCCGTGCGGCGCCGGCCGTACTCGGTGGTGCTGCTCGACGAGGTCGAGAAGGCCCACCCCGACGTCTTCAACACCCTGCTGCAGGTCCTGGACGACGGGCGGCTGACCGATTCCCAGGGCCGGACCGTCGACTTCAAGAACACCGTGCTGATCATGACGAGCAACCTGGGCTCGGAGCTGATCCAGGGCCGCAACGCCCCGCTGGGCTTCGGCACCGGGGACGCCGCGGCCGCCGACGCCGGGCTGCGCGACCGGCTGATGCGCCGGCTGCGGGAGTCGTTCCGCCCCGAGTTCCTCAACCGGATCGACGAGATCGTCGTCTTCTCGCAGCTGGAGACCGAGCAGCTGCGCCGGATCACCGACCTGCTGCTGGAGGAGACCCGGCGACGGATGGCCGCCCAGGACATCACCCTGGAGTTCGACCCGGAGGCCGTCGACTGGCTCGCCGAGCGCGGGCACCAGCCGGAGTTCGGCGCCCGGCCGCTGCGGCGGGTCATCCAGCGGGAGGTCGACAACCCGATGTCCCGGCTGCTGCTCGACGGGCAGGTCCGCCGCGGCGGGCGCGTGCGCGTCTCGGCGGGGGAGGAGCACCTGGAGTTCACGCCGGTCGAGGAGCAGGTGGAGGCCGGTCAGGCGTGAGGACGGCCCCCGCGTGAGGTGCGTCACGGCCGCGACGGACGTCACGCGGGGGGTTAGGGCGCCCTTGGTTGCGGCCCTCCGGAAATAGGTCACACTCGTGTTGTGGAAAGCGAGGACCGGAGCACGCGGCACCGCGTGAGCGGCCTCCTGCTCGAGCACGGCCCGCAGACCGCCAGCGAGCTCGCCGGGCGGCTGGGGATCTCGCCCGCCGCCGTCCGCCGGCACCTCGACGCCCTGGTCGCGACCGGCCGGGTCGAGGAGCGGCAGGCGCCGGGCGCCCGCCGCGGCCGGGGGCGCCCCGCGCGGCAGTACTCGCTGTCCGACGTCGGCCGGTCCACGTTCCCGCACGCCTACGACGACCTCGCGCTGACCGCGCTGCGGCACATCGCCGCCTCGCAGGGGCCCGAGGCCGTGCGCGCGGTCGCGGAGGCGCAGCTGTCCGGCCTCGAGGAGCGCTGCTCCACCGCCGTCGAGCAGGCCACGGCCGGCCGCGCCGGCGCCCCGGTGGACCGCGCCCAGGCGCTGGCGACCGCCCTGACCGCCGAGGGCTACGCTGCCGCGGCCTCGACCATCGCCGGCGGGGGCCAGCTCTGCCAGCACCACTGCCCGGTGGCGCACGTCGCGGCGGAGTTCCCCCAGCTGTGCGAGGCCGAGACGGCGGTCATCGGCCGGCTCGTCGGCACCCACGTGCAGCGGCTGGCCACGATCGCCCACGGCGACGGCGTGTGCACGACCCACATCCCCGGGCCCCTGCCGGGGGGCGGTCCGGGCCACATCCGCGCGGGGAACAGATCGGCCCCCGCACGCCCTGTACCAGGTGACCGGAGAGCGCCGGGACCAGCTCCACGCGCCCCGTCCACCAGCAGCTCCACCCTCACGTTCGACCGGGAGAGGACGCCCGCATGACCAGCACCCAGCAGCCGGTGACCACCGCATCGGGGGCCGCCACGCCGCTGACGCAGGACGAGCAGATCGAGCAGCTCGGCCGCTACCAGTACGGCTGGGCGGACGCCGACGTCGCCGGCGCCTCGGCCAAGCGCGGGCTCAACGAGGACGTCGTCCGGGACATCTCGCGGCGCAAGAACGAGCCCGAGTGGATGCTCGAGCGGCGCCTCAAGGCCCTGAAGCTGTTCGACCGCAAGCCGATGCCCGACTGGGGCTCGGACCTGTCCGGGATCGACTTCCAGAACATCAAGTACTTCGTGCGCTCCACCGAGGCCCAGGCCGCCTCGTGGGAGGAACTGCCCGAGGACATCAAGAACACCTACGACAAGCTGGGCATCCCCGAGGCCGAGAAGCAGCGGCTGATCGCCGGCGTCGCGGCCCAGTACGAGTCCGAGGTCGTCTACCACAAGATCCGCGAGGACCTCGAGGAGCAGGGCGTCCTGTTCCTCGACACCGACACCGCGCTGCGCGAGCACGAGGACCTGTTCAAGGAGTACTTCGGCTCGGTGATCCCGGCCGGCGACAACAAGTTCGCCGCGCTGAACACCGCGGTGTGGTCCGGCGGCTCGTTCATCTACGTGCCGAAGGGCGTGCACGTGGAGATCCCGCTGCAGGCCTACTTCCGGATCAACACCGAGAACATGGGCCAGTTCGAGCGGACGCTCATGATCATCGACGAGGGCGCCTACGTGCACTACGTCGAGGGCTGCACCGCGCCGATCTACAAGAGCGACTCGCTGCACTCCGCGGTCGTCGAGATCGTCGTCAAGAAGAACGCGCGCTGCCGGTACACGACCATCCAGAACTGGTCGAACAACGTCTACAACCTGGTCACCAAGCGGGCGGTCGCCCACGAGGGCGCGACCATGGAGTGGGTCGACGGCAACATCGGCTCCAAGGTGACGATGAAGTACCCGGCCGTCTGGATGACCGGCGAGCACGCCAAGGGCGAGGTGCTCTCCATCGCCTTCGCCGGCGAGGGCCAGCACCAGGACGCCGGCGCCAAGATGGTGCACGCCGCGCCGCACACGTCGTCGAACATCATCAGCAAGTCGGTGGCCCGCGGCGGTGGCCGCACCTCCTACCGCGGCCTGGTGCAGATCGACGAGGGCGCGCACGGGTCGCGGTCGACGGTGAAGTGCGACGCGCTGCTGGTCGACACGATCAGCCGGTCGGACACCTACCCCTACGTCGACGTCCGCGAGGACGACGTCGCGATGGGCCACGAGGCGACCGTCTCCCGGGTCAGCGAGGACCAGCTCTTCTACCTGATGAGCCGCGGCATGACCGAGGACGAGGCCATGGCCATGGTCGTGCGCGGGTTCGTCGAGCCGATCGCCCGCGAGCTGCCGATGGAGTACGCCCTCGAGCTCAACCGCCTCATCGAGCTGCAGATGGAAGGTGCCGTCGGCTGATGCCGGACAGCTTCGAGAACACCAGCACCACCCTCGCCGGCGAGCTGTTCGCGCCGGGCGTCGGGGCCCAGGCCGGCCCGCCGGCCACCCCGGCGGCCGGCACCGGCACCGCCGGTGAGGCCGCGCCCGGCGCGCACAGCCACGGCGGGCCCGCCCCGACCGGCTCGCCGGCCGAGCGGTTCACCTCGACCGACCCCGACGCGTTCGGCGAGCCCACCGGCCGCGAGGAGGACTGGCGCTTCACCCCGATGCGCCGGATCCGCCCGCTGCTGAAGGGAGCGCCGTCGGACGCGCACCTGGGCCAGGAGCACGACCTGCCCGACGGCGTCGAGCTCGCCACCGTCGAGGCCGACGACCCGCTGCTCAAGGGCCTGCCCGAGCCGACCGACCGGCTCGCGGCGCTCACCCGGCAGCGCAGCGGCGGCGCCCTCGTCGTCCGCGTGCCCGCCGAGGCGCAGCTCGACCGGCCGGTCACCCTGCGGCTGACCGGCACCGGCACGGACGACGTCGTGTGGGGGCAGCTCGTCGTCGAGGTCGGCGCGTTCGCCGAGGCCACCGTCGTGCTCGACCACAGCGGCCTGGCCCGCTACTCCGGCGGCGTCTCGGTGCTCGTCGGCGACGGCGCGCAGGTCTCCCTGGTGTCGGTGCAGGACTGGGCGCCGGGCAGCGTGCACGGCGGCCAGTACGACACGGTGGTCGGCCGCGACGCCTCCGTCACCCAGGTCGTGGTCACCCTCGGCGGCGACCTCGTCCGGCTGGTCAGCAACGTGGCCTACGCCGGCCCCGGCGGCTCGGCCGAGCTCTACGGCGTGTACTTCGCCGACGAGACCCAGCACCAGGAGCACCGGCTCTGGGTCGACCACGCGGTGCCGCACTGCCGCAGCAACGTCCTCTACAAGGGCGCGCTGCAGGGCGAGGAGGCGCACACCGTGTGGGTGGGTGACGTCCGGATCCGCCCGGCCGCCGTCGGCACCGAGACCTACGAGCTCAACCGCAACCTGGTGCTCACCGACGGCGCCCGCGCCGACTCGGTGCCCAACCTGGAGATCGAGACCGGCGAGATCGTCGGCGCCGGGCACGCCAGCGCCACCGGCCGGTTCGACGACGAGCAGCTGTTCTACCTGTGCTCGCGCGGCATCGACGCCGAGACCGCCCGCCGCCTGGTGGTGCGCGGCTTCTTCGCCGACGTCGTCCAGCGGATCGGCGTCCCCGAGCTCCAGGACCGGCTGATGGCCACCGTCGAGGCGCGCCTGGGCACCGAGCCGTCTCTCCCGGGCCCCGGCTCCCCGACGCAGCCGGTGGAGGCCTGATGGCCTTCACCCGCCTGTGCTCGCTGGCCGACGTCAAGGAGCCCGGCGCGCTGCGCGTCGAGCTCGCCGACGTCGGGGTCGGCGGCGACCGCGAGGCCATCGCCGTCGTCCGCTTCGAGGGCGAGGTCTTCGCCATCGAGGACGTCTGCTCGCACGCCGAGGTCGCGCTCTCCGAGGGCGACGTCGAGGAGTTCAAGGGCGCCCCGACCATCGAGTGCTGGCTGCACGGGTCGTGCTTCGACCTGACCAGCGGCCGCCCCACCAACCTGCCGGCCACCGAGCCGGTCCCCGTCTACCCGGTCCGCGTGGACGGCGACGACGTGCTCGTCGACGTCGACTCGCCGATCGGCAACTGAGGAGCAGAAGAACAAGTGTCCGTGCTGGAGATCCGCGACCTGCACGTCAGCGTGGGGGACGGCGACGACGCCAAGGAGATCCTCCGCGGCGTCGACCTCACCGTCCGCTCGGGCGAGACCCACGCGATCATGGGGCCCAACGGGTCGGGCAAGTCCACCCTGGCGTACTCGATCGCCGGCCACCCGAAGTACACCGTCACCGGCGGCTCGGTGACCCTCGACGGCGAGGACGTCCTCGCGATGAGCGTCGACGAGCGCGCCCGCGCCGGGCTGTTCCTCGCCATGCAGTACCCGGTGGAGGTGCCCGGCGTCTCGGTGTCGAACTTCCTGCGCACCGCGGCCACCGCGGTCAAGGGCGAGGCGCCGAAGCTGCGCACCTGGGTCAAGGACGTCAAGACCGAGATGGCCGCCCTGGAGATGGACCCGGCGTTCGCCGAGCGCAACGTCAACGAGGGCTTCTCCGGCGGTGAGAAGAAGCGCCACGAGATCCTGCAGATGCGGCTGCTCAAGCCGAAGGTCGCCGTCCTCGACGAGACCGACTCCGGCCTCGACGTCGACGCGCTGCGGATCGTCTCCGAGGGCGTCAACCGCACCCGCGAGGACAGCGACATCGGCGTCCTGCTGATCACGCACTACACGCGGATCCTGCGCTACATCACGCCCGACTTCGTGCACGTCTTCGTCGGCGGCCGGATCGTCGAGGAGGGCGGCCCCGAGCTCGCCGACAAGCTCGAGAACGAGGGCTACGCCGCGTACGTGAAGAACTCGACGGAGGCTGCGTCGCTGTGACCCAGACCGTCTCGCGTCCGCAGGCCGGGCGCGCGCCGCTGCCGCTGGACGTCGAGGCGATCCGGGCGGACTTCCCCATCCTGTCCCGCACCGTCCGCGACGGCCGGCGGCTGGTGTACCTCGACTCCGGGGCGACCTCGCAGAAGCCGCGCAGCGTC
Organism: Blastococcus sp. SYSU D00868; assembly: GCF_054050575.1. Classification (NCBI taxonomy): domain Bacteria; kingdom Bacillati; phylum Actinomycetota; class Actinomycetes; order Geodermatophilales; family Geodermatophilaceae; genus Blastococcus; species Blastococcus sp. SYSU D00868. Next base: position 57,998 of record NZ_JBJGZO010000026.1, read on the forward strand.
CTGGACGCCGAGCGCTGGTTCTACGAGAACGTCAACGCGGCCCCGCACCGCGGCGCGCACCAGCTCGCCGAGGAAGCGACCGGCGCCTACGAGCAGGCCCGCGCCACCATCGCCGGCTTCATCGGCGCGCGCACCGACGAGGTCGTGTTCACCCGGAACTCCACCGAGTCGATCAACCTCGTCGCCTACGCGCTGTCCAACGCGGCCACCGCGAAGGAGCCGGAGTTCCGCCGGTACGCCGTCGGCCAGGGCGACGAGATCGTCGTGACCGAGATGGAGCACCACGCCAACCTGGTGCCCTGGCAGCAGCTGTGCGAGCGCACCGGGGCGACCCTGCGCTGGCTCGGCCTCACCGACGACGGCCGGCTGGACCTCGCCGACCTCGGCACCGTCGTCAACGAGCGCACCAAGCTGGTCGCCGTCACCCAGCAGTCGAACATCCTGGGCACGATCAACCCGCTGCAGCCGATCGTGGCGCGCGCCCGGGAGGTCGGCGCCCTGGTGCTGGTGGACGGCGCGCAGTCGGTGCCGCACCAGCCGGTCGACGTCACCGAGCTGGGCGCGGACTTCCTGGTCTTCTCCGGGCACAAGATGCTCGGCCCGACCGGCGTCGGCGTGCTCTGGGGCCGCGCCGAGGTGCTCGACGCGCTGCCGCCGTTCCTCACCGGCGGCTCGATGATCGAGGTCGTGCGGATGGAGGGCAGCACCTTCATGCCGCCGCCGCAGCGGTTCGAGGCCGGCGTGCCGATGACCGCTCAGGTCATCGGGCTGGCCGCGGCCGTGGAGTACCTGCAGCGGCTCGGCATGGCGAACGTGCAGGCCCACGAGGAGGCGCTCACCGCGTACGCGCTCGAGCGGCTGGCGGAGATCCCGGGCGTCACCGTGATCGGGCCGCCGGACACCGTCGCCCGCGGCGGGGCCATCTCGTTCACCGTCGAGGGCATCCACCCGCACGACGTCGGCCAGGTGCTCGATGACCTGGGCATCGCCGTCCGGGTGGGGCACCACTGCGCCTGGCCGGTGGTGCGCCGCTACGGCGTCCCGGCCACGACGCGGGCCACCTTCTACGTGCACACCGGCCACGACGACGTCGACGCGCTGGCCGAGGGCATCCGGAAGGCCCAGCAGTTCTTCGGCGTTGCACCTGCTCAGGACACCGAGGGAGCAGCGAGCTGATGCAGCTGGAGTCGATGTACCAGGAGATCATCCTGGACCACTACCGCAACCCGCACGGCCGCGGGCTGCGGGAGCCGTTCGAGGCCGAGGTGCACCACGTCAACCCGACCTGCGGCGACGAGGTGACGCTGCGGGTGCACCTGGAGGGCGAGACCATCGCCGACGTCTCCTACGAGGGCATGGGCTGCTCGATCAGCCAGGCCTCGGTCTCGGCCATGTACGACCTGGTCGTCGGCCGGACCGTGCCGCAGGCGCTGGAGACCGGCGAGCACTTCATGACCCTCATGCAGAGCAAGGGCGACGCGTCGGTGGCCGAGAAGCTCGAGGACGAGCTGGAGGACGCCGTCGCCTTCGCCGGCGTCTCCAAGTACCCGGCGCGGATCAAGTGCGCGCTGATGAGCTGGATGGCCCTCAAGGACGCCAGCGCCCGAGCCCTGTCCGTCACCGACCCCGTGGGAGGGCCGCAGGCATGAGCGAGACCACCGAGACCCCGGCCAGCGCCGAGGACGCCCCGGCCGAGCTGCCGGCCTACAAGTCGGCGCTGCTCGAGGACGTCGAGGAGGCCATGCGCGACGTCGTCGACCCCGAGCTGGGCGTCAACGTCGTCGACCTCGGCCTCGTGTACGGCATCGACGTCGACGAGAACAACGTCGCCGTCCTGGACATGACGCTGACCTCCGCGGCCTGCCCGCTGACCGACGTCATCGAGGACCAGGCGCGGACCGCGCTGACCGGCGGCCCCGGCCCCGGGCTGGTCGACGACATCCGGATCAACTGGGTCTGGATGCCGCCGTGGGGCCCGGACAAGATCACCGACGACGGCCGCGAGCAGCTCCGCGCCCTCGGCTTCCGCGTCTAGCCGATCCCCCGCTGAGCCGGTCCGCCTCCGTGGCGGGCCGGCTCAGCGCATCTCGGCCACGCGTCCGGCGAACCCACCGACCGGCCGCAGCTCGCGCCGGGCGCCCACCGCCAGCAGGACGGCGCCCGCGACCGCGGCACCGGCCAGCGGCAAGGGGAGCTCGGTGACGGCCAGGCCGGCGGCCAGCGCCAGCGCGGTCCCGGCGCCGACGAGCAGCGGCGTCCGGACGCCGGCCGCCGCGCCGGCCAGCAGCACCGCCACGGCGGCCGCCAGGACCAGCAGCGGCCGCTGCGCCCCCGGCTGGGCCACCGCCAGCACCGTCGAGGGGACGGCGGCCACGAGCAGCCCCGGTCCCCAGGCCGGCTCCGACGGACCGGCGGCCAGCCGCGGGCCCGCGGCCAGGAGCAGCCCGGCCGCGGCGGGCAGCGTCCACGCCTCCAGCACCGCGGCGTCGCCGACGGCGGCCGCCGTCCACGCCGCGGCCACGAGCTGGGCGGCCCCCACCGACCGCCCCGGGGCCGCGCCCGTGGCGGTGCGCCGGCCGGAGCGCACCGCCGCCAGCCAGGTCAGCGCGCCCTGCACCGCCAGGTGCGCCGCCAGCAGCCCGGGCGCGCCGGCGGCCGCCACCAGCAGCACCGCCGCCGCGGCGGCGACCGCGCCCACCGCCCGCGTGTGCCGCCGGGTGTCCGGTGCCAGGGCGGCCCCCGCTCCGAGCGACGCGGCGTAGAGCGCGGTCAGTGCCGTCGCCGCCTGCGCGGGTGCGAGCAGCCCCGCCGGCACGGCCAGCAGCCCCGCGGCGGCCAGGCAGCCCACCGCCACCGGGACGGCGACCTGCCGCTCGGCCCGGCGCGCCCGCGCGACGAGCGCCGCGGGGGCGGCGGTGAGCACCAGCAGCAGCACCAGCGCCGTCCAGGCGCCGTCGGCGACGAGCCCGACGACGGCGAGGAGGACCAGCGTCGCGGCCGCCGCGGCGGCCGCCGGCAGCAGCAGCCCGCGCCGCCGACCCGTCAGCCGCGCGGCCGCGACCGCGGCCAGCAGCACCCCGGCGTAGCCGGCCGCCACCTCGCCCGCCGGCCCGGCCGACAGCGCCCCGGCCACCGCCGCGCCGGCCACCGCCCCGGCCAGGATCGGCACCGCCCGCGGCGGCCCCAGCAGCCCGCCGACGTCGGGCTCCAGCCGGACGACCACCAGCCCGGCCGCCGCGGCGACCGTCAGGGCGGCCGAGGCCCCGGCCGCCGGCCCGGCGCCCACCCAGGCGGTGCCGACGCCGCCGGCCACCCCGGCGGCCCACCACGGCGCGGTGGTCACCAGCGCGACCCGGGCCAGCGCGGGGCGCGCGGCCAGCACGACCGCCAGCCCGGCCAGCGCCACGGCCAGCAGGGCGCAGGTGCGCGGCACCCCGGCCGGGACGCCGGCGACGACGCGCAGCGCGGCCAGCTGGGCCACCAGCCACGCGCCCAGCGGCCAGGCCAGCGGTCCCGGCTGGAGGCGGGCGACCCCGGTCAGCCCGAGCGCCAGCAGCGCCGGCCCCTGGGGGGCGCCGGCGAGCAGGGCGCCGCCGTCGTCGAGGCCGGCGGCCGCCACCACGACCGCGGTCGCGGCCAGGGCCTCGCGCGTGCCGCGCAGCCCCGCCCGGGACGCCGCCGCCGAGCACCCGCCGGCCGCGACCGCCAGGGCCAGCAGGCCGGCCCGGGCGCCCGCGTCACCGTCGCCGAGGGGGGACGCCGCGCCGGCTCCCAGCAGCACCGCCCCGACGCCGAGCAGGACCTGCGGCGGCCGGACGCGGGCGGGCAGGTCCGGCACGCGCTCCACGCTAGGGGCCGGGCGGGCTCCCGGCAGGGCGGCGGTCAGCGCATCTGCGACACCCAGGCGACCGCCTCGCGGGCCTGCTGGCGGCGGCGCTCGTACGTCGCGCCCACGACGAGCAGCGCCAGCCCGACGGTGCCGAGGGTGATCCAGCGGGGGAGCAGCGGCGCGTACGGGCCGAGCCGGCCCAGCACCACCCAGAGCAGGCTGCCGGCACCGAGCACGAACGGCGCCTGGCGGTGCGCCAGCGCGCCGGCGACGGTGGCCGCGCCCGCCGCGGCGACCACCAGGACCAGCCGCAGCGGGGCGGGGTCGGAGACGGCGACGAGGGCCGACGGCAGCAGGGCGACGCCGACCGCCGCCCCCTCCGCGGCCCACGACCCGGCCCCCGTGCGGAGGCCGGGCAGGCCGACCAGCAGCAGGCCGGCGGCCGCGGGCAGGGTGTAGGCCTCCACGACCTCCACCCCGGCGCCGCCGAGCGCGATCCAGCTCGCCACCACCAGGTCGGCGACGGCGAGCACCGCGACGGGACGGCGGCCGGCGACCAGCCCGTAGGCGGCCGCCGCGGCGCCGGCGACGGTGAGCTGCACCGCCACCTGGCCCCAGGCGCCGGCCGACGCCGTCGTGAGCCCGGCCAGCACCCCGGCCACCGCGCCGGCGACCGCGGCCACCGGCTCCTCGGGCCGGCCGGCGCGCGCCGCGGCGATGCCGAACGCCAGGGCTCCGGTCAGCGCCAGGAGCAGGCCGGCGGCGGCGCGCCCGAACACGTCGCCCTCCGCCGCCAGCAGCACCGCGGCGACCGGCGCCGCGAGCGCCGCACCGACGGCGGCCGCCCGCACCGGCGCCAGGCGGACGGCGGCCAGGCCGGCGGGCACCGCCGCGGCGAGGACCAGCAGCGCCAGCGGGCCCGGCCGGTCGGCCGCCAGGAGCAGCAGCCCGCCGCAGACCGCGGCCGCCCCGCCGCCGGCCGCCGTCCCGGCGAGCGCCGCCGGGACCCGGGCGACCAGCACGGCCGCGGTGAGCAGGGCCAGGCCGAGGGCCGCGGCGAGCACCGGCCCCTCGGGCCCGACCGTGTCCAGCGAGCCGGGGAGAGCGAGCCCGCCCACTCCCGCGGCCACCCCGGCGACGGCGGCCGAGCCCGGGAGCGCCGAGGCCGGCCCCGGCAGGCGGCGGAGCAGCAGCGCGACCGCGCCCGCGGCCAGCAGCAGGCCGGTGGCCGTCCACGACGCGGCGGCCGGCCGCTCCCAGGCGACCGTTATCCCCAACACTGCCGCGCCGAAGGCGCCGACTGCCGCCAGACCCAGCGCGACCGGCCGCAGCGAGGACCGGAGGCGGCCCACGACGAGCAGGTCGGCTCCCGCGAGGCCGAGCAGCACGGCGACCGCGGCCGGCCCGTCGCCGGCACCGGCGGGCAGGAGCAGCAGCGGCACCGGCTGGGCGGCCAGCAGCGCGATCAGCGGCCAGGCGGTGGTGCTGCGGGTGAGCCGGCCCAGCGCCAGGGCGACGCCGGCCACGACGCCGCAGGACAGCGCCGCCCACAGCCGCGACGGGAGCTCGTCCGCCCCGCCCAGGCCCAGCGCGTGGGCGGCGGCGAGGTCGACGGCCAGCAGCGCCGCACCGGCGGCGGCCAGCGCCTCCTCGGTCGCCCGCAGCCCCCGCCGCGCCGTCCACGCCGACGTGGCGCACAGCGCCGCCGTCACCGCCAGCAGGACGGCGGACTGCCCGGCGACGCCGAGCCGGTTCCACGCGACGGCGACGAAGGCGACCGCGCCCGCCACGAGCAGCAGGGCGCCGAGGCCCAGTAGCACCTGCTGGGGGCTCAGCCGCCGGGGCGGTGCCGGCTCCGGCTCCGCGACCCCGTCGAGCGGCCACGCCGGCCACCCCGGCTCCGGCGGCGCCGCCGGGGGAGCGGGCCACGCCGCCGGCGCGGACGGCGGAGCGGCCCAGGCCGCCGGCGCGGGCGGCGGAGCGGCCCAGGCCGCCGGCGGCGCAGCGGCCCAGGCCGGCGGCGCGGGGGGCGGCACGGGCGCCGTCCCGGGCGCGGCGGCGCGCAGGGTGGCCAGCAGCCGGTCCCGATCGCGGGTCAGCTCGTCCAGGGTGGCGCCGATCCGGGCGACCACGAGCGCCGCCTCGCCGACCGCGGGGAGCCCGCAGCTCGGGCACGGCGCCGGTCCGCCGCCGGCGGCCGGGCGGCCGCAGACCGGGCAGGGGAGGCCGGGAGGTCGCGTCATGCCCCGCATCGTGGCGGGGCCGGGTACCGGATGGGTCACGGTCCACCCGACCTGTGGACACGGGTGCAGTCGATGTCACCGGTATTGCGGTCGAGCAGGGGGCCCGCGAGCGCCTACCCTGGACCCGGTGATCACGACGACCGGCCTGGAGCTGCGCGCCGGCGCCCGCATCCTCATCAGCGGCGCGGACCTCCGGGTGCAGCCGGGCGACCGGATCGGCCTGGTCGGGCGCAACGGCGCCGGCAAGACCACCACCCTCACCACCCTGGCCGGTGAGCGCGTGCCGCACGCCGGCAAGGTCGAGGTGAGCGGCGAGCTGGGCTACCTCCCGCAGGACCCCCGCAGCGGCGACCTCGACATCACCGCCAGCGACCGGGTGCTGTCCGGCCGCGGCCTCGACGTCCTCAAGGCGCAGCTGACCAAGGCCCAGGTCGCGATGGCCGAGCCTGCGGACGACGCCGAGCGCGACCGCGCCGTCCGCGCCTACGGGCGCCTGGAGGACCAGTTCGCCGCGCTGGGCGGCTACGCCGCCGAGAGCGACGCGGCGCGCATCTGCACCAACCTCGGCCTGCCCGACCGGGTGCTGGCCCAGCCGCTGCGCACCCTCTCCGGCGGCCAGCGCCGCCGGGTGGAGCTGGCGCGGATCCTCTTCTCCGACGCCGACACGCTGCTGCTCGACGAGCCGACCAACCACCTGGACGCCGACTCGATCGTCTGGCTGAAGGGGTTCCTGGCGGGCCACAAGAGCGGCCTGGTGGTCATCAGCCACGACGTCGAGCTGCTCGAGGCCGTCGTCAACAAGGTGTGGCACCTGGACGCCAACCGGGCCACCGTCGACGTCTACAACCTCGGCTGGAAGCGCTACCTCGACGCGCGGGAGACCGACGAGCGGCGGCGGCGCGCCGAGCGGGCCAACGCCGAGAAGAAGATCGACGCGCTGACCGCGCAGGCGGACAAGATGCGGGCCAAGGCGACCAAGGCCAAGGCCGCGCAGAGCATGGACAAGCGCGCCCAGCGGCTGGCCGCCGGGCTGGCCGAGGTCCGGGTCGCCGACCGGGTGGCCAAGCTGCGCTTCCCGACGCCGGCCGCCTGCGGCCGCACGCCGCTGACCGCCGAGCACCTGAGCAAGAGCTACGGCTCGCTGGAGATCTTCACCGGCGTCGACCTCGCCATCGACCGCGGCACCCGGGTTGTCGTCCTCGGCTTCAACGGCGCCGGCAAGACCACCCTGCTGCGGCTGCTGGCCGGGGCCGAGGTGCCCGACACCGGCGAGGTCAAGGCCGGGCACGGCCTGCGCATCGGCTACTACGCGCAGGAGCACGAGACCATCGACATGGACCGCACGCTGCTCGAGGTGATGCGGTCGTCGGCGCCGGACTCCACCGACACCGAGCTGCGGCGGATCCTCGGTGCGTTCCTGTTCTCCGGCGAGGCGGTCGACCAGCGGGCCGGCACGCTGTCGGGCGGCGAGCGGACCCGGCTGGCGATGGCCACCCTCGTGGTCTCCGGTGCCAACGTGCTGCTGCTCGACGAGCCGACGAACAACCTGGACCCGGCCAGCCGCGAGCAGGTGCTCGACGCGCTGCGCACCTACACCGGCGCGATCGTGCTGGTCACGCACGACGAGGGCGCCGTCCGCGCGCTGGACCCGGACAAGGTGATCATCCTGCCCGACGGCACGGAGGACGCCTGGAGCGAGGACCTCGCCGACCTCGTCTCCCTGGCCTGACCGGAGTCGCCGGGTGACGGGAACCGTCACCCGG
>NZ_JBJGZO010000027.1:0-65416 GCF_054050575.1 Blastococcus sp. SYSU D00868
GGGCGCGGGGCCCGCCCGAGGGGGGGGCCCGCCGCCGTCGGGGTATGGGGGCGGGCGTCAGTGGGCCTTGGCCAGCGTCCCGAGGTAGAGCTCGATCACCTTCGGGTCGTGCATGAGCGACTCGCCGGTGTCGGTGTAGGCGTTGCGGCCCTGGTCGAGCACGTAGCCGCGGTCGCAGATCTGCAGGCAGCGGCGGGCGTTCTGCTCGACCATGATGATCGACACGCCGGTGGCGTTGATCCGGCGGCACCGGATGAACACCTCGTCCTGGTAGGCGGGGGAGAGGCCGGCCGACGGCTCGTCGAGCAGCAGCACCGACGGCGACATCATGAGGGCCCGGCCCATGGCGACCATCTGCCGCTCGCCGCCGGACAGCGAACCGGCCTTGCCCTTGCGCCGCTCGCCGAGCAGCGGGAACAGGTCGATGACGTAGTCGAACCGCTCCTGGAACGTCTTGGGCCGCAGGTAGACGCCCATCTGCATGTTCTCCTCGATGGTGAGCGAGGGGAACACGTTGTTGTTCTGCGGCACGTAGCCGACGCCCAGCGACACCAGCCGGTGGGCCGGCGCCGAGGTGATGTCCTCGCCGCGCAGCGTCACCGTGCCCGAGCGGACCGGGATCAGCCCGAAGAGGGTCTTGAGCAGCGTCGACTTGCCGGCCCCGTTGGGGCCGATGATGCCGACCAGCTCGCCCTCCTGCAGGTAGAAGTCGGCGCCGCGGAGGATGTTGACCCCGGGCACGTAGCCGGCGACCAGGTCGTCGGCGCGCACGAGCGCCCCCTCGGCGAGGCGCACGTGCTCCTCGCGCGTCGCGGCCTTCTCGGCCGGGGTGAGCTCGGTGGCGCCGGCCGCGGCCTCGTCGGCGCGGGTGACGTCCTCGCCGGACTCGTCGACCTCGAACAGTGGCTCGCTCATCGCTGGGTCCCCTCGCGGTCGGTCTGCTCCGAGCTCAGGACCTCGCCGTCGGTGCCCTCCTCGGAGGCGATGGCCGCCTGGGCCTCGGCGAGCACCCGGTCCTCCTCCTCGACGGTCAGCGGCGCGTCGTGGTGGGCGCCCAGGTAGGCGTCGACGACGGCCTGGTTCTGGCTGATGGACTCCGGCGGGCCCTCCGCGATGACCTGGCCGGCGGCCATGACCACCACCCAGTCGCTGATGTCCCGGACGACGTCCATGTCGTGCTCGACGAAGATCACCGTCATGCCCTGCTCGCGCAGGTCCTTGACGTGCCCGAGCAGGCTCTGGGTCAGCGCGGGGTTCACGCCGGCCATCGGCTCGTCGAGCATGACGACCTTCGGGTCGCTCATCAGCGCCCGCGCCATCTCGAGCAGCTTGCGCTGACCACCGGACAGGGTGCCGGCGAAGTCGTCCTTCTTGGCGTCGAGCTTGAACCGGGCGAGCAGGTCGAGCGCCTTGGCGGTGTTCGCCTCCTCCTGCTTGCGCCAGCTCCCCGGCCACAGCGAGCGGAAGAAGCTCTCGCCGCGTTGCTCCTTGGCGCCGAGCAGCATGTTCTGCAGCACGGTGAGCCGGGACAGCGCCTTGGTCAGCTGGAAGGTCCGGACGACGCCGAGCCGGGCGACCTGGTGCGGCGAGAGCCGGCCCAGCGGCCGGCCGTCGAACGACCACGTGCCGGCGTTGGGCTGGTCGAACCCGGTGAGCAGGTTGAACAGCGTCGTCTTCCCCGCGCCGTTGGGGCCGATCAGCCCGGTGATCCCGCCGCGCTGGACCTCCAGGTGGTCGACCGACACGGCGGTGAGACCGCCGAAGGTGCGGGTGACGCCGTCGACGACGATCGCCGGGTCGGGCTTGGCGACCCCGACCTCCCAGGGCACGTCGCGCAGCGCGGCCTGGGCGAGCCGGGCCGGTGCGGCGCCGCCCGGGGCGGCCCCGGGCTGCTGGGAGGCCGCGGTGGCCCCCGTGGGCTGGTCAGCGGGCATCGAGCATCACCTCTCGTCGGTCACCGAGGATGCCCTGCGGTCGGAAGATCATGAGGAGCATCAGGCCCAACCCGATGATGATGAACCGGATGTAGGCGATGTCGGTGGCCGAGAGCAGGTCGCTCCACTCGAACAGGCCGAAGAACGAGTTGCCCTCGCCCACCAGCGCCGCCAGCGCGCTGTCGGAGAACGCGATGATGAACCACAGCAGCATCGCCCCGATGACCGGGCCGGCGACGGTGGCCGCGCCCCCGAGGATGAGCGCGCCGTAGGCGAGGAACGTGTTGGCGTTCTGGTACTGGTCCGGGTTCTGCGACCCGGTGCCGACCGCGTAGACCATCCCGCCGAGGGCACCGAAGACGCCGCCGAGCACCAGGGACTGCATCTTGAACGCGTAGACGTTCTTGCCCAGCGCACGCGCCGCGTCCTCGTCCTCACGGACGGCGCGCAGCACGCGGCCCCACGGGCTGCGCATCAGCGCCCAGACGAGCAGGCAGGACAGCAGCACGATCGCCCAGCCGACCGTGATGACCCACAGCTCGCTGCCGCGCCACCGGGTGCCGAGGATGTCGAACCGGCCGCTGACCGACCACGGGCACAGCGTGAAGAAGCTGCTGTTGAAGTCGAACAGGCCCTCGGTGCTGCCGGTGATCTCCGTGGAGCCCACCGACCGGAACAACAGCCGCAGGGCCTCCGCCGTCGCGATCGTGACGATCGCGAGGTAGTCGGCGCGCAGCCGCAGGGTGGGCAGGCCGAGCAGCAGCGCCAGGATCACCGCCGCGCCGAGGCCGACGACGACGCCGACCCAGAACGGCAGGTCCCACTGGGCGACGGAGATGGCGATGCCGTAGCCGCCCACCATCGCGAAGGCGATCTGCCCGAAGTTCAGCAGGCCCGTGTACCCGAAGTGCAGGTTCAGCCCGATCGCGAGCAGCGCGAAGAAGACCGCCTGGTAGGCGAACATCGCGCGGACGCCGAGCTGGAACGCGTCGAGGAGCTCTCCCACGGCCGGTCAGCCGATCCGTGCGCGGCTGCCCAGGATGCCCTGGGGCCGGATCATGAGGATGACGATCAAGAGGAGCAGACCTCCGACGTACTTCATGTCGTCGCGGATGACGAGCGTGGACATCTGCACGAACACGCCGACGATGACGCTGCCGACGAGGGCGCCGTAGGCGGTGCCGAGCCCGCCGAGGGTGACCCCGGCGAACATCAGCAGCAGCAGCCGGAAGCCCATGTCCCACTGGATCTGGTCCGACAGCCCGAGGAGCACGCCACCGAGCGCGGCGAGGGCGCCGCCCATGACCCAGACGACCAGGATGACCCGGTCCACGTTGATGCCGGAGGAGGCGGCCAGGTCGCGGTTGTCCGCGACGGCGCGCATCGCCTTGCCGATCCGGCTGCGCTGCAGCATCAGCGCGACGCCCAGGAGGACCACCAGCGAGATGATGATCGAGTACAGGTCGCGGTCGGTGAGCGCGAAGGCGCCGTAGTCGCGCGCCCGCTGGGACTGGTAGTCCAGGTAGGGGTTGGACCGGCCGCCGTAGATGACCTGGATCAGGTAGCGGACCGCCAGCGAGAGGCCGATCGACACGACCAGCGCCGCGACCAGCCCCGTCCCGCGCCGGCGCAGCGGCCGCCACAGCCCGATCTCGTTGAGCGCGCCGATCAGGCCGCCGACGACCACCGCGATCAGCGCCGAGGCGATCAGCGGGATGCCGCCGTCCACGTTGAGGTAGAAGGCGACGATCGCGCCGATGGTGACCAGCTCGCCGTGCGCGAAGTTGGTCAGCCCGGTCGTGCCGAAGATCAGGGACAGGCCCACCGCGCTGATCGCGATCAGCAGGCCGAACCGCAGGCCGTCGACGAACAGCTGGACGGCGAGGATGCGGTCGCTGCCGCCGCGCTCGCCGGTGTTCAGCCCGAAGTTCACCGGCTCGCGGCCGTTGAGCTCGACGGTCACCGTGCGGGTGTCGCCGCCCCCGCCGAGCTGGACGCCCTCGGGCAGGTCGTCGGTGTCGAGGGTGACGACGTACTCGCCCGGGCCGGGGACCGGGACCGAGAAGCGGCCCCGCTCGTCGCTCTGGGCCTCGCCGACCTCCTGGCCGTCGGCCGTCTCGACGGTGACCGTGACGCCCTCGATGGGGCCGGTGGTGTTCGTCGTGAGGGTGCCACGCACCTGCTCGTTCTCGGCCGAGGCGACGCCGGGGGTGAGGGCGGCGATCGACAGGCCGAAGAAGGTGACCAGCAGGACCCTCAGGAGGATCCGCCCGGCGGACGATCGGTGGCCGGGGGTACCGGCCCGTCCCGCGGAGGGGGACGGCGTCCGACGGGGGTCTTCCCGGCGGACGCGCTCTGGCGCGTGCGTCACGCGTGCTCCCTGCGTGTGAGTGGAGCACGGAAGGTAACCCAGAGAAGTTGCAAGTCTGTTCCGTCCCCGACCAGCTGTGACCGTTCCGCGACCAGCCACTCCCGTCACGCCCGTCCCGCGACGGCGCGTCACGGCGACCGCCGGGGCCGTCGGTGCCACCCTGCGCGCACCGTCCAGGGGAGGCATCCGGTGCCCGCATCCGGTTCTCGGTCCCGCATCGCGACGCGCGTGGCGCGTCCCGACGACCTGCCCGCCGTCCTCGCGCTGGTGCGCCAGCACCGGGCCGAGTCGCACGCCGAGGGCGTCCTCACCGGCCAGGCGCCCGGCAGCGCGGCGGCGGACGGGTTCCGGCGGCTGCTGGCCGACCCCGGCCACACCGTCGTCCTCGCCGTGCTGCCCGGGGCCGACGCGGGGGACGGCGCCGGGGGCGGCGCCGGCGAGCAGGTGGTCGGCCTGGCGGTCCTCGGCGTCGACCCGCTGTCGCGGGTGCTGGGCCTGCCGCAGGTGACCGTCGACAACCTGGTGGTGCACCGGGACCACCGGCGGCGCGGGGCGGGTACGGCCCTGCTGGCCGCGGCCGCCGAGCACGCCGGGCGCTGCGGGGCGGCGCACGTCGTCGCGGCGGTCGGGCCCGAGGCCGAGCGGCAGCGCTTCTTCGCGCGGATGGGCTTCGCGCCGCTGCACACGCGGCGCATCGTGCCCCGCGAGAACCTCCTCCGCGCGCTGGCGGGCTGGCAGCGCGGCCGGCCCCCCGTGCCGGCGCCGCGCCGGGTGACCGCCCGCCGGCGGCTGCCGGTGCCGGGCCTGCCGCTGGCCGCCCCGCGGGCGCGGGGGGCCTGAGGCGGGTCGCCCGCGAGTCAGGCGTCCAGCGTCATGCAGGTCAGCCGGGCGGTGGCGGTGACGCGGCCGGCGTCGTCGGTGACCTCGACCAGGAAGGTGGACAGCGAGCGCCCCCGCCGCACCGGCGTGGCCACGGCGGTGACCGTCCCCGAGGTGGCGGCCCGGAGGTAGCTCGCGTTGAGCTCGATGCCCACCACCCGGCGCTGCGGGCCGGCGTTGAGCGCCGCCGCCCACGAGCCGACCGACTCCACGAGCGCGCAGGTGGCGCCGCCGTGCAGCAGCCCGTAGGGCTGCTCGTTGCCGGCGACGGGCATCGTCGCGACCGTCCGGTCGGGGTCGAAGTCGGTGATGCGGATGCCGAGCTTGTCGTCCAGCGGGCTGCTCTGGCCGGCCGGGATCCAGTCGGGCGGGGCGAGGACGGTCACGGGACGGCACGGTAGCCAGCGGCCGCCGCGCCGCCGGGTCCGGCTCCTCCGCGGGTCGGGCCCTGTCGGTGCCCGGACCTAGGATCGCGGGCGATGTCCGCACCGGTCACCACCTCCGCGCCCGCCGCCCCCTCGACCCCGAGCGGGCCGCGCCCCCGCCTGCTGCTGCTCGACGGGCACTCGCTGGCCTACCGGGCCTTCTTCGCCCTGCCGGTGGAGAACTTCTCGACGACCACCGGCCAGCCGACCAACGCCGTCTACGGCTTCACGTCGATGCTGATCAACGTCCTGCGCGACGAGGCGCCCACGCACCTGGCCGTCGCGTTCGACGTCGGCCGCAAGACCTTCCGCAGCGAGATCTACGCGGAGTACAAGGCCAACCGGTCGGAGAGCCCCACCGACTTCCGCGGCCAGGTGAGCCTGATCCAGGAGGTGCTCGCCGCGCTGCACGTGCCGGTGATCACCGCCGAGGGCTTCGAGGCCGACGACGTCATCGCCACGCTGACCGTGCAGGCCGTCGACGCGGGCATGGACGTGCTGATCTGCACCGGCGACCGCGACGCGCTGCAGCTGGTCAACGAGCACGTCACCGTCCTCTACCCGCGCAAGGGCGTCTCGGACCTGACCCGGTTCACGCCCGAGGAGGTCGAGGCGAAGTACGGCCTGACCCCGGTGCAGTACCCGGACTTCGCGGCGCTGCGCGGCGACCCGAGCGACAACCTGCCCAGCATCCCGAGCGTGGGGGAGAAGACCGCGGCCAAGTGGGTCCGCGAGTACGGCTCGCTGGACGCGCTGGTCGACCAGGTCGACACCGTCAAGGGCAAGGTCGGGGAGAAGCTGCGCGAGCACCTGTCCTCGGTGCTGCAGAACCGGCGGCTCACCGAGCTGGACCGGCGGGTGCCGCTGGAGGTGGGGCCGGTCGACCTCGCCGTCCAGCCCTGGGACCGCAACGAGGTGCACACCCTCTTCGACAACCTGCAGTTCCGGGTGCTCCGCGACCGGCTGTTCGCCACCCTCACCAGCGCCGAGCCGGAGGTCGAGGGCGGCTTCGAGGTCACGGCCGACGAGGTCGCGCCCGGCGGCCTCGGCGCCTGGCTGGACGCGCACGCCCGCGGCCGCACCGGACTGGTCTTCCGCGGCACCTGGGGGCGCGGCACCGGCGAGCTGACCGGGCTGGCGCTGGCCGCCGGCGACGACCACGCCACCTACGTCGACCTCGGGCCGGACCTCGACGCGGCCGACGAGCAGGCCCTGTCCGACTGGCTGGCCGACGCCGACCGCCCGAAGGTCGCCCACGACGTCAAGGGCCCGCTGCTGGCGGTCTGGGCGCGCGGCTGGGAGCTGAACGGGCTCATCAGCGACACCGCGCTGGCCGCCTACCTGGCCACCCCCGGTCAGCGCTCGTTCGACCTCGCCGACCTGGCGGTGCGCTACCTGCGTCGCGAGCTCAAGGACGCCGCCGCGCCGGAGGGCCAGCTGACCCTCGACGGGATGGGCCCGAGCGAGGCGGACCTGGCCGCGGAGGCCGCGCACGCCGACGTCCTCAAGGCGGTGGCGGTCAACGACCTGTCCGACGCGCTCGAGCAGCTGCTCGGCCAGCGCGACGCGGACGGCCTGCTCGGCGACATCGAGCTGCCGCTGACCCGCGTGCTCGCGGCGATGGAGTTCCGGGGCATCGCCGCGGACCTGGACTTCCTGCACGAGCTGCAGCGGGAGTTCGCCGAGGGCGTCGCCGCCGCGGCGGCGGAGTGCTTCGCCGTCATCGGGCACGAGGTGAACCTCGGCTCGCCCAAGCAGCTGCAGGCCGTGCTGTTCGACGAGCTCGGGCTGCCCAAGACGAAGAAGATCAAGTCGGGCTACACCACCGACGCCGAGGCGCTGACCTCGCTGCTGGCGCAGACCGGGCACCCGTTCCTCGAGCACCTGCTGCGGCACCGCGACGTCACGCGGCTGCGTACGGTCATCGACGGGCTGATCCCGATGGTCGACGACGGCGGCCGCATCCACACCACGTTCCAGCAGACGATCGCCGCGACCGGGCGGCTGTCCTCGACCGACCCGAACCTGCAGAACATCCCGATCCGGACGGCCGAGGGGCGGCGCATCCGCCAGGCGTTCGTCGTGGGCGGCGGCTACGAGTCGCTGATGACCGCCGACTACAGCCAGATCGAGATGCGGATCATGGCCCATTTGTCCGGCGACGAGGGGCTCATCGAGGCGTTCACCTCGGGGGAGGACCTGCACTCGTTCGTGGCGTCGAAGGCCTTCGACATCCCGATCGAGCAGGTCGACCCGGAGATGCGCCGGCGGATCAAGGCCATGAGCTACGGCCTGGCCTACGGGTTGTCGGCGTACGGCCTCGCCCAGCAGCTGCGGATCACCCCGGAGGAGGCGCGCGGGCAGATGCACGCCTACTTCGAGCGCTTCGGCGGCATCCGCGACTACCTCGACTCCGTCGTCGGCGAGGCCCGGCAGACCGGCTACACGGTGACCACGCTCGGCCGGCGCCGCTACCTGCCGGACCTGACCAGCGACAACCGGCAGCGGCGGGAGATGGCCGAGCGGATGGCCCTCAACGCCCCGATCCAGGGGTCGGCCGCCGACGTCATCAAGGTGGCCATGCTCCGGGTCGAGGCCGCCATCGCCGCGGAGGGCCTGCGGTCGCGGATGCTCCTGCAGGTCCACGACGAACTCGTGCTCGAGGTGGCGCCGGGGGAGCGGGAGGCGCTGGAGACGCTCGTCCGCCGCGAGATGGCCGGCGCGGCGCAGCTGTCCGTGCCGCTGGAGGTCTCGGTGGGCTTCGGCAACAGCTGGGACGCGGCCGCCCACTGACACCGCGGTCCTCCGGACCGCACCGCGGCCAGGTGCCGTCCCCGGCCTGCGCTGAGCCGCTGCCCGTGTCCCGGTCGGGGGGGCCGCCGGGGGCCCCCCCCCCGGCCCCCCCCCCCCCCACCCCGCCCCCCCCCCGCCCGCCGGCCGGCGCGCCCCGCCCCCCCCGCCCCCCCCCCCCCCCCCCCCCCCCCCCCCCCCCCCCCCCCCCCCCCCCCCCCCCCCCCCCCCCCCCCGACGCAGGGACGGTCAGGACTCGAACGCGGCGTCGATGAAGTCGTCGACGTTGTCGGCGGTGACCACCGGGGCGTTGAGCACGATGGTCCGGGGCACCCCCTGGGAGTTCAGGTCGGACACGCTCTTGTCCTGGGCCACCAGGCGGGCCAGCCGGACACCGTCGGCCGCCTGGGTGTGCGGGTAGATGACGGTCGCCTGGAGGACCGAGTCACCGGACTGGATCTCCCGCATGGCGTTCGCCGAGCCCGCGCCGCCGACCATGAAGAACTCGTCGCGGCCGGCGTTCTCGATCGCGGCCAGGACGCCGACACCCTGGTCGTCGTCGTGGTTCCAGATCGCGTCGATCTGCGGGGCGGCC
Source organism: Blastococcus sp. SYSU D00868 (assembly GCF_054050575.1). Lineage (NCBI taxonomy): Bacteria > Bacillati > Actinomycetota > Actinomycetes > Geodermatophilales > Geodermatophilaceae > Blastococcus > Blastococcus sp. SYSU D00868. The sequence goes on from NZ_JBJGZO010000027.1 coordinate 8,995, forward strand.
TGGAGGAGGTTGGCCGCCTCGGCCTCGCCGGACTCGACGGTGAACTCCGCCGCGACCCGGTTGCTCACCTCGAGGCCGCAGTCGGCCAGCGCGTCGGCAAAGCCCCGGCTGCGGTCCTGGGTCAGGGGCAGCGAGTCGATGCCGGCGATCTCCGCGATCACGGCGTCGGGCTGGTCGCCGAGCTGCTCGCAGATGTAGGTGCCGGCCGAGACGCCCATGCCGTAGTTGTCGCCGAGGATCGTGGCGCGGGCGGCGAAGGGGCTGTTGAACTCGCGGTCGACGTTGATGACCGGGATGCCGGCCTCCATGGCCTCCAGCGCGACGGGCGTCAGGGCGTCGCCGTCGAAGGGCAGCAGCACGATCGCGTCGACGCCGTCGTTGATGAACGTCTCGACCTGGGCGATCTGGGCGCTCACGTCGTTCGTGCCCTCGGCGACGATCAGCTCGACGTCGTCGTACTCCTCGTCCACCGCGCGGGCCGCCTCGGTGATGCCGGCCATCCAGCCGTGGTCGGCCGCCGGCGCCGAGAAGCCGATGCGGACGGTCTCGCCCTCCTCGTCGTTGTCACTCGCGGCGTTGTTGCCGCCGCCGCCCGAGTTCTCCGGCTCGTTGCCGGTGCAGCCGGCGACCAGGGCGCCGGCGCTCAGCAGGGCGGCCGCGGTGAAGGTCATCCGGCGGAAGGGACGCAGCCTCGCTGCAGACATGGGTTCTCCTCAGGTGTTCGCCTCCCTGGCTGGTCCGCCAGGTCGTGCTCGTCGGGGATTGCGGGTGCGGTGCTGGGTCCGGCGGGCGGGCACCCGACGGGTGGTGCTGGCCGGCTGCGGCGGTGGAGACGCCGCCAGGCGGTCAGGTCAGGTCGGGTCCGCGCCGGGGCGGGCGCCGCCGGGGCCGCCCGGGTCGCCGGTGCCGCCGGAGACCGCGCCGGCCGGACTGCCCTGGACGACGGGTCCACCGGAGGACCCGTCCTGGCCTGGCCGGCGGAAGGTGAAGCTCCCGGTGGCCAGCCGCTGCTGGAGCAGGACGGCGGCGACGATGATCACGCCGCGCGCGACCGCCTGCGCGGAGCTGGACAGGTCGTTGAGCGTGAAGACGTTGCCCAGCGTGAAGAAGATGATCACGCCGAGGACGGTGCCGACGATCGTGCCCCGGCCGCCGATCAGCAGCGTGCCGCCGATGACCACGGCGGCGATCGCCTCCAGCTCCCACAACGTGCCGTGGGTCGAGCTGCCGGTCGTCGTCCGGCCGATGATCATCACGGCCGCGATGCCGCAGGTGATGCCGGAGAGCACGTAGAGCTTCACCGTGTGCAGCTGCACCCGGATCCCGGCGAGCCGGGCGGCCTCGGCGTTCCCGCCGACGGCGAAGGTGCGCCGTCCGAACGTCGTCCGGTTCAGCAGGATCCAGCCGGCCACGGACACCAGCGCGAAGATGATGACGAGCGTGGGGACGCCCAGCACGTCGCCGGAGAAGAAGTCGAGGAAGCCGTCCTCCCGGACGATCTGCGTCCGCCGGTTCGCGATGATCTCGGCCAGGCCCCGGGCCGCCGTGAGCATGGCCAGGGTGGCGATGAAGGCGGCGAGCTTGCCGTAGGCGATCACCACGCCGTTGACCAGGCCCGCGACCGCGCCGACGACGAGCGCCGTGACGACGATGACGATCCAGTGGACGTCCTCGGCGAGCTGCTGCGTGGCCAGGGTGGTGGCCCACACCGACGCCAGCGCCGCGATGGCACCGACCGACAGGTCGATCCCGCCGCCGATGATCACGAAGGTCATGCCGATGCTGACCACGCCGACGATCGAGGCGCCCCGCAGGATCGTCAGGATGTTGTCGACGTCGGCGAAGCGGTCCCCGGCGGTGATCAGTCCGACGGCGCAGAGGATGACCAGCGCGACGACGAGGCCGAGGTTGCGGCCCACCGGCCCGGACATCAGACCCGGTCCCCTGCCGGGCTCCCGGCCGCGTCCGGCTGGTGCCGCGGACGCGTCCGCCGACGTCCCGGTCGTCGCCGTGGTGCTGCTGCTCATGCCACGTCCCCTTCGTGCTGCATCGTCATGGACACCGGGGTGCCCTGGTGGGCGGTCCCCTCCATCACCAGGTCGAGCACCCGGTGCTCGTCGAGCGCGTCGGCCCGCTCCTCGGCCACGACCGCGCCGTCGGCGATCACCAGCACCCGGTCGGCGAGCCCGAGGACCTCGGGGATCTCGCTGGAGACCACGACGACGGCGACGCCCCGGTCGGCCAGGTCGCGCACCACCGCGTAGATCTCCGACCGCGCGCCGACGTCGACACCGCGGGTGGGCTCGTCGAGGAGCAGCACGCGGCACTCGCGCAGCAGCCAGCGGGCGAGGACGACCTTCTGCTGGTTCCCGCCGGACAGCGTGCGGACCTCGCGGTCGACGTCGGCGGGGCGCACCTCCAGGGCACGCACCTGCTCGGACGCCGCGGCGCGCTCCGCTCCTCGGGCGAGGAAGCCGCCGCGGGCGAAGCGGGCCAGGCTGGAGATGCTGATGTTCCGGTAGACCGAGTCCCCGAGCAGGAGCGCCTGGCTCTTGCGCTCCTCCGGCGCCAGCCCCACGCCGGCGGCAACCGCGCCCCCGACGTCGCCGTTGCGCAGCCGCTTGCCGCCGACGCGGACGGTGCCGGCGGTCGCGCGCCGGGCCCCGAAGACGGTCTCCAGGATCTCCGAGCGCCCGGCACCCACCAGGCCGGCGAGCCCGACGATCTCGCCGGGGCGGACCGCGAAGGAGACGCCGGAGAAGGACCCCCGCAGGGACAGGCCCTCGACCTCCAGCAGTGGCGGCTGGTCGGCCACGACCGGGCCCCGGCGCTCCGGGAAGACGTACTCGATGGTGCGGCCGGTCATCAGCGTGATGACCTCGCGGGTCGGGGTCTCGCGCGCCGGCAGGCCCGTGGCCACCGTGGCGCCGTCCTTGAGGACGGTGATCCGATCACCGATCTGGCGGATCTCCTCCAGCCGGTGGGAGATGTAGACGACGGCGACGTCGTGGGCCGTCAGGTCGCGGACGACCGCGAACAGCCGCTCGACCTCCTCGTTGTCCAGGACCGCGGACGGCTCGTCCATGACGATGAGGCGCGCGTCCTGGGACAGCGCCCGGGCGATGCTGACCATCTGCTGCGCGGCGGCGGAGAGCGAGCCGACCTCGGCGGTGGGCCGGATCTCCGGGTGACCGAGCCGGGTGAGCAGTCGGGAGGCCGCCGCGTTGGCCACCGCCGGCCGGGTGAGCCCGAACCTCGCCTGCTCGCGGCCGAGGAAGATGTTGTCGGCCACCGTGAGGCCGGAGACCAGGTCGAGCTCCTGGTAGATCGTGGCGATGCCGAGGCTCATCGCGGCCTGCGGGCTGCTGAGGCTCACCTCCTCGCCCCGCCAGGTGATCCGGCCGGCGTCGGGCTGGTGGGCCCCGGCGAGCACCTTGATCAGGGTGGACTTGCCGGCCCCGTTCTGACCGAGCAGGCAGTGCACCTCGCCGGCGCGCACGTCCAGGTCGACGCCGCCGAGGGCGCGGACCCCGGGGAACGTCTTGACGATGCCGTGCATCTCCAGCAGCGGCGGCTGCGCCAGGGACGTCGTCACCGGGCCTCCTGCGGGTCGGGGGTCCGCGCAGCCGACGTCCTCCGGGCGACCCGGGGCACTTCTGCTCAACGCTGACCATTAGTGCGTGCAGGCGTGAACATATGGGCGGAGTCACAGGTGGTCAAGCGACGACCGGGGAGTTACCGAACCGCAACCTGGCGGGAACGCCCGGGGGGCCGGGGCCGGGCGGACGGGGCGCCCCGTCCGCGCGCAGGTCAGCGCGCGAGCGCCTGGTGGACCGAGTCCTCGTCGAGGAAACCCTCGATCGCCATGAGCGCGGCGCCGACACGCCCGGAGAGGTCGGGCGCGCTGCTGACGCTGATCTCCAGCGACCGGGCCGCCAGCGGCATCGAGCGCCGGTAGACCGCCTCGCGGATGCCCGCCAGCAGCGGGATGCCGGCCTGGGCGACCCCGCCGGTCATGACGATCCGGTGCGGGTTGAAGAAGTTGACCAGCGCCGCGAGCACCGTGCCGATCGTGCGCCCGGCCGCCCGGACCAGCTCCAGGGCCGGGCCGTCGCCCTGCGCGGCGAGCTCCACCACGTCCCGGGTCGTCGTGACCGGCAGCCCCATGGCCAGGGCGTCGCGCAGCAGCGCGCCGCCGCCGGCGATCGCCTCGAGGCAGTTGACGTTGCCGCAGCGGCACACCACCTCGCGCCCGTCGGGCTGGGCGACGTAGATGTGCCCGATGTCGCCGGCGCTGCCCTGCGCGCCGCGGTAGACGCTGCCCTCGACGACGACGCCGCAGCCGATGCCGGTGCCGACCTTGACCACGAGCACGTCCTGGTCCGAGCCGGCGACGCCCATCTCCCCGAGGGCCATCACGTTCACGTCGTTGTCGACGAAGACCGGGCACTCGAAGCGGCGGAACGCGTGCGGGATCGGGTGGTCGTGCCAGCCCGGCATGATCGGCGGGTGGGACGGCCGCCCGGTCGAGAACTCGACGGGGCCGGGCACCCCCACCCCGACGGCGCGGACGTCGGCGGCCGACAGGCCCGCCTCGTCGAGCACCAGCTGCGCCAGCCGGTCGGCCTCGACGAGCACCGGGCCGGGCCCCTCGGCGATGTCGATGGCGTGCCCGGCCGACGCGATGAGCTGGGCGGACAGGTCGGTGACCGCGACGTCGACGCTGGTCACCCCGAGGTCGACGGCGAGCACGCAGCCCGCCCGGCTGTTGAACCGCAGCAGCGTCGGCGGCCGGCCGCCGGTGCTCCAGCCGCGGCCGCCCTCCTCCAGGAACCCGGCGGCGATCAGCTGGTCCACCCGGGCGCTCACCGTGTTGCGCGCCGCGCCGGTCAGCGCCACCAGCTCCGCGCGGCTCCGCGCCCGGCCCGTGCGCACGTGGTGCAGCAGCGCGCCGGCGGAGGCGGAGGTGGCGGTCATGACGTCATCGTGGCACGCCCGCCGTCCCCCGCCCGCCGCTCGTGTCCCCGACCCCCGCCCGCGCCGCCCGCAGCAGGGCGGCGACGTCGGCGGGGTGCGTGTGCACCGTCATGTGCACCGCGCCCGGCAGCTCGACCAGCCGGCCGCGGGCCGCGGCGGCGGCCACGGCGGCGGCGAACGGCCGCGAGCACAGCCGGTCGCGGGTGCCGCGGACGACGGTCACCGGGACGGCCACGTCGTGCAGCCGGGCGGCGATCGGGTCCGGGGCCGCCCGCCGCCACAGCGCCGCCATCGCCCGGGGGCCGGTCGTGAGCCACTGCGCCAGCACGAGCGGCACCTGCCACCACGGCTCGGCCCAGGCCGTGACCAGCCAGCGGCCGGCCAGCCCGGCCGGGGAACGCAGCCGCGGATCGGTGGTCGGGCCGAGCAGGACGACGGCCGCCACCCGCGGGTCGGCCGCGGCCGCCGCCACGACCTGGCAGCCCTGCGAGTGGCCGACCAGCACGACCGGTCCCGGGCCGAGCGCGGCCCGCAACCGGGCGGCCAGCGCGTCCAGGGGCGGGACCGGGCCCCGCCGCCCCATCCCGGGCAGCGGGACGACGTCGGCGTCGACCCGCGCGCGCACCCCGGTCAGCGACCGGCCGTCGAGGCCCAGGCCGGGCACGAGGACGACGCGCACCGGGGGCATCCGTCCGGTCTACCGGGCGCGGGTCCCGGGCGCGATCCGGTTCACCCGCGTGAGCGGGGAGGACGCGGGTAGAGGCTCTGACTGTGTCCCGAGTCGCCCGGGTCGGAATCGGGCGGGGCCCGAGTTGGAGTGGGAGGATGGAGTCATCATGACGACATCACGAGCGGCCACCGAGGCGAACGACCGCCCCGGAGCGACCACCACGTCCGGGCGACCGCGGGTCGTCATCGTCGGCTCCGGTTTCGGCGGCCTGTTCGCCGCCAAGGCGCTCAAGCGCGCGCCGGTGGACGTGACGGTGATCGGCAAGACCAGCCACCACCTGTTCCAGCCGCTGCTGTACCAGGTGGCCACCGGGATCCTGTCCGAGGGCGAGATCGCCCCGGCCACGCGCGAGATCCTGCGCGGGCAGCACAACGCCCGGGTGGTGCTCGGCGAGGTCACCGACATCGACCTGGCCGCCCGCACCGTCACCTCGACGATCCTGGGCCGCACGACGGTGCACCCCTACGACGAGCTGATCGTCGCCGCGGGCGCCGGGCAGTCCTACTTCGGCAACGACCAGTTCGCCGAGTTCGCCCCGGGCATGAAGAGCATCGACGACGCCCTGGAGCTGCGCGGCCGGATCTTCGGCGCGTTCGAGCTGGCCGAGCTGGCCACCAGCCAGGAGGAGATCGACCGGCTGATGACCTTCGTGGTCGTCGGCGCCGGCCCCACCGGCGTGGAGATGGCCGGGCAGATCGCCGAGCTGGCCCGCCGCACGCTGCGCCGCGACTTCCGCAACATCGACCCGACCCAGGCGCGGATCATCCTGCTCGACGCCGCGCCCAAGGTGCTGCCCAGCTTCGGCGAGAAGCTCGGCGACCGCGCCCGCCGGCAGCTCAACCGCATCGGCGTGGAGGTGCAGCTGGGCGCGATGGTCACCGACGTCGACGCCGACGGCCTCACGGTCAAGGACGGCGACGGGCAGGTCCGCCGCATCCCCGCCGCCACCAAGATCTGGGCCGCGGGTGTGCAGGCGTCGAACCTGGGCCGCAGCCTCGGCGAGCAGTCCGGCGCCGAGGTGGACCGGGCCGGCCGGGTGTCGGTGCAGCCCGACCTCACGCTGCCCGGGCACCCCGAGGTGCACGTCGTCGGCGACATGATGAGCCTGGACAAGCTGCCCGGTGTCGCCCAGGTCGCTATCCAGGGCGGCCGCTACGCCGCGAAGGCGATCCAGCTGCGCCTGGCGGGCAAGCCGGCGCAGCAGCCCTTCCGCTACAAGGACAAGGGCTCGATGGCGACCATCTCCCGCTTCTCCGCGGTCGCCGACATCAGCCGGTTCAAGTTCGAGGGCTTCATCGCCTGGGTGCTGTGGCTAGTGGTGCACCTGATGTACATCGTCGGGTTCAAGAGCCGCATCACCACGGTGTTCCACTGGCTGATCAGCTTCCTGGGCCGCGGCCGCTCCCAGCGGGTGGCCACCCAGCAGCAGGTCTACGGCCGGCTGGCGCTCGAGCAGCTGGGGCCGGACTTCTCGGTCTCCAAGACCGGCGGCCCCAAGGACGGCGAGGCGGCCGGGCGCGAGGACGTGACGGAGCGCCGCTCGGCCTAGCCGGGCGGGCCGAGCCAGGCGTCCAGCGCGGCGGTGACCAGGGCCGGGGTCACGACGTGGCCGCCGTCGAACTCGTCGTAGGTCACGTCGTAGCCGGCCCGCGTGAGGTCGCCGGCCACCCGGCGGCCGCACCGGTCGACCGGCAGCACGCGGTCGCCGGTGCCGTGCGCGACCCAGATCCGCGGGCGGCCGGTGCGCGCCGGGGCGGCCACGAAGCCGGGTGAGAAGGCGAGCACCGCGTCGGCCAGGTCGCCGTTGACCAGGCCGAGCGAGAGCGCGTAGGACGCGCCGTCGGAGAAGCCGCCGAGGGCGATCCGGCCGACCGGCTGCCGGGCGAAGACCTGCTCGAGCGCGGCGTCGAGGACGGCGACGTCGCGGCCCAGCCGGCCGGCCACGAGGTCCCACGTCACCGCGACCGACGACGGCGCCAGCACGAGCGCCCCGTGCGCGGCCGCGGGCCCGCCGACGGCGGCCAGGCCCTGCGCCGCGGAGCCCCCCGCCCCGTGGAAGAACACCAGCAGCGGCCGCGGGCCCGGCGCCCGGGCGGGGACGAGCAGCCGGGCCTGCGCGTCCGGCCCCAGGTCGAGCGCCCGCTCCCCCGGCGGGTGCGGCACCGCCGCCGGCGCGGCGGGCGGCCGGCTGGACAGCCGGCCGCTCGCGGCCCGCCGTGGGGCGGTCACGCCGAGCCGGGCTCGGCCATCTTCGCGTGGGCCGCGGACTTGAGCCTGTCCGGCAGCACGCTGTTCGCCGCGGCCTGCGCCTTGGTCATCAGCGACCCCGCGACGACCTTGTCCTTGCCGGCCATCAGCGCGTCGAAGCCCTGCTTCGCCACCTGCGCCGGGTCGTCCTTCGGGCCCTGGCCGAGCTTGGTGTCGAGCAGGTCGCCGCGCTCGAAGAACTCGGTGTCGGTGGGCCCGGGCATCAGCGAGGTGACGGTGACGCCGGTGTCGCGCAGCTCGGTGGCCAGCGCCTCGGCCAGCGACTGGACGAAGGACTTCGAGGCGTTGTAGACCGCCTGGTGGGGCCCGGGCATGGTCGAGGCGATCGACGAGGTGAACAGCACCCTGCCCTCGCCGCGGGCGGCCATGTCGCGGAGGAACAGCTTGGCCAGCCGGAAGGTGGCCGTGACGTTGAGGTCGATGATCGACTGCTCGTCCTCGATCGGGTTGTCGACGAACGGCCCGCCCTTGCCGACCCCGGCGTTCAGCGCCACGGCCGCGACCGGCCGGCCGGTGGCGGCGACCGCGGCGTAGAGGCCCTCGACGCCGTCCCGGGTGCGCAGGTCGGTCCGCACCGCGGCGACGTCCACGCCCTCGGCGCGCAGCTGGTCGGCGGCCGCGGCCAGCTCGGCGTCCTCGGCGTTGACGACCAGGTCGAAGCCGTGGGTGGCGAACTGCCGGGCGAGCTCGAGGCCGATGCCGCTGGAGGCGCCGGTGACGACGGCGAGGGGGCGTGAGGTCATGGGGTCTCGTTACCCGGGGCGGCGGTGGGGACACCCGCCGGCTCCACCGCCCCCTCCGCCACCACCTGCGCCGCGACCGCGCGCAGGTCGCCGGTGCGCCGCCAGGCGGTGAGCTGGCGGGTGGCCGACGTGCCCCGGTCCAGCAGCCGCTGCAGCAGCCCGGTCACCTCGGCCCACTCGCCGGCGGCGCGCAGGTCGTCCTCGAGCTCGCCGAGGAAGCGGTCGAGCAGGGCCCGCGCCGGGAGCAGCTCGCCGCGCACCGGGTCGAACAGCTCGCCGCCCAGCCCGTCGCGGGCGGCGCGCCACCGGGCGGCCCGCAGCAGCTCCGGCCGCGGGTCGGGGGCAGGCTCGCCGTCGGCGGCCCGCGCCGCCAGCACCCGGACCAGCGACCGGACCAGCCCGGCGTGCAGCACGGCGTCCTCGGGCGAGGTGCACACGTCGGCGATCCGGAACTCGACGGTGGGCAGGTGCGCCGACGGCCGGACGTCCCAGTACACCTGCGAGGCGTCCGCGACGACGCCCGCGGCGACCAGGCCGGCGACGACCTCCCGGTAGGCCGCGGCCGAGCCGAGCTGCTCGGGTGCGCCGGCGTGCGCAAAGCGCCCCCACCACACGGTGCGGAAGCTCTGGTAGCCGGTGGCCAGCCCGTCGTGGAACGGCGAGCTGCCGGTCATCGCCAGCAGCAGCGGCAGGTGCGGCCGGGCCCGGTCCAGCACGGCGACGGCGGTGTCGGTGTCGGGGACGCCGACGTGCACGTGGCAGCCGCAGATGTCCTGCTGCCGGGCCAGCACCCCCCACCGCTCCCCCATCGCCCGGTAGCGGTCGGCGCCGGTGAGCGGCTGCTGCTGCCAGCTGCCGAACGGGTGGGTGGAGGCCGGCAGCAGGACCAGGCCGTCGCGCGCGGCCGCCGCGGCCGCGTCCCGCCGGGCGGCGACCAGCTCGGCCCGGACCTCGGCGAGCGTGGTGCACACCTCGGTCGTCGTCTCCAGCTGGGTGGTGACGATCTCCGGGTGCACCCGGCGGCCCGCCTCCCCGGCCAGCGCGGCCGCCACGGCCCGCGGCGCCGGGGTGAGCGCGAGCGTCCCGGGGTCGACGCAGTGGAACTCCTCCTCCACGCCGAGGGTGACCCCCACCGGGCCGGTCACGGCTCGGCGTACCAGGCGAAGCCGAGGCCCGGCACGACCACCCGCCCGCCGCCGGCACCCAGCGGGCCGTCGCTGCCGTGCACCCAGGCGAGCGTGCCGAAGCCGGTGACGGTGTCGGCGTCCACCGCGCGCGGGCCGGGGGCGACGTTGGCCAGGCCGACGAACGCGCCGCCGCGGGGGTGCCGGCGCCGCCACGCCAGGACGGCGTCGTCCCCGGCGTCGAGCAGCTCGGCCTCCACCCCGCCGCGCAGCGCCACCAGCGACCGGCGGACCTCGCCCAGCCGGCGGACGGCGGCGAGCACCCGCCCCTCGAGCGTCGCGGGGTCCCGCGCCCGGTCGGCCGCGGCCCAGTCCATCGGCGGGCGGTGCATCCACCGGTTGTCCGGGGCGCGGGCCGGGTCGGCGAGGTAGCCGGCGTCGTTGCGCAGCGCGAGCTCGTCGCCCATGTAGAGCAGCGGGATCCCGCCCCACGCGTAGACCACGGAGTACAGCAGGACCAGCCGGCGGATCCCGGCCTCCAGCGCCGCGGCGTCGCCGGCCTCCAGTGCGGCCTCGATGCCGCACAGGGAGGCGGTGGACCCGGAGATCCGGGCGTCGCCGGTGGCCTCGTTCTCCTGGAACGGCGCGCCGCGGGCGAACGACCCGGGGAAGCGGCCGGAGTAGAAGTCGTTGAGGAAGCGCCGGTGCGCGAAACCGTCCAGCCCGACCGCCGCGGCGTCCTCGTCGGTGACCGCCCAGCCGATGTCGTCGTGCCCGCGCACGTAGGTCACCCACGTGGTGGTCGGCGGGACCGGCCGCATCCGGCCCAGCGCGTGCCGGGCCAGCCGGACGTCCCGCGTCGCGAGGCTGCTCCACAGCTGCACCATGAGCGAGTTGTGGTACGCCAGCTCGCACTCGGGCCGGTACCGCTCGTGCGCCCCGAGGTAGGGCACGAGGTCGTCGGGCGCGACGATCGCCTCCGCCTTGAACACCACGCCGGGCGCGGCCAGCCGGGTCAGCGCGTGCAGCAGCTGGAGGAGGGTGTGGCCCTCCGGCTGGTTCTGGCAGGTGGTGCCCAGCCGCTTCCAGAGGAACGGGACGGCGTCCATGCGGAAGACGTCGACGCCGCGGTTGGCCAGCCAGGTGATCTCGCCCAGCATCGCGAGGGTGACCTCGGGGTTGGTGTAGTCGAGGTCCCACTGGTAGGGCCAGAACGTCGTCCACACCCAGCCGCCGGCGCCGTCGCAGGCCTCGGGCACCCAGCTGAATGACCCCGGCGCCCGGTCGGGGAACACCTCGGGGATCGTCGCGTCGTAGGCGTCGGGCATCGTCCGGTCCGGGAAGGCGGTGTAGAAGCCCGCGTACGCCGGGTCGCCGGCCAGCCAGGCCCGGGCCCACGGGTGCTCGCGCGCCGTGTGGTTGACCACCAGGTCGATGCACAGGCTCATGTCCCGCTCGTGCAGCGCCGCCGCGACCGCCTCGAGGTCTGCCATCGTGCCCAGCCGGGGGTCGACGGCGCGGTGGTCGGCGACGGCGTAGCCGCCGTCGTTCTCGCCCTCGCGCGGGCGCAGCAGCGGCATCAGGTGCAGGTAGGTGGTGCCCAGGCCGGCCAGGTGGTCCAGGTGGCCGGGCAGCCGGTCGAGGGTGCCGCAGAACCGGTCGACGTAGCAGACGTAGCCCTGCATCCGCGCCCGCAGGAACCAGCCCGGGTCGATCTCCCGGCGGCGGTCCAGCCGCCGCAGCTCCGCCGGGCGGTCGGCCGCCGCGGCCAGGACGACGCCCAGTGCCCGCGCCAGCAGCGCGTCCGCACGGTCGGCGCCGTAGAGCGCCGCCAGCGGCTCGTGCACGTCGAGGAGGGCGAGGTCGGCGCGGGCGAGGAAGGCGTCGGCCTCGGCGCCGAGGGCCGCCTCGGCGTCGGCGGCCAGCCCGGGGCGCAGCGCGGCCCACGCCCGCGCGGCCGCCGCCCGCCCCTCGGCGGTGGAGGCCGTCACCGGGCCCGTTGCGATCGGTCTCGGCGGCTGCTCACCCGGCCAGTATCTCGGCGGTGTTCGCCCACGGCAGAGCGGCGGCACGGCGGCCCCGGCAGGGCGTTCACTGGTGCACGTAAGCGTGTAATCACCGCCAGGGAGGTCGCCGTGGACCAGGACACCGCCGCGCTCGACGCCTACTCGGCCACCGTGACCGCCGTCGCGGCCGAGCTCGCCCCGCACGTCGCCGCCCTCGCCGTCTCCGGCCCGGGCGGGCGCGGCGGCGCCGGGTCCGCCGTCGTCGTGCCCGGCGACCGGCTGCTGGTCACCAACGCCCACGTCGTCGGGTCGGCCCGCACCGGCCGCGCCGTGTTCTCCGGCGGCACCGAGAGCGACGTCGACGTCGTCGGCGCCGACCCGCTGTCCGACCTCGCCGTCGTCCGCGCGCGCGGCCCGGTGCCCGCGCCGGCGGCGCTCGGCGACGCGGCCGGGCTGCGGGTCGGTCAGCTCGTCGTCGCCGTCGGCAACCCGCTGGGCCTGGCCGGCTCGGTCACCGCGGGGGTGGTCAGCGGCGTGGGCCGGTCGCTGCCGACCCGCGACGGCCGGACGGCGCGGGTGGTCGAGGACGTGATCCAGACCGACGCGGCGCTGAACCCGGGCAACTCCGGCGGGGCGCTGGCCGACTCGGCCGGCCGCGTGGTCGGCATCAACACCGCCGTCGCCGGCTGGGGGCTGGGCCTGGCCGTGCCGGTCAACGCCACCACCCGGCGGATCCTCGCCGCGCTGGAGACCGACGGTCGGGTGCGCCGCGCCTACCTCGGTCTGGTGAGCACGCCGGCGCCGCTGCCGGCGGACCTGGCGGCCCGGACCGGACGGCGGCGCGGGCTGCGGGTGCTCGACGTCGTCCCCGGCTCGCCGGCCGCGCGGGCGGGGCTGCACGCCGGGGACCTGGTGCTCGAGGCCGGCCGCTCCCCCGTCGCGGAGGCGCAGAGCCTGCAGCGGCTGCTGTTCGCCGACGCCATCGGCGTCCCGCTGCCGGTGACCGTGCACCGCAACGGCGCGATGGTCGACGTGGTCGCCGTCCCCACCGAGCTCACCGGCTGACCCACGGCCTCCCCCCATGGGGGCGGTCGGGGCCCTCGACCTGCAGCACCTCCCCGGTCCGGTCGATGCTGATCGGGACGAGAGGCGGGGACGTGCACGGAGACCGGGCCACCGGTGTGGGGCTGCTCGCACTGCTGTACGGCGTGAGCGGGCTGCTCTGCGCCGCCGGCGCGCTGTGGCCGATGGACCGGGACTCCCCGGTGGCCCTGCTCGGCGTCCTGGCCCTCGTCGGCCTGGGCACCGCGGCCGTGCTGTGGTTCCGCCGCGCCGACCTGCCCGACCGCGGCGTGCACGTCGCGCTCGCCGCGGTCAGCCTGCTGATCGGCGCGCTGGCCTGGCAGTCGGTGACCGCCGCCGGGGTCGTCGGGCTCGGCCCGGCCATGGTCGCCGTCGGCGTGTTCACCGGCCACTTCCTGCCCGCGCGGGCCGCCCGCATGCACGTCCTGCTGCTGCTCGTGGCCGCGACCGCCGGCGCCGTCGCCGCCGCGCCCGGCGGCTTCACCTCCCCCTGGATCACCACGGTGACGACGGTGGTGGTCCTCAGCGAGGCCCAGCTGCGGATCTCCGTCCAGCTGCGGCACGCCGCCGGCACCGACCCGCTGACCGGGGTCGCCAACCGCCGCAGCTGGGAGGCCGAGGCCGGCCGCGACCTGGCGCACGCGCACCGCAGCGGCGAGCCGCTGACCGTCGCCGTCCTGGACCTCGACCACTTCAAGGCCGTGAACGACGAGGACGGCCACTCCGCCGGCGACGACCTGCTGCGCACCCTGGCGACCGCGTGGAGCCGTGAGCTGCGCGGCGCCGACCTGCTGGGCCGCTACGGCGGCGACGAGTTCGTGCTCTGCCTGCCCGGCACCGACGCGGCCTCCGCGCGCGAGCTGGTCAGCCGGCTGCGGGCCAGCCACCCGGCGCCCTGGTCGCTGGGGACGGCGTCCGTGCGCCCCGGCGACACCCTCGACGACCTGCTCCGCCGCGCCGACGAGGAGCTCTACCGCGCCAAGCGGGCCCGCACCCGCTGAGGCCGGAGGACCCTGGCCGGGCACCGGCCGGCCCCGGCAGCGTGGCCGCACGCTGCGCGGAGGGAGTCGGCCATGCCCGGGATCGTCGTCTGCGGCGGAGGGGTGGTCGGCCTGGTCGCCGCCATGACGCTGGCCCGCGACGGCTGCGACGTGACGGTGCTGGAGGCCGACCCGGACGGCGCACCGGTGACCGCGGCCGCGGCGTGGGACTCGTGGCGGCGGCACGGGGTGGCGCACTTCCACCAGCCGCACACCCTGCACGCCCGCTTCCGCGAGGTCTGCGACGCCGAGCTGCCCGGTCTCACCGACCGGCTGCGCGGCGCCGGCTGCGCCTCCGTCGACCCGCTCACCCCGATGCCGCCGGGGATCACCGACGGCGCGCCGCGGCCCGGCGACGAGCGGTTCCGCGTCGTCACCGGCCGCCGCCCGGTGGTCGAGTCCGCCGTCGCGGCGGCCGCCGAGGCGCAGCCCGGGGTCACGGTGCGGCGCGGCGTGCGGGTCGCGGAGCTGCTGACCGGCACGCCGGCCCTGCCCGGCATCCCGCACGTGACGGGTGTGCGGACGACGACCGGCGAGGTGCTGCCGGCCGACCTCGTCGTCGACGCCGGCGGCCGCCGCACCCGCTCCGGGGAGTGGCTGGCCGGCATCGGCGCCCGGCAGCCGCTGGTCGAGTCCGAGGACCTCGGCTTCGTCTACTACACCCGCTACCTCACCGGCCCGACGCCACCGGTGCGGCGGGGCCCGCTGCTGGTGCCGCTGGGCAGCCTCTCGGTGCTCACGCTGTACGCGGACAACGACACCTGGTCGGTCACGCTGTTCACCCGCACCGGCGACGCCCTGCTCAAGGGGCTGCGCGACCCGGCCGCCTTCGACCGGGTGGTCGCCGCCTGCCCCCTGCAGGCGCACTGGCTGGACGGCCGGCCGCTGAACGGCGTCCGGGCGATGGCCGGCACGCTGGACCGCCACCGCGGCTTCCTGGTCGACCGCCGCCCGGTGGTCACCGGCTTCGTCGCGGTCGGCGACGCCTGGGCCTGCACCAACCCCTCGGCCGGCCGCGGGCTGAGCATGGGCGCGGTCCAGGTGCAGCTGCTGCGCGCGGTCGTGGCCGCGCACCTCGACGACCCCGCGGCCCTGACCACGGCGTTCGCCGAGGCGACCGCGTCGGCCGTCGAGCCCTTCTACCGCAGCCAGGTGGCCGCCGACCGGGTCCGCGTCGCGGAGATGCGGGCGCTGGCCGAGGGCCGCCCGGCGCCCCCGGCGACGTCCCCGCTGGCCCGGCTCCAGGCCGGCTCGGCGACCGACCCCGAGCTGTTCCGCGCGCTGCTGGAGATCATCCTGTGCCTGGCGCCGCCGGGCGAGGTGCTGGCCCGGCCGCTCGTGCGGGACCGTCTGGAGGCGCTCGGCGACGTCGTCCCGCGGCCGTTCCCGGGCCCCGACCGCGCCCGGCTGGCGGAGCTGCTGGCGGGGTGATCAGCCGCGGCGCCAGTCGTCGGACCGCAGGTGGGAGCCGGCCATCGGGCCCATCTGGAGCATGCCGCCGTCGACGGGCCACGACGCCCCGGTCACGTAGCCGGCCGCCGGCGAGGCCAGGAACGCCACCACCGCGGCCACCTCCCGCGCGTCGCCGGGGCGGCGCAGCGGCACGCCGGGGCGCTCGTGGCCCGGCGCGGTCGGGTCCTCGTCCTCCTGGCCGGTCATCGCCGTGGCGATCTCGCCCGGCGCCACGGAGTTGACCGTGATCCCGTGCTCCGCGAGCTCCAGCGCGGCCACCTTGGTGAGCAGGCCGAGCCCGCCCTTGGCCGCGCAGTACGCCGCCGCCCCGACCCGCGGGGCGACCTCGTGCACGCTCGTGATGTTGACGATCCGGCCGCCGCGTCCGGCGGCGACCATGCGGCGGGCCGCCCGCTGGAGGCAGAGGAAGGCGCCGTCCAGGTCGGTGGCCAGCACCTCCCGCCAGGTGCCGAGGTCCAGGTCGAGCAGCGGCGTCATGTGCCCGGTGCCGGCGTCGTTGACCAGGACGTCGAGGCCACCGAGCTCGTCGGCCAGCTCGTCGACGACGTCGGCGGCCTCGGGCAGCCGGGTGAGGTCGAGCGGGCGCAGTTCGGCGCGCCGGCCCAGCGCCCGCACCTGCTCCACCGTGGCCCGCCCGGCCGCCTCGTCGCGGTGCCAGGTGACACCGACGTCGTGGCCCTGCTCGGCCAGCGCCACCGCGACGGCCCGCCCGATCCCCGACTCCGACCCCGTGACCACCGCGACCCGGTGCGCGTGCTCCGTCATGACTGGTCCCCCATGACCGCGACGCTAGGGACGGTCGGCCGCTCCCGCAGCCCGGGAGAAGCGCGCGCCCCACGACCGCACCCGCTCGACGAGCTCCGGGGGCTCGACGACGGTGAACTCCGCCTCCGTCGTCCCCAGGGCGAACACCGCCCACTCCAGCGCGTCGGACTCCATCGACACCCGGCAGCGGCCCGCCCCGTCGTCGGTCACGGTGGCCCAGCGGCCGATCCGTTCCCGGACCTCGCCGGCCGGGGCGCGGACCACCGCCGTGACCGGCGTCCCCGGCCGGTTGCCCAGCCCGGCCTGCACGAAGGCGACGACGTCCCCGCCCGGCAGCGACCGGGGCGCGAACCGGGCGCCGGTCGCCCGCGGGCCGGTCAGCCGGTCGAGCCGGAAGGTGCGCCAGTCGCCGCGGCCGGTGTCGTGGGCGACCAGGTACCAGCGGCGGCGCAGCGGCACGAGCCGGAAGGGCTCGACCAGCCGCTCGCTGCGCCCGCCGCGGGCGTCGGTGTAGTCGAAGGTGAGCCGGACGGTGTCCCGGCAGGCCTGCGCGATCGTGGTGAGGACGGCCGGGTCGACGGCGGTGTCCCCGCCGGCCCACGGGACGGCGGCCGTGGCGGCGGCCAGCGCGTCGACCCGGCGGCGCAGCCGCGGCGGCAGCACCGGCACGACCTTGGCCAGCGCGCGGACCGAGGACTCGGCCATGCCGGCGACCGCCGCCTGCGCCGCGGCCTGCAGCCCCACCGTCAGCGCGACCGCCTCCTCGTCGTCGAGGACCAGCGGCGGTAGGGAGGCCCCCGGCGCCAGGCGGTAACCACCCGCGACGCCCGGGGTCGCCTCGACGGGATAGCCCAGGTCGCGCAGCCGCTCGACGTCCCGGCGCAGCGTGCGCAGCGAGACGTCCAGCCGCTCGGCGAGGTCCGCGCCCGCCCAGTGTCGGCGGTCCTGCATCAGCGAGAGCAGGCGCAGGGTGCGGTTCCCGGTGTCGGCCACGAGACGAGATTGTCGGCCAATGCGGTCAGGAACTGGCACCGATGGGGGAGAGACTCGTCCCATCGGAACCCGACGGCGAGAGGTGACAGCCATGACCAGCACCACGAGCACCCTGACCCGCGAGCGCGCCGACATCCTGGAGACCCTGCGCGCGCACCGCCTCTTCCTCCGGTACACCGTGCAGGGGCTGACCGAGGAGCAGGCGCGGGAGCGCACCACCGCCAGCGAGCTGACCCTCGGCGGGCTGGTGAAGCACGTCGCGCACTGCGAGGCGAGCTGGGCGGAGTTCATCGAGCACGGCCCCGCCACGATGGCCGGCCCCGACGACCCGGAGCAGATGGCCCGCTGGCAGGCGGAGTGGCACATGGCCGACGGCGAGACGCTGGCCGACGTGCTCGCGCACTACGACGAGGTGGCCGCCCGCACCGACGAGCTGGTCGCCTCGCTGCCCGACCTCGACGCCGACCACCCGCTGCCGCCCGCGCCGTGGTTCGAGCCGGGGGCGCGCCGCTCCGCGCGCCGGGTGTTCCTGCACATCGTCGCCGAGACCGCCCAGCACGCCGGGCACGCCGACATCCTGCGGGAGTCCCTCGACGGCCAGAAGACGATGGGCTGACCGCGGTCCCCCGCCGGCCAGGCCCGGCGGAGCGGACCGCTCCGCCGGGCACTCAGCCGTCCTCCTCCAGCTCCCGCACGCGGGCCTCGGCGCGGTCGCGCGCGGCGGCCGCGTCGCGGGCCTGCCGCTCGGCGGTGGTGCGGTGCCGCTCGGCCCGGCGCAGGACGGCGGCGACCTCCCCGGCCTCCTCCTCGACGCGGGCGAGCTCCGCGGTGAGCTCGTCGACGCGGGCCTGCAGCCGCTCGTGCCGCTCGTCGAGCTCCCCGGCACGGTCGCGCTCCTCGGCGGCGCGGGCGGCGGTCTCCTCGGCCAGCGCCGCCGCGGCCGCCGCCTCCTCGCGCGCCTCGGCCAGCTCCCGCCGGCGCTTCTCCTCGGCCGCCCGGCGGGCCTCCTGCTCCCGTTCCCGCCGCCGCTGCTCCTCCCGCGCCCGCCGGTCGGTCGCGTCCTCGCCCCGCTTCGGTCGCGCCCGGCCCGCGGGCGCGGGCGCCGGGTCCGGCACCACCCGCAGCTGGGGCCGGATCCCGGTGACCCCGCCCATCCCGCTGTAGGACAGCGGCGAGGTCAGCCGCCCGGCCAGCACCGCCTCCCCCGCCTCGGGATCGGCCATCGCCGCGCGCAGCGTGTCCTCCACCTGGCCGGCGACGGCGGTGCTCACCGCGTGTCCGCGCTCCCGCGCCCGCGCCGCGGCCTGCCGGGTCAGTGCGGACAGCAGCTGCCCCCGCTGCGCGTTCAGCGCCCGCAGCTGGTCGCCGGCCAGCGAGTCCTGGGCGTCGCGCAGCAGGCCGCCGAGCTCGACCAGCGCCTCGATCTCGTCGCGGTGGGCCCGCACGAGCACGTTGACCACCCAGGCGGCGGTGGAGGGCTTGGGCAGCGCGCCGATCGTCCTGGCCAGCGCCCGGTCGCCGGCCGCGCGGGCGTCGTCGACCAGGGCCGTCCGGGCCGCGACGAACTCCTCGGGGGGCACGGCGTACAGCTCGTCGGCGACGTCGTCCAGGTCCACAGCCGTTTCGTAGCACCCGCCGCGCCGGACGCGCGCGCCCGTCACGCCGGCCGGACGATGCACAGCAGCCCCGGTCCGCGCGCGGCGGTCCGGGGCTGCTGCCACTCGGGGTGCCCGGCAGAGGCCGGGCGGATCAGCCGAAGATCAGCACCCCCAGCACCGTGGCGGCGATGAGGCCGGCCATGACCGGGACGAACAGGAGCCGGGCCAGTTCCACCGCGGACACCCGGCAGAAGCCGGCGACCGCGAGCAGCGAGGACCAGGCCACCAGCGTCCCGCCGCCGGACCAGATGTTGCCCATCTGCCCGATGGCGGCCAGCGTCGGGCTGCTCACCCCGGAGCCCTCGGACAGGGAGCCGGCCAGCGCCCCCGTCAGCGGCAGACCGGAGAAGCCGGAGCCGTCCAGGCCGGCGACCACACCCACGAGCATGATGCCGAGCGCCGTGATCAGGCCGCTCTCCGGCAGTGCCTCCTGCGCCTCGGTGACGAGGTCGAACAGCAGGCTCGGGCCGGTCTCGTCCTCGGGCAGACCGAGGATCTGCCCCGAGAAGTCGCCGCTGCCGATGAAGAAGAACCCGGCGATCGGCAGCACCACACCCATCGCCTTGAAGGCGAAGACCAGGCCGTCGATGATGTGGTCGGCCGCCGTCTCCAGCATCTGGGCACCGCTGCGGGCATAGGCGGCCGCGAACATGATCAGCACCGCGATGCCACCGACGAGAGCCGCCGCCTCCCCGCCCGCGAGGTCGTCCACGTCGTCCGAGACCGTGGCGACGA
Source organism: Blastococcus sp. SYSU D00868 (assembly GCF_054050575.1). Lineage (NCBI taxonomy): Bacteria > Bacillati > Actinomycetota > Actinomycetes > Geodermatophilales > Geodermatophilaceae > Blastococcus > Blastococcus sp. SYSU D00868. Next base: position 28,590 of record NZ_JBJGZO010000027.1, read on the forward strand.
TCAGGTAGATGACCAGCGCCAGATAGGCCAGCGGCACGATGATGGCGAACGCCTTGGAGGCCAGCGGCTTCTCCACCGGCTGGATGGTGTGCGCCTCCGCCGGCACGGGGCCGCCGGCGGGGGTGCCGACCAGGGCACGGCCCTTGCCGAGCCGGGTGGCGATGGTCTCGGCCTCGTCGCGCGGCGCGGTCCCGCCTCCGCCGGTGGTGCTGGCGGCCCCGACCAGTTCTCGCTGGCCGCTGGCCGACGGGCCGGCACCACCGGTCTCGTCGACCGGCAGTCCGCCGCCCGGGCGGCCGTGTCCGCCATGGCCGCCGGCCGGCAGACCCTCGGCGGCGTCCTCGATCGCCTCGGCGTCCGCGCTGCCGGAGCGGCGGTCGCCCGCGGCCTCCCACTCCGCCAGCAGGGCGTCGGACGGCTGGCGCATCTTGCGGAACTCCATCGCGTAACCGATGGCGATGGCCACGGCGCCGACGATCAGCGACAGGACCAGCGCCCGGTCGGCGACGAGGGAGACGTCGTCGATACCGGCCGTGGTGGCCGACAGCTGCGGCGCCACCCCGATGATGTAGTCCGACGACAGGGCCATGCCCTGGCCGGCGACCGCCACGGTGAAGCCGATGGCCAGCGGCCGGAGGCCCGACCGGACCGCCACCGGGATCAGGACGGCGCCCACGAGCGGCACGGCCGGTGTCGGCCAGAAGAACAGCGAGATGAAGTACGTGACGATGATCAGCGTCCACCAGGACAGGTGCGCGTTGCGCATGACCTTCCGGAAGGGCGCGACCATCCTCCGGTCGGAGCCGAGGCCCTCCAGCGACCGCAGCATCGCCGTGACCATCGCGATGATCAGGAAGATGTTGAACAGCGCTGTCGCCGCCGCCAGGCTGGCGTTGAACACGGACGCGATCCCGGTCAGGAGACTCCCCGACCAGACCAGTGCGGTGAGGAACGTGGCCAGCACGGCTGGGACCACGATGTTCTTGCGCATGATCATCGTGGCGAGGATGACGATGACCCCCGCCAGGAAGACCCAGTGCGCTGCTTCGAGTTGCATCGACGCCCCCAGGGGTGAGCCCAATGTGATGGACAGCACCGTCCCGGACGGGGGGTGTGACGTCCATCAGCGAAGTGCACATCCGCCCGACCCCGGAATGTGCAGCGTGCCGTAGGAACGTTCATCCCGTGTTGGCACGCTGTGCACACGGAACGAAGGGAGTGGGCGTCTCGTGACCTCGATCCGCCAGGAGCGACCCGTCCGGCCCCGCACTCCCCCGACCGGGAGTCAGCTGCCACCGCGCGCCGGGTGGTTGCTCGCCGCCCTGCTGGGCGCCACGTTCCTCGGCACGGTCAGCAACAACATCGTCAACGTACCGCTGCGGCAGATCACCGACGACTTCAGCAGACCGGTGAGCCAGGGCGTGCTGGTGGCCTCGGCGACCGTCCTCGTCCTGGCGGTCGCCATGCCGACCACCGGCTGGATCAGCGACCGCCTCGGCCGGCGCCGCACGCTCGTCCTGGCCATGTCCGTGCTCACCGTTGGCACCCTCGGCGCGGCACTGGCGCCGAGCCTGGGGCTGCTGGTGGCCAGCCGCGCCGTCCAGGGGATGGGGTGCGCGCTGGTCCCCGTCGCGGTCATGGGCACCCTGGCCCGCACCTGGCCGGACGATCGCCGCAGCCGGGTGATGGGCGCCTGGGGGGCGGCCAACGGCATCGGCCAGGCGGTCGGCCCGCCGATCGGCGGCCTCCTGGCCGACGCCTGGGGATGGCGGTCGATCTTCTGGATCCTGCTGCCGGTGACCCTGGGCGTACTGGTGCTGGCCTGGACCATGATGCCGCGCGACCCGGCCCAGAAGGTGTCGCTGGACGTGCCCGGCGTCGGTTCGCTGACCCTCTCCGTCGCGGCGCTGATGGCGGCGGTCACCATCGCGCCGCAGGACGGCGTGCCGCTGTGGGCCCCCCTGGCGGCCCTCGCGCTGGGCCTGGGCTCGCTCGCCTGGTTCGTCGTCCACGGGTTGCGCCGGCCCGCCGGCTTCGTCGACCCGCGCCTGCTGATCGAGCGGCGCTGGCTCCGCAGCGCGATGGGCGTCTTCGTGCAGCAGGTGACGCTGTTCTCGGTGCTGGTCGCCGTCCCCCTCCACCTGACCGGGGTCGTCCGGCTCTCCGGGACCGTCACCGGGTTGCTCGTCTTCCTCCTGCCGCTGGTCTGGGCGGCCTCCGCGCCGCTCATCGGGCGGCTGGCCGACCGCACGGGACCCCGGCCGGTGCTGCGGGTCGGGCTGGTCGTGCTCGTGGTCGTGTCGGTCACGCTCGCCGTCTTGCTCGGTGACCGGTCGACCGCGACCCCCGCCTTCGCCGCCGTGCTGGTCGTGGCCGGCCTCGGCGTCGCCCTGGTGCAGACGCCGTCCCTGACCGGGGCGACCCGGTCCCCCGCTGGCCAGAAGGGCTCGGGGCTGGGGCTGTTCAACATGATGCGGTTCGTCGGCGCCTCGGTGGGCGCCGCCGCGGTCGCGGCCGCCTACCCCGGCCACCTGGACTGGCTGTTCGGCGGCTGCGCGGTGATCGCCGTCCTGGGTCTCGCGGTGAGCTTCACCGGCCGGGAGGTGCCCGACGACACCCCGGCACCCGAGCCTGCCGAGGGACCCGCCGGCACCTGAGCCCGGCGCCGCCGACGCCGGCCCCAGGGCTGCCGGGAACGGACGGCCGACGATCGTGCCCGTACCGGGCCGCCGTCACACTGGTGATCGTGCACACCGTCCGCCCCATTCCCTGTGCAGACCGCCCGTGACCCGGGTCACGGTCCTCGCTAGCGTCCAGCTCAAGATCAACCACTGGACCGGTGACCGACCCGGCGCCGACCTGGGCAGACGTGCGCCCTGGTGCTCCTCCGGGTCCGGCACCGTCGCGGAATCGGAGGCATCGTGACCGCTGCACACTGGGTCTACCTGGCCGGGGTGGCCTCGCTGATCGTCGTCATGGTCATGCGCAAGAACGTGATCATCCCGGCGATCGTGGCGACGCTGCTCACCACGTGGGTCTACACCGGCGACTTCCTGAACGCGCTGGGCTCGGTGTTCAGCGCCAGCATGGTCGCCACCACCGAACTGCTGAACATCTTCCTCGTCCTGGCGGTCGTCTTCGCGCTGCTGGCGGCCATGCGGTCGATCGGCGCCGACCAGCGGATGATCGCCCCCGTCGCGAAGCTCATGAAGAACGGCCCCGTCTCCTTCGTCGTCCTGTTCGTCGGCACGTACCTGCTCTCCCTCGTGTTCTGGCCCACTCCGACGCTGGCGCTGATGGCGGCGGTCGTCCTGCCCGCGGCGGTGCGCGCGGGGCTGTCGCCGCTGGCCGCCGCCATGGCCATCGCCATCGCCGGCCAGGGCATGGCGCTCGCCTCCGACTACGTCATCGGGGTCGCGCCGAGCCTGTCCGCGGCAGGAGCCGGCGTCCCCGCCGACGACATCGCCGACCGCGCACTGGTCCTCAGCTGGATCGTCGGCGCCGTGGCCATCGGCATGACCTACGTCCTGCACGTCCGCCGGCGTACCCGTGCCGTGGCGCGCGCCGGTGGCGGCACCGGCGAGGAGCCCACGTCCGCTGCCACCCTGACCGTCGAGAGCGTGCCCGCCGCGGTCGGCGAGGCGATGACCACCAAGCACGAGCCGCAGGCCACGGCGACCCGGCCCCGCGTGAGCGCGCCGGCCGGCGGCGGAGGCACCTGGGACGGCGCGGGCAACGGGCACGCCGGCCCCGGAAACGGCCATGCCGGCAACGGCAACGGCAACGGCAGCACGAGCGACCGCACGAGCGAGGGCGCGACCACCGGCGGCATCGCCGGCTTCTTCAGCCGCGGGGAGGCGACCGTCCCCGACGGCCCCCGCGCGCGGCTGTTCGCCATCGCGGTCCCGGTCGCCTTCGCCGCGCTGGTGCTCTACATGCTGCTGGGCAAGGTCACCGACCTCGTCCCCGAGGTCGAGGCCGGCTGGGGCGCGGCGCTCGTGGGCGGCCTGGCCGTGGTCCTCATGCTCGGTGTCAGCCTCAGCTCGGGTGGCGACGGCCTGGAGCGCGCCGGCGAGCACTTCGTCGGCGGGCTCGTGTTCGCCTTCAAGGCCATGGGCGTCGTCATCCCGGTGGCAGGTTTCGTGCTCGTGGGCATCTCCGACTTCGCCGGCCGGATCATGCTGCTGCCGGAGGACGCCGAGGCGCCCGGCTTCCTGTTCGACGCCATCGCCAGCGGCGAGCGGTTCATCCCCGACAACGGCGTCGTGGTCATGTTCGCCATGCTGCTGGCCGGCATGCTCATCGGCCTGGACGGCTCCGGCTGGGCCGGCCTGCCGTTCACCGGCGGGCTCGCCGAGGCCTTCGCCAACTCCACCGGCGGCGACACCGCCACCCTGGCGGCGATCGCGCAGAACGGCGCCAGCTGGACCGGTGGAGGCACCCTGCTGATCTGGTCCTCGCTCATCGCCGTCGCGGGCCTGACCGGGGTGCCGGTCAGCACGCTGGCCCGCAAGCTGTTCGTCCCCGTCGTCAGCGGGCTGCTGGTCAGCGTGGTCGTCGCGGCGGTGATCTGGTGAGCGCACCCGCCGCCCGGCCGACCGTGCGGGCGTTGGCCGCCGACGTCCGCGGACGCCGTCGCTCGCCGCTGGAGGTGCTCGACGAGTCGCTGGCCCGGATGGCCGCCGTCGAGCCCACCGTCCGCGCCTTCGTCGCGGTCGACGAGGAGGCGCTGCGCACCGAGGCCGCGGCGATGTCGGCCGAGGCCGCGCGGGGGCAGCTGCGTGGGCCGCTGCACGGTGTGCCGGTCGCCGTGAAGGACCTGATCGACGTCCGGGGTCTGCCCACCCGCGGGGGCTCACGGGTGACGGAGGAGCACGCCGCCGCAGCCGACGCACCGGTCGTGCGGCGGCTGCGCGCGGCCGGCGCGCTGGTCCTCGGCAAGACGGCGACGCACGAGTTCGCCCACGGCGTCACGACCCCGCCCACCCGGAACCCGTGGGATCCCACCCGGATCCCCGGCGGCTCGAGCGGCGGGTCGGCCGCCGCGGTGGCCGCCGGGGAGTGCCCCGCTGCGCTGGGGAGCGACACCGGCGGGTCGATCCGCGTACCGGCCGCCCTGTGCGGCGTCTCGGGACTGCGGCCGCGCCGGGGCGACATCCCGACGGACGGCTGCCTGCCGTTCTCGGCCCGGCTCGACACGTGCGGTCCCCTGGCCGGCGACGCCGAGGACCTGGCCCTGCTGTACGAGGTCCTCGCCGACGCCCCGTGCACACCGGACCAGGGACTGGCCGGGCTGCGCGTGGGCACGGTGCCGGCGCAGCAGCTCGGCGAGGTCGATCCCGAGGTGCTGGCCGCGGTCGACGAGGCCGTGCAGGTCCTCGCGGCCGCCGGCGCGGCGACGCGACCGGTGCGGGTCCCGCACTTCGGCTCGTGGAGCGCCCCGCGCACGACGTACGTGCTGCACGACTTCCTCACCGTGCACCGTTCGGCCGGCTGGTATCCCGGCCGCCGCGACCGCTACGGGGAGGAGGTGGCCAGTTACCTGGCCGTGGCCGAGGGCATCACCGGAGAGGTCCGCGACGCCGCCGTCCGGGAGCTGCAGCGCCTGGAGGACGAACTGCTGCGCGGCCTGCGCGACGTCGACGTGCTGGTGCTGCCGACCACCGCCGTCCCGGCGCCCACGGTGGCCGAGAGCGCGTTCCGCGCCGACGGCGGCGGCCGGTCCCCCCTCGTGGGGACCCTCATGCGCCTGTGCGGGCCGTTCAGCTGGTGCGGCCTGGCGGCGGCGAGCATCCCGTGCGGCACCACGGCCGGCGGGTTGCCGGTGGGGCTCCAGATCGTGGGCCACGACGTGCCGACCGTGCTCGCTGCGGCCGTCCGCTACCAGTACCTGACCGACCACCACCTCCGGACGCCGGAGCTCGGCCTGCTCACCGCGGCGCCGGCGTAGGTCCCGGCACGGGGTGGTCCGGCCGGCGTCACGCCGGCCGGACCACCCGGTCCACCTCGGCGCCGGTGTCGGCCAGCATGTCGAGGGTGTGCGCGAGCCACACGGCGAACTGGTTCTCCGCCTGCCGCAGGTCCATGCCGAGCAACCGCGAGGCCCGGTCCAGCTTGTAGAGCATCGTGTTGCGGTGGATGTGCAGGTCGCGGGCGGCGGCGTTGACGTTGCCACCGGCCGCCACGTAGGCGAGCACGGTGGCCTCGAGCTCTCCGGCAGCCGGGTCGCGCAGCGGCGCCAGCACGTCGGTCGCGAAGGAGCGGCCGGTGCGGCTGGTCGCCACGCCCTCCAGCACGGCGTGCACCCGCAACTCCTGGTAGCCGCACACGGGCGGCAGCCCGAGCCGGCCCTGCAGCCCGTGCGCGAGACGGGCCTCCCGGTAGCTGTCGGGGATGGCGAGCGCCCCCACCACCGGCCGCCCGTAGGCGACCCGGACCGGCCGACCGCCCTGGTCCTTGCGGCGGGAGAGGTACCGGTGCAGCGCGGTCGCGTACTCGCCGATGGTGGCCGTGGCGTTGTCCGGGGTCCCCATGGTCCCGCGGCGGGCAGCCTCGCGGACGACGACGAGCACGTCGCCGACCATCGCGGCCTGGGTGTGCCGGTCCTGCTCGGGCAGCAACCGGGCCGCCTGCACCGCGATCCCCTGCAACCGGGTGGTCGAGTCCGCGTCGGCCGCGGTGGTCAGCCCCGAGGCGACGACGACACCGAACCAGGAGCGCACCGGGAACTGGTAGTGCGTCGCCCGGGCGCTGATGTCCTCCAGCGTCGCGAACCGCCCGTGCAGCAGGCCGTGCACGAAGTCGCCCCGCGCCTGCTCCTTGGCCCGCTGGACGCTGCGCAGCCGCAGCATCTCCGTGCCGACGATCGAGGCGGCCTGCTCGACGAGCACCCGGTGCTGCGCCAGGTCGTGGGGATGCGGGTCGTCGCTCTCCTCCAGCAGCAGGATCCACCCGTCGTGCCGCCCGCCGAGCACGATCGGGGTGAGCACGCAGACCAGCTGGCGGCCGTCGAGGACGATCTCGGCCAGTCGGGGGTGCAGCTCCTTCGGCTCCCCCGCCACCCCGAGCCGCTCGGCCTGCGCGGAGAAGGCGGCAGCCAGCGCGTCACCCTCCACCGCCCGGGGCAGCGGCTGCTCGAGGGCGGCCAGCCCACCCGACGTGTCGAACACGGCGACCGGTCGCCGCGACATCCGCGACATCTGGCTGCACAGCGCCGCCAGCTCCGCGCCCCGGTAGAGGAGGTCTGCCAGCGCCCGGTGGACGGTCAGCCCGTACCGCAGGTCGTGCGTCTCCCGCGCGAGGGTCAGCTCGGCGACCAGCCGGCTGACCGTGGTGAACGGCACCTGGTCGACCATCGTGGCCAGCGGCAGCCGCGAGGCGGCGCCGGCGTCGGCCGGACCGGCGGTGTGCCCGTCGACGAGCAGCGCGGCCGCACCCCGGGCGGCCACCTGCGCGGCGGCCTGGTCCAGGAACATGCCCGCCTGGGCGAGGTCCGTGGAATGCGCGTGCACGAGGACGCCGCTCAGCGGCTCCTCCTGAGCCATCGCCGCCTGCCACGGCACGACCCAGTCCAGACGGGTCACCGCGCCGGCGCGGCCGGCGTGGATCCGCGCCCGGCGCAGGGCCGGCTCCTGGAGCAGGCGGGCCAGGGTCAGCGCGTCGTCGGAGTGGGCGTGCGGCATGAGCTGCCCCTTCGGTCAGAGTGCACAAGTGCATACCCGCTCGGGCGGGCAGTGTCACCATTGCTGTCGGTCATGTCAGCCCGCGAGGGTGGGGTTCCCGCCGTCCTGCCCCGTTCGGGGGACGGCTGTCGATCGGCCGGCTGCGGCCGGAGGAGGAGAGTCTCGTGCACCAGGTCTTCCGGATCACCCTCGACGACGCCCTGCCGGTGCTGCAGGCCGCCCGGGCCAAGGCCGAGGAGATCGGCGTCAAGCAGACCCTGTGCGTGGTGGACGACGGCGGCAACGTCGTGGCCCTGCACCGGCTGCCCGGGGCTCGGCTGACCGGGGTGGAGATCTCGATCGCCAAGGCGTTCACCGCCGCCGGCCACGAGCGGGCCACCCACCTGTTCAACGAGCCGCCGAACGGCCCGGCCCTGCCCGGCAACGAGGCGTTCGGGATCAACCAGATGCTGCCCGGCAAGTTCGCGATCTTCGTCGGCGGCTTCCCGATCGTGCACGAGGGCCAGATCGTCGGCGGGCTCGGGGTCAGCGGCGGTAACGGCGAGCAGGACAAGGCCGTCGGCGCCGCGGGCCTGCAGGCCTTCGCCGACCACATCGCGCAGGTCGGCGTCGGCCAGCGCCCCTGAGGTCGGCGCTGCACACGCGCCTGGGCCCGCCTCCCGTCCTGGGGAGGCGGGCCCTGTCGCGTCCTGACAGGGGTTCGCCGGGACGTCGGCCGCCGCGGACGGCGGCCTGCGTCTCAGCCGCCGCGGACGGCGGCGAGCAACTCGACCTCGACCGGCGCGCCGGAGGGCAGCGTCGCCACCCCGATCGCGCTGCGGGCGACGACGCCCCGCTCCCCGAGCCGCTCGGCCAGGACCACCGACGCACCGTCGGCGACCGCCGCGTGCTGGGTGAACCCGTCGACGGCCGCGACGAACACGGTCAGCTTCAGGCACCGCTCCACCGCGTCGAGCGAGCCGAGGGCCTCGGCGACCGCGGTGAGCGTGTTGCCCGCCGCGATGCCCGCCGCCTCGCGGGCGGTGTCGAGGTCGACCTCCCGGCCGACGGTGCCGCGGACGAGCAGCTCCCCGTTGCGCCGGGGGGTCATCCCCGCCGTCCAGACCATGCCGCCGTGGACGACGGCCGGCACGTAGGCCCCCTGCGGCGGGACGGCGGTCTGCCGCTGCGTCTCAGACACCGAGCGCCACCCCGTCCTGACGCGGGTCCGCCCCGCCGGCCAGCACGCCGCGCTCGGCGTCGACCGACACGACCAGCCCGCTGCCGCCGGCGCCCCACGCGCCCATGTCGCGGACGACGTGCCCCCGCTGCTCGAGCTCGGCGATGGTGGCCGCGCCCAGCCGGCTCTCCACCTGCAGGGTCTCCGGGCTGCCCACCGCGTCGGCGTCGCTGCCGGGGTGCACGGTGAACCGGGGCGCGGCCACCGCGGCCTGCGGGTCGAGCCCGCCGTCGACCAGGTGCGAGATCAGCTGCATGTTCCACTGCACCTGACCGTCGCCGCCGGGGGTGTTGCCCACGTGGCGGAGCCCGCCGGCACGGTCGGTCACGACCCAGGCGTTGAGCGTGTGCAGCGGCTTGCGCCGCGGCGCCAGCGCGTTGGGGTGGCCGGGCACCAGGTAGGCGCCGCGGCCGAGCCGGTTGTTCAGCGCGATCTGGGTGCCCGGCACCGAGATGCGCGCGCCGTAGGTGAAGGCCAGCGAGGAGATGGCGCTGACGGCGCGGCCGTCGGCGTCGACGGCCAGGCAGCTGGTGGTGTCGCCGGCCGTGCCGACGCCCATCCCGACCACCTCCGGCTCCTCGGCGAGCTCCCGGCGGGTGCGCGCGAGCGTCTCCGGGTCGAGCAGGCCGCGCCACTCGTCGGTGTCGGAGCCGCAGCGCTCGTAGCGGTCGCGGAAGGCCCGGCGGGCGGCCAGCGTCATCCGGTGGACCGCGTCGCCGCCCAGGGTCGGCAGCCCGGTGAGGTCGCCGTCGAGCAGGCCGGCCTGCTGCAGCACCATCCAGCCCGGGGTGGGCGGCGGGGTCTGGTGCACGAGCAGGTCGCCGTAGGGCGCCACGATCGGGTCGAGCACGGGCGCGTCGGCCGCGTCGGCCCACTCGTCGCCGGAGAAGGGTGCGCCGCCGTCGCGCAGCAGCGCGACGGCCCGCTCGGCCAGCTCCCCGCGGTACAGCGCCAGGGGGTCGGCGGCCAGCAGCTCGATGCTGTCGGCCAGCTCCGGCGCCGGCAGCCGGTCACCGACCGCGGGCAGCCGGCCGCCGGGCATCAGCCAGCGGCTGAGCCCGTCGTCGCGGACCAGCGACCCGGCGTGCTCGGTGATGTCGGCCCGGTTCTTCACCGAGCACGGCACCCCGGCCCGGGCCGCGGCGGCGACCGGCGCCCACAGCTCGGCCAGCGACCGGGTGGCGCCGGCCGCGTGCAGCGCGGCGATCGCGCCCAGGGCGCCGGGGACGGCGACCGAGCGGGCGCCGCCCAGCGGCAGCGCGGTCAGCCCCTCGTCGAGGTAGGCCTCCGCCGAGGCGCCGTCGGGCCCGTAGCCGCTGCCGTTGACGGTCCACACCCGGCCGTCGGGCTCGCGGACGACGAAGAACGCGTCACCGCCGATGCCGCACTGGCCGGGCAGGGTCAGCCAGGCCATGGCCGTCATCGCCAGCGCGGCGTCGACCGCGTTGCCGCCACCGGACAGCACGGCGGCACCGAGCTGGCTGACCGCCGGGGAGCTGCTGGTGACCATGCCCCCGGTGGCGATCGTCGGCCCGCGCCCGGCCTCCTCCCCCGGCGTCCAGGTGCCGGTGCCGGCCGCCATCAGCCGGCCGCCGGGGGCTTCCGCCGGCGGGGGCCGCCCTCGAGCACGTCGCGCTCGGAGATGCCCACCAGCACCTGGCCGTCCTCCTCGCGGACGGGGTAGGTGCGGATCGGCTCGGTGGCCGGCGGCTGGATCGGCGCGCCCGTGCCCAGGTCGAAGACGCTGTTGTGGCAGGAGCAGCGGATGCCGTCGTCCTGCAGCTTGCCCGAGCTGAGCAGGCAGTCCAGGTGGGTGCAGTAGTTCGAGGTCGCGTAGGCCTTGCCGTCGAGGCGGGCCACGGCGATCTCCAGCTGCCCCTTCTCCGTCTCGGCGTAGAAGCGCCGCACGTACCCCTCGGGCACCTGGCCCTTGCGGCAGATGCGGACGAACTGGCACTCGGTGCTGGCCGCGGCGAGCTCCGCGTCGCTGACCGGCGTGGGCTTGGAGGTGTCGGACACGGTGTTCTCCGGGGTGCTCATGCGCTCAGGTACACCGTCTTGTCGGCCGTGTAGAAGGTCATCATCGCTTCTCCTGCCTGCTCCTTCGAGGTCTGCGTGCTGCTGTCCTTGAGACCACCGAAGGGCGCGTTCATGGACTGACCGGTGGTGGTCTGGTTGATCTTCACCAGACCGGCGGGAACCTCGCGAGCGAAGCGCAGGGCCCGGGTCAGGTCGTTGGTGACGATCCCGGCGGACAAGCCGTACCGGGTGGCGCCGGCGAGCCGGATCGCCTCGTCGAAGGACCCGACGCGCAGCACCGCGAGCACCGGGCCGAAGACCTCCTCCTTCGCCAGGGCCGAGTCCGGGTCGACGTCGGTGAAGACGGTCGGCCGGACGAAGTGGCCGTGCGCGAGGTCCTCGCCCTCGGGGGCGTCGGGACCGCCGGTGACCAGGCGGGAGCCGGCATCCAGGGCTCGCCGGATGTGGCCGACGACGTTCTCCTTCTGCCGCGCGGTGGCCTGCGGGCCGGCGTCGACGCCGTCGGCCAGGCCGTTGCCCAGCCGCAGGGCCTCCGCCTTGGCGACGATCCGCTCGACCAGCGCGTCGTGCACCGCGTCGTGGACGAGCACGCGGCTGGTGCCGGTGCAGGCCTGACCCGCGAGCCCGAACCCACCCTTGGCGACGAGCGCGGCGGCGCGGTCGAGGTCGGCGTCCTCCAGCACGATCATCGGGTTCTTGCCGCCCATCTCCAGCTGGGTGCGCTGGCTGGCGCGCACCGCGGAGTGGATCGACTCGCCCACCGCGGTGGAGCCGGTGAAGGTGACCGCGTCGAGCCGGTCGTCGGCGACCAGCGCCTTGGACACCTCGGCGCCGCCGTGCAGGACGGCGAGGGCGCCGGCGGGGACGCCGGCTTCCAGCAGCGCCTCGACCAGGCGGTTGCCCAGCAGCGGGGTGACCTCGCTGGGCTTGAACACCACGCCGTTGCCGGCGGCCAGGGCCGGGCCGAGCTTGCGGGAGGGGATGTTGAGCGGGAAGTTCCACGGGGTGATCGCGGCGACCACGCCGACCGGGCCGCGCCAGGTGAACAGCAGGCTGCCGTCGCTGCTGGGGATCGTCTGGCCAGTGGTGCGCAGCGCCTCCCCGGCGTAGAAGCGCAGGTTCATCGGCGTCCGCGAGACCTCCATGGTGGCCTCGGCGCGGGTCTTGCCCTCCTCGCGGACGACCTCCTCGACCAGCGAGGCGCGCTGCCCCTCGAGGACGGCGGCGGCCCGCTCGAGCACCGCGCCGCGCTGCTCGGGGGTCTTGGCCGCCCACTCCTGCCACCCGGCCTGGACGCCGGCGACCGCGGCCTCGGCGTCCTTGGCGTCGGACTCGGGGTAGACGCTGACGAGGTCCCGCTCGTCGGCGGGGTTGCGCCGCTCGTTGGTGCGGCCGGTGACCGAGTCGACCCACTGGCCCTCGATCAGGTTCTTGACGGCAGTCATCAGGCGTTGACCTCCTCGGCGTCGAGCAGCTCCTCGAGCTCGACGTCGGTGTCGGCGAGCTGCTCGGCCCGCACCGGGATCTCCAGGTCGATCAGCTCGCGGGCGACGGACACGTCCTCGCCCCGCTCGACGCTGGCGGCCGCGACCACCACGCCGTCGCGCAGCCAGAACACCGTGCCGTCGAGCGCGGACAGGTCGCCGCGGCTGACCATCTCGTCGCCCGGGCGGATGCCCCCGAGGCCGAGACCCTGGATGTTGACGTCGTACTGGTCGGTCCAGAACCAGTGGGGGTCGGCGAAGGTGGCCGGCTTGCCGGCGATCGTCTTCCCGATGGCCGCGGCCTGCTGCTGCGCCACGTCGACGTGCTCGACGCGCAGCCGGCCGTACCGCGGGTGGTCGTGGGCGGCGACGTCGCCGGCGGCGAAGACGGTGGGGACGGAGGTGCGGCACTCCGCGTCCACCTCGACGCCGTTGCCGACGACGAGGCCGGAGCGGACGGCGACCTCGGTGTTGGGCTCGATGCCGATGCACACGACCAGCTCGTCCACGGTCTCGGTACCGCCGTCCCGGCTCAGCGTGACGCCGTCGCCGCGGACCTCGATCGAGTGGATCGGCCGGCCGAGGCGGAACTCCACGCCGCGGTCGGCGTGCAGCGCCTGCACGGCGGTGCCGATGTCGGCCCCCAGGCCGCGGGCCAGGATCAGCGGGTCGCGGTCGAAGACGACCGCCTCGGCCCCGCGGCCGACGGCGGCGGCGGCGACCTCGGTGCCGAGGAAGCCACCCCCCAGGACGCCGATGCGGCGGCCCGGGGCGAGCCGGTCGCGCAGCCGGTCGCTGTCGGCCAGCGTGCGGATGGTGTGCACGCGGTCCCCCTCGACGCCGGGCAGCCGGCGAGGCCGGCCGCCGGTGGCGAGCACGACCAGGTCGGCCGCGACGCTGCTGCCGTCCTCCAGCAGCACCGAGGCGCCGCCGGCGTCGATGCGCTCCACCGGGGAGCCGGTGCGCAGGGTCACGTCGTTGGCCGCGCACCACTCCGGGTCGAGCAGCCACAGACCGGCCTCGCCGGCGCCGGCCAGGCGCTCCTTGGACAGCATCGGCCGCTGGTAGGGGCCGGTCGGCTCGTCCCCGACGATCACGACGGGTCCGGCGAACCCCCGCCGGCGCAGAGTGCGGGACAGGGCGGCGGCGACGTGCCCGGCCCCCACGACCACGACCGTCTGCGCCGCGGTCACGGAGTCACCGCCGGGGCGTCCTCCAGGCCACTGCTCTCCCGCGGCGTGGCCGGCGCCCGCCCGACGAGCACGGCACCCTCCTCCGTCACCATCACCGGCCAGGTGGCCTGGCAGCCGGGCTGGTCCTCCGGTCGGCCGGTGCGCGGGTCGAACTTCCACTGGTGCCCGGGGCAGATCACCTGGCCGTCGAGGATCGTGCCCTTGGAGAGGAACCGCTCCTTGTGCACGCACACGTCGTCGAGCGCGAACACCTCGTCGTCGATGAGGAACAGCGCCACGGGGGAGCCGTCGACGGTCACCTGCTTCTTCTTGCGCCGGGCGAGCTCCTTGAGCTCGGCGACGTGCACCCACTCGCTCATGGGTTCCTCCGGTGGTCTGGGGCGGCGATGGGGAGAGAGGTCGGTGAACAGCCGAGCGGGGTGCCGGGGACGGGCGTCCCCGGCACCCCGCTCGTGGCCGGACGGAGGGTCAGGCCTGGGCACCCTCGAGGTCGGGGGCGACGTAGGAGTCGTAGAGCGACTTGGTGTAGCTGAAGCGCATCTCCGCGCCCCACCGGATGAACTGCAGGCAGCGCTGCTGCAGCTCGACGGTGTTGGCGTGCTCGAGCACGATCTGGAAGCCGCGCTCGCCGTGGACGACGTCCGAGGTGATGTGGAGGTCGAAGAACTCGATCTCGTCCTCGGTGAAGCCGTAGGTCTCGCGCAGCGGGACGATCTGCTTCTTGTAGATGTCCGGGACCTGGGACTCGAGGCCGACGACCAGGGCGGCGGTGGCCACCACGAAGTGCTCGCGGTAGGCGGTCGCGTAGCACCAGGCCTGCAGGCCGCGGGTCACCGCGTTGGCGTTGTTCGGGTCCTCGATGCGCTCCCGGGTGGTCCCGCAGGCCTCGCCGAAGCGGATGAGCAGGTCGGTGTGGCGGATGTCGGCCAGCTCCTCCTCGTACATGTTCTGGAGGAGGAAGTCCTTCGCCTCGGTGCAGGTGTCCGGGGTGTTGGCGTACACGATGCCCAGGTAGTCGGCGAACGGGCCGACGTACTGGTAGTGGTTCTCGGCCCACCGGGCGAAGTGGTGGCGCTGGAGCTTGCCCTCGGCCCACGCCTTGCTGAACGACGCGTTCTTGGCCTCGCGGCCCTTGATCGCGTCCAGCATCGCGGCGCGGAACTCCTCGGGGCCGAGCAGCCCGGTGGTGGGAGCGAGCGTCTGGGTCATGGGATCGCCTTCTCTCGATCGGCTCCAGGTCTGTGGCTTGCGGTACCCAGTCTGACCCAGCTCAATGGTCTGGCTCACGGTCAAGGTGCACAGGGATGGCCGGGATCGGTGGGCACTTCGACCAAGACACCTCCGGGGGAGCCCGGGAGACTGCTGACCGTGCCCGGATCCACCAGCACCACCTCCCCCGTGCCCGCCGCCCCGACCGCGCCCACCGCGCGCCCGGCCGACCGGATGACCACCGGCCTGCGACAGGCCCTCGTCGTCGTCCTGGCCGTGGTCAGCGGGGCCACGGACGCGATCGGCCTGATCGCCCTCGGCGGCGCCTTCACCAGCGTGATGACCGGCAACCTGGTGATCCTCGGCGTCTCGGCGAGCACCGTCGACGGCGCGCTGGCGATCGCCTCGGGTGGCGCGATCGTCGCCTTCTGCATCGGCGCCTGGCTGGGCGCGCGCCTGGCCGGCGGCGCGCGTCCGGGGGACGCCGTGTGGCCGCGGCCGGTGACGGTCGGGCTGGCCGTCGAGCTGGCGCTGCTCACCGCCTACGCGGTGGGGTGGTGGGTCTCCGGCGGGGAGCCGGGGTCGGTGCTCACCCAGGTGCTGCTGTTCACGATGGCCTGCGCGCTGGGCATCCAGAGCAGCACCGTGCAGCGGTTCGGCGTGAACGGGCTGTCGACGACCTACCTCACCGGCACGCTCACCACGGTGGTCATGAAGCTGACCGCGGGCAAGGGCCTGGGCGAGGTGCGCGGCAGCCTGGAGATCCTCGCCGGCCTGGTCGTCGGCGCGGCGGCCGGCGCGGCCCTGCTCGAGCTCGCCCCGCTCACCGCGCCGGTGCTGCAGGTCGGCGGCCTGGCCGCGGTGCTGCTGACCGCGGTCGTGGTGACCCGCCGCCGCGGCTGACCTCAGGCCGGCAGCCCGCCGACGAAGGCGAGCACCCGCGACCACAGCAGCTCCGTCGCCGCCGCGTCGTGCTCGTCGGGCAGCGACGCGTCGGTGAACAGGTGGCCGGTCCCGGCGTAGTCGAAGCTCTCGGCGGGCGCCCCCGCGGCGCGGACCGCGCCGAGCACCGCGTCGACCCAGTCCTGCCGGCGGAACGGGTCGCCGAGGGCGTAGTGCAGCTGCGCCGGGACGCCGGCCGGCCAGCCGGGGGCACCCAGCAGCTCCAGCGGCAGCGCGCCCGAGAGCAGGACGGCGCCGCTCACCCGCCGCCGCGTCGCGACGTGCTCGGCCATGCCCCCGCCGTTGGAGAAGCCGGCGACGACGAGGCCGTCGGGGAGGTCGGCGACCGCGGCCTCCGCGCGGGCCATGAGCGCCGGGTAGCCGATGGCCTCGGCGAACGCCGCGGCCTCCTCGTAGCCGTCGAAGACGCGGCCGTCGTACTGGTCGACGACGCGTACCTCGTGCCCGGCGGCGCGCAGCCGGTCGGCCGCGTCGAGCACGCCCGGCCGGACGCCGAGGACGGAGTGGAACAGCGCGACGGTGGCCATGGGGACTCCTCGGATCGGATGAGCTGTACGCTGTCCAATATAACTGGACGGCGTACAGTTCGCCACCGTGGAGAACCGCCGCACCCCCGGTCAGCGGGCCGGGCTCAGCCGCGACCAGGTGCTCGCCGGGGCCCGGGCGCTGCTGGCCGAGGGCGGCGCCGACGCCCTCACCATGCGCGCCCTGGCCGCCCGGCTCGGCGTGCGCCCGAACGCGCTGTACAGCCACGTCGCCGACAAGGACGAGCTCCTGGAGGCCCTCGTCGACGACGCCCTCGCCGCGGTGCCCGACCCGGCGCCGGACGTCGACTGGCGCACGGGGTTGCGCGACCTCATGGCCGCGAGCCACCGCGCCCTCCTGGGATCCCCCCAGCTCGTGCCCCTGACGCTCGGCCGCGGCTCGCGCGGGCCGCACGCCCGGCGGCTCGGCGAGGGCGTGACCGCGCTGCTGGCCCGCGGCGGGGTGACGGGCGCGCCGGCGCGGGAGGCGCTGCGGGTGCTGGTCGTCTACACGATCGGCTTCGCCGCCTTCGAGGTGCGGCCGGGCTTCACCGACGCCGACCCCGCGCAGCGGCGGGCCGACCTGGACCGGACCTACGAGCGCGGGCTGGACTGGCTCCTGGCCGGGATCGCGGGCTGACTCCCGTCGGGCCGCGATCCCGGCCAGGAGGATCCCGGCCCTTCGCCGTCAGGCCGTGTCGCGCTCCGCGGTCCGGGCCCCCGCCCACAGGTCGATGCCGGCGTCGACGGCGTGCTGGTCGATGCGGGCGAGCTCCTCGTCGGAGAAGTCGGGGTGGGCCAGGGCCGCGACGTTCTGCTCGAGCTGGCCGGCGCTGCTGGCGCCGATCAGCACGCTGGTCACGCGGGGGTCGCGCAGCGCCCACGCCAGCGCCATCTGCGCCAGCGACTGGCCGCGGTCGGCCGCCATCGCGTGCAGCGCGCGCACGTGGGTCAGCGCCTCGTCGGTGAGCAGGTCCGGCGTCAGCGACTTGCCCTGGGTGGCCCGCGACCCCTCGGGGACGCCGTCCAGGTACCGGTCGGTGAGCATGCCCTGGGCCAGCGGGGAGAAGGCGATGCAGCCCGCGCCGACCTCGGCCAGCGTGTCGAGCAGCCCCTCGGTCTCGATCCAGCGGTTGAGCATCGAGTACGAGGGCTGGTGGATCAGCAGCGGCGTCCCGAGGTCGGCGAGGATCGCCGCGGCGCGGGCGGTGTCGGCCGGCGAGTACGAGGAGATCCCCGCGTAGAGGGCGCGCCCGGACCGCACCGCGGTGTCCAGGGCGCCCATCGTCTCCTCCAGCGGCGTCGTGGGGTCGGGCCGGTGGGAGTAGAAGACGTCGACGTACTCCAGGCCCATCCGCCGCAGCGACTGGTCCAGGCTGGCCAGCACGTACTTCCGGGAGCCGCCGCCCTGGCCGTAGGGGCCGGGCCACATGTCCCAGCCCGCCTTGGTCGAGATCACCAGCTCGTCGCGGTACGGGCGGAAGTCGTCGCGCAGGTGCCGGCCGAAGTTGGTCTCCGCCGAGCCGTAGGGCGGCCCGTAGTTGTTGGCCAGGTCGAAGTGGGTGATCCCGAGGTCGAAGGCCCGGCGCAGGACGGCCCGCTGCCGCTCCAGGGGGACGTCGTCGCCGAAGTTGTGCCACAGCCCGAGGCTGATCGCCGGCAGGTCGAGGCCGCTGCGGCCGGTGCGGCGGTAGGACATGGACGCGTAGCGGTCGTCGGCCGCGCGGAAGGTCATGCGGTCATCGTCGCCGACGGCTCCCGGCGCCCGCGCGGCTACCCGCAGCCGTCGGGGTCGTCGCCGAACACCGTCGCCAGCGAGAACTCGCCCTCGAGCTCGTAGGTGCCCGGCCGGGGCGCCTGCAGCGTGACCCAGCCGTCGGGGGTGGGGGTGAGGCAGGCGGTGGTCTCCGGGTCGACGGTGCTGCGGGCCACCAGGTAGCGGCTGGGCCGGACGCGCACCTCGTGCGACGCGGTGTCGGGGACGGCGACGACGAGCTCGGCCGGCGTGGTGGAGACCAGGGCCAGCGGCTCGGGCACGATCGGCGTCGGGGCGTCGACCCGGTAGAGCGTCCACTGCTCGTCCTGCCACACCAGGGTCAGGTAGGGCAGCCCCGAGCCCACCAGCTCGGCCTCGGGGAGGTCGCGGGCCACCGGGTCGGCCGCGACCGCGATGTAGGCGACCGCGTTCTCCGCCAGCCACTGCCGGTAGCCGGCGGCGTCGGGCCCGCCGGGCTCGAAGAACTCGCCGTTGCGGTGGTTGTCGGTCTGGTCCTCCCAGCCGCGGGCCAGCGCGACCTCGGGGCCGAGCTCGTGGGAGCCGGCCCGCGACCAGTTGTCGACCAGCTCCACCCGGTGCCCGGCGAGGTCGGCGCGGCCGAGCAGCTCGGCCCGCAGCCCGGCGTAGGCCTCGGCCCGGTAGCCGTCGCTGAGCGCGGTGACCTCGTCGCGCGCCGCCGCGAACGCCGTCCAGCCCAGCGCCGGCAGCAGCGCCAGCAGCAGCGGGCGGCGGTCCCAGCGGGACCAGGCCACGACGACGCACGGCAGCACCAGGTAGGCGAAGCGGCCCATGTTCGCGCCGACGCCGGTGGGCACCAGGAACAGCAGCAGCGCGGCCGCGCCGGTCAGCGGCGCCAGCCAGCGCTGCGGCGTGCTGCGCAGCGCCGGCCACACCGCCGCCGCCGCGGCCAGCGTCAGGGCCAGCGTCGTCCACGGGAACTGGTAGGCCCCGGGGGCGCCGAACAGGGCGACCGGCACGACCACCCCGGCGCCGGCGCCGGCCAGGGCGGCACGCACGCCCGGGGAGCGGTGCCCGCCGCGGGCGAGCAGCGGCAGCGCCACCAGCCCCGCGAAGGCCGGCACGAGCGGGCTGGCCAGGCCGGAGAACGCGACGAGGACGGCGCCCAGCGCGTGCCGCCGGCCGCGCAGCGCCAGCGCACCGGCGATCGCGATCGCCGCGCCGACCGCGAAGGCCACCCGCCCGGCGAGCAGGTTGCCGACCGCCGCGGCGGCCACCGCGTAGCGGAACAGGACGGGGTGGGCGGTCCCCCGCGACAGCGGGAAGGCCATCGCGACGACGGCCAGCGGCGCCAGCAGCACCAGCGCGCGCGACCCGACGACCAGGGACAGGAAGGGCACCAGCGACGAGTAGGCGCCCGGCGAGATCCCGCCGAACCAGCCGAACCAGTAGGTGACGCCGACCCCGGCGTCGGCGGCCTCCTGGCGGGCCAGCGCCGCCTGGACGTCGGCCAGCGGCGGGTCGAGCAGCCACACGGCCAGCACCGCGACGACGGCCGCGAGCACCGGCCCGAGCGTCACCGCGGCCGGCGCCAGCCCCCGCCGGGGCGCCGCGGGCGGACCGGCGAGCGCCGTCATCCGGCGGCTGCCGCGACCCGCCGGGCGCGTACGTGCCGGGTGCCGAGCAGCAGCACGCCGCCCACCAGCACGAGCAGCCCGACGCCGGCGACCACGTCGAGCAGGTAGTGGTTGCCGGTGGCCATGACGACGACGAACGTGGTCAGCGGGTACAGCACCGCGAGCACCCGCACCCAGGGGCGGCGGACCAGGAGGAACACCACGATCCCGCACCACGCCGCCCAGGCGCAGTGCAGCGACGGCATCGCGGCGAACTGGTTGCTGATGGCGTTGCTGGCCGGCGACCCGGAGGTCGGCCACCACCCCCAGGACGAGGTGAGCCGCATGACGTCGACGAAGCCCTCGGCCGGCACCAGCCGCGGCGGGGCGGTGGGCCACAGGTAGAAGCCGACGAGCGCGAAGAACGTCGTCCCCATCCAGACGTTGCTGGCCAGCCGGTAGTGCGCGCGGCGGCGGCGGTACAGCCAGATGAGGACGACCGGGGTGAGGTAGAGGTGGAACGAGGCGTAGTGCAGCGCCACCACCGACCGCAGCGCGTCCGAGCCGTGCGCCAGCGCGTTCAGGCCGCGCTCCCAGGCCAGGCCCCAGGCGTCCTCGAACCGCAGGATCGCGTCGGCGTTGGCGTAGGCCTCGGAGTGGACCTCACCGACGCCGTTGCGGACGTGGGAGTAGAACCGGTACAGGCCGTAGAGCAGCACGAACTCGAACCACCACGGCACCCCGGCCGGGCGCAGCAGGCGGGCGACGCGGGTGCGGCGCGCCGGTCCGGCGGTCGTCGCGGCGGGCTGCGGGGTGCCGAGCAGGTCCCCGGGCGCCCGGGTGCCGCTCACGGCCACGGTCTCGGTCACGCACCCTCCCCATCTCGGCCCCCGCGGGCGTCCCCCGTCCCTCATCGGCCGGCCGGGATCCGGGCCTGACCGTCTCCGGACGGCGCCCGCGCCGCGGGAGCGTGGACCCCGACGACCCCCCGCGGCGGCTCGACCTGCGGCAGAGCGCGGTCGGCGGGTCCGGCGGCGCTGCGGAGGGTCACCTTATGCGAGGACCGCCCGCGGCGGTGAGCAGCGCGTTCGCCCGGTCCCGCCGCACGGCGGGCCCGCCACGCGCCGTCAGACGACGGTCGCGGTCCGCCGGTTGCGCAGCTGCCGGACCCCGAGGAGGACCGCGCCGCCGACGACGAGGAGCAGGGCCACGCCGGCCACCACGTCGAGCAGGAAGTGGTTGCCCGACCCCATGACGACGAAGAAGGTGCTCAGCGGGTACAGCACGCCCAGCACGCGGACCCAGGTGCGGCGCACCATCGCGACCAGGACGATCCCGCACCACAGCGCCCAGGCGCAGTGCAGCGAGGGCATCGCGGCGAACTGGTTGCTGATGGCGTCGCTGGCCGGCGCCCCGGAGGAGGGCCACCAGCCCCAGCTGGCCGTCTGGCTCATCACGTCGACGAAGCTCTCCGACCGCAGCAGGCGCGGCGGGGCGGTCGGCATGAGGTAGAAGCCGAGCAGCGCCACCGCGGTGCTGGCCATGAGGGTGGCGCTGACCACGCGGTACCGGTCGCGCCGCCGGCGGTAGAGCCAGATCAGGACGGCCGGCGTTACCAGGAAGTGCAGCGTGGCGTAGTGCAGCGCCACCGCCGCGGACAGCACGCCGGAGCCCTGCACCCAGTCGTTGAGCCCGCGCTCCACGGCGAGGTCCCAGGCGTCCTCGAGGTCCAGGATCGCCGCCGCGTTCGCGAACGCGACGGAGCTGACGTCCCCGACGCTGTTGCGGACGAGGGAGTAGAGGGCGTAGAGGACGGCCAGCAGGCCGATCTCGCACCACCAGGGCAGCCCGCCGGGACCACGCAGCCGGGTCCGCCGCGGGCGGGCGACGGGACGGGCGACCACTCGGGCAGGGTCGAGGGCGCCGAACGCGTCCCCGCGGGCGGGGAGCCGCGTCCCGGGGACGGCCACTGTCTCGGTCACACCTGACTCCCCACTCGTCGCGGCGGCGCGCTGTCGGACCCCTCATCGGCGGGCCGGACACCGGCCTTGACCGCGCGAGACCCGGCGGGCCCGGATCCCGTGCGGATCCCACCCCTCGGGGGGAGCGCGGGGCCGGGCGCGGGATGCCGGCCGGGCGGGAGGGTTCGGGCCGCGGCCGGGCCCGGGGTCAGCGCCGTCCCCACGCGCCCCCGGAGGTCCCCGTGCAGTTCCTCGCGCTCGTCGCCGTCCTCGTCGCCGTCCTCGTCGTCGTCCGGCTCGGGGCGGCGATCGCCGGCGCGGTCGTGAAGGGCCTCGTCTGGCTGCTCATGCTGGGGCTCGTCCTCCTCGTGCTCACCGCGCTGCGGGGGGTGGTCCCGGAACGCGCACCCGACGGTGAGGGCGGCCCGGCGACGTCGCGGTCGGCCACCCTACGCAGAGACCGGCTCACCGGTGAACAGGTCATTCCCGCCCGCGTGCCGCCGGGCCCGTGATCCAGGTCACTCGCCCCGCTGCCGCCCCTTGTACTCCTCCGTCAGTAGCTGCTAACGTTCGCGATCACTGACGGATGACCGAGCGAGTGGAGGCGGGACATGGGTGCTCCGGTGGCGTTCTTCGAGGTGAGCAGCCCCGACGCGGAGCGGGCGCAGCGGTTCTACGGCGAGCTGTTCGGCTGGCAGGTGGCCGCCGACCCGGAGATGGGCGGCTACGGCCTGGTGGACACGGCCGCGGGCGAGGCCGCGATCGGCGGCGGCATCGGGCCGGTCGAGGACGGCGACACGGCCGGCGTCCGCATCTACGTCCGCGTGGACGACCTGGAGGCGGCGCTGCAGCGCGCCGAGCAGCTGGGCGGGACGCGGCTGGTGCCGCCGACCGACCTGCCGGCCGGCTACGGGCGGTTCGCCCTGTTCGCCGACCCCGACGGCAACGCCGTCGGGCTCTGGGACTGACGGTGCCCGCGGCAGCGCCGGCGGCCGGGGAGCCGCTGGACGAGGCGATGCGCGCGCTGGCCGAGCCCCGCCGGCGGGCGATCCTGCGGCTGGTGGCGCACGACGAGCTGGCGGCCGGCGAGATCGCGGCGGCGTTCGAGGTGACCCGGACCGCGGTCAGCCAGCACCTCACCGTGCTGAAGAACGCCGGGCTGCTGTCCGAGCGGCGGGAGGGCACCCGGCGGCTGTACCGGGCGCGGCCGGAGGGGTTGGCCGAGCTGCGGGAGTTCCTGGACCAGATGTGGTCGTCGGCGTTGGATGACGCGCGGCGCCTGGTGGAGGCCGACCGTGCCGCGCGGGACCGCGGTGTGGAGGACGACGATGACGACCGCTCCTGAGCCCGCCGGCGCGACGGTGCTCCCGCTGCGCCGCCCGCCGATCCGCCAGTCGACCGTGGTGGCCAGCGACCGCGCGCACACCTTCGAGGTCTTCGTGGCCTCGATCGGCGCCTGGTGGCCGGTGGAGCCCTTCTCCGCCGGCGGCGGGCGGGTGCGGGACGTGACGTTCGAGCAGCGCCTCGGCGGCCGGGTCTTCGAGACCTGGGACGACGGGAGCACCGTCGACTGGGGAACCGTGCGGGTGTGGGAGCCGCCGCACCGGTTCGCCATGAGCTGGCTGGTGACCGGGACGCCCACCGAGGTGGAGCTCACCTTCACCGCCCTGGGCGCGGAGCGCACCCTCGTCGCGGTCGAGCACCGCGGCTGGGAGGCGCTGAGCGACGCCGAGCTCGGCGCCGACTGCGCCCTGCCCGGCGGCTACGCCGGTGGCTCGTTCACCCGGGGCTGGGCGACGATCCTCGGCTCCTTCACGGCCTCGCTCGGCGGGGCCCCCTCCCCCGACCTCCGCACCGACGACGCCGAGGAGACCCCGTGAGCGACAAGCAGCACTTCCTCTACCGGCTCCTGCCGCCGCGGCCGGACTTCGCCTTCACCATGACGCCGGAGGAGGCCGCGGTCATGGCCGAGCACGCCGCCTACTGGCGGGGCCTGATGGACGGCGGCACGG
Organism: Blastococcus sp. SYSU D00868; assembly: GCF_054050575.1. Classification (NCBI taxonomy): domain Bacteria; kingdom Bacillati; phylum Actinomycetota; class Actinomycetes; order Geodermatophilales; family Geodermatophilaceae; genus Blastococcus; species Blastococcus sp. SYSU D00868. Next base: position 52,228 of record NZ_JBJGZO010000027.1, read on the forward strand.
CGGTCGCCTTCGGCCCGGTCGTCGACCCGGCCGGGGCGTGGGGACTGGGCCTGCTCGAGGTCGACGACCCGGCGGAGGTGGACCGGGTGCGGGCCGGCGACCCGGCCGTCACCTCGGGGACGGCCACCGCCGAGGTGCACCCGATGATCAACACGATCGTCCGGCCGCACGCCGGCTGAGCCGCCGCGGGTCCGGCGCGGTCAGATCTCGATCTCCGCCTGGACCCGCGGGATCTCCGCCGGCAGCTCGCGGGCGAGGAAGCCGAGGCCCCCGATGGCCGCGGCGAGCCGCTCCCCCGCCCGGCCGTGCAGGTGGGCGGCCCACACGGCGGCCTGGTCCGGCTCGGCGCCGCGGGCGAGCAGGCCGGCGGTCACCCCGGCCCGCACGTCGCCGGAGCCGGAGACCCCCAGGCCGGCGCCGCCGCTCTCGTCGCGCCACAACGACCCGTCGGGCGAGGCGATCCACGAGACGACGCCGCCGACGGCCACCACGGCACCGGCCTGCTCGGCCAGCTCCAGGGCGGCGCCGGCGGGGTCGTCGTCCACGTCGGCCTGCTCCCGGTGCAGGGTCAGCGCCAGCTCGCTCGGGTTGGGCGTGAGCACCGCCCGGCCCTCCAGCCGGCGCAGGCAGCCGGGGTCCGCGGTGACGCTGGCGATGCCGAGGGCGTCGAGCACCACCGGGCAGCCCAGGTGCGGCAGCAGCCGGTCGGTGAGGCGCTGGGCCTCCTCGACGTCGGTCATCCCCGGGCCGACCAGGACGGCGGAGGCCCCGTCGGCCAGGCCCTCCAGCCGGTCGACGGCGTCCGCGGACAGGGCGCCGCCCGGCGTCTCCTCCAGCCCGCGCACCAGCGCCTCGGGCAGCGCGACCGACAGCGTGCTGGCGACGCTGGCCGCCGTCGCCACCTGGAGCTTGCCGGCGCCCGCCCGCATCGCCGCCTCCGCGGCCAGCAGCACGGCGCCGGGGACCTCGGCGCTGCCGCCGACGATGAGGATCCGGCCGCGGGACTCCTTGCCGCCGGTCGGCGCCGGCAGCCGCCAGCGGCGCAGCAGCTGCGGGGTGACCAGCTCGTGGTCCCGGTCAGCCACGGCCGACCCCCGGCTCCGCGGGCACGGGCTCCTCCTCGGTCACGGGCTCCTGCGCGCGGGTCAGGTGGCCCACCGCGTTGGCCTCGACGAGCTGCAGCGAGCCGTCCTCGCCGGCCTCGTAGCGGGTCACCGAGCAGTTGGCCACCGGGTCACGCTTCTCGAGGTCGAGCAGCTCCTTCTCGGTCAGCCCGTCCAGTACGTAGCGGAACACCATGATCACCGCCTGGTGCGAGGTGACGAGCAGCCGCTCGCCGGGCGAGTCCAGGCGGGCGCCCATGAGCACGCTGCGCACCCGGAGCGCGACGTCGGCCCAGCTCTCGCCACCCGGGGGCCGGTAGTAGAACTTGCCGAGCAGGTCGCGGCGCTGCGCCTCCTCCGGGTACTCGGCTCGGATGCCGGTGCCGGTCATCCCGTCGAAGGCGCCGAAGTCCCGCTCGCGGAGCCGCTCGTCGTAGCGGACGGGCAGGTCCAGCCCCGCCGTCCGCACCGCGATGTCCAGCGTGTCCGCGGCGCGGGTGAACGGCGAGCTGAGCAGCGCGGTGGGCCGCCGGTCGGCGGGCAGCTCCCCCAGCCAGGCGCCCAGCGCCTCGGCCTGGCGGCGGCCCGTGTCGGACAGCGGGACGTCGGGGTCGCGGACGTCGAGCTGCAATCGGGCCGCGCCGGTCCGGCCCGCGGCGGCGTCGGCGACGTTGCCCTGGCTCTCCCCGTGCCGCACCAGCCACAGCGCCGTCGGACCGGGGGTGGCGGGCACGGCGGCTCCTCGTCGTCCGGGGGCGGCGCCGGCGGACGCGCGGCGCCGATGCCCCCTAGCCGCGCGGACCGGCCGCCAAACGACGTGCGCGTTCCCCCGGCCGTCCGTCTACACGCCGCGACCGGCACGTTGCCGGTGGTGTCCGTGCGTCGCGGGTGCTGCGGGACCGGCAACGCACGAGGAACACCCGCGACGTGCGCGGGCCGGGCACGGGCCGCGGTGGCGTCAGGTGGACGCCGAGGCGAGCCGGAGTCGCTGCGGCGTCTCGTCGTCCATCGTGGCGAAGAACCCGCCGACCGAGTCCAGCAGGTGGTCCAGCGACTCAGCGCGGTAGAGCACCGGCTGGAAGTGGGTGATGTCGTACTCGGCGGTGCCCATCGCCAGCAGGTCCAGCGGCCGGATGTCGACCGAGCGGAACTCCTCGATCTCGCCGTAGGACGACAGCAGGCCCGCGCCGTAGCAGCGCAGCTCGCCGCGCTCGGCGATGACACCGAACTCGCAGGTGAACCAGAAGACCTTGGCCAGGAAGCGGAGGGCGGCCTCGTCCTCGAGCCGGCGGGCCGCCTCCCCCGTCAGCCGGTGCAGCTCGGCGAACGGCGGCGAGGCCAGCAGCACCCCGTGCCCGATGACCTCGTGCACCAGGTCGGGCTCGGGCGTGTACAGCGGCTGGGAGGGGTGGCGCAGGTACTGGGTGGAGTGGAACGTCCGGTCGGCGAGCGCCCCGTAGAACGTGCGCAGCGGCACGAGCCCGGGGGCCGGGTCGAAGGTGAAGCCGGTGCGGGCGCCCACCCGCTCGGACACCTCGGTGAGCTGGGGGACGCGGTCGGTGGGCAGGCCGACGGCCTCCCACGCCTCCAGGTAGGCCGAGTGCGCGTACCGCCGGTGCTTGACCGTCAGCTCGCGGCAGACCGTCCGCCAGACCTGGTGCTCCTCGTCGGTGTAGTCGACGGCCGGCACCGGCTCCCCCGGCCGCCAGCCCAGCGCCACCCGCGCGATCGCGCTGCGCCGCGCCAGGTAGACCGGGTCCGCCACGCCCGGGTGGTTCGGCGCGAGGTGGACCGTCACGCTCCCGTCGTCGTGCTCCTCGACCGGGGAGTACAGCTGCCCGTCCTCGAACATGACTCGTGCTCCTCCCGCTACTCGCCGTCCGCGTGCCCGGCCGGCACGACCCGTCCGGTCACCTCGCCGAGGCAGATCCGCTCGCCGCCGCTGCCGGGTGCGGTGGCGCTGACGGTGACCTCGTCGCCGTCCTCGAGGAAGGTGCGGGTCGTCCCGTCGGCGAGCCGCAGCGGCTCGGTGCCCCCCCACGACAGCTCCATCAGCGAGCCGCGCTGGTCGGGCCGGGGCCCGCTGACCGTGCCGGAGGCGTAGAGGTCCCCTGTCCGCAGCGCGGCTCCGTTGACCGTCAGGTGGGCCAGCTGCTGGGCCGGGGTCCAGTACAGGCCGGCGAACGGCGGGCGGCTGACCACCTCGCCGTTGAGCCGGACCTCGAGGGTGAGGTCCAGCGCCCAGGGGTCGTCGGCGTCGTCGAGGTAGGGCAGCAGCGGCACGTCCCGCGCCGGCGCCGGGACGCGTGCCGCCTCGAGCGCCGCCAGCGGTACCACCCACGGCGACACCGAGGTCAGGAACGACTTGCCGAGGAACGGTCCCAGCGGCACGTACTCCCAGGCCTGCAGGTCGCGGGCCGACCAGTCGTTGACCAGGCAGACCCCGAACACGTGGTCGGGGAAGGCGCCCAGCGGCACCGGGCTGCCCAGCGCCGAGGGGGTGCCGACGACGAAGCCGACCTCGGCCTCGATGTCCAGCCGCTGCGACGGGCCGAAGGTGGGCGGCGCGTCGCCCGAGCCCGGACGCTGACCGCGTGGGCGGACGACGGGGGTCCCCGAGACCCGCACGGTCCCGGCGCGGCCGTGGTAGCCGACCGGCAGGTGCTTCCAGTTCGGCAGCAGCGGCGGCGAGCCCGGACGCAGGATCCGGCCGAGGTTCTCCGCGTGGTGCTGGGAGCTGTAGAAGTCGACGTAGTCGGCCACCTCGACGGGCAGGTGCAGCGTGACGTCGTCCCGGGGCACCAGGTGCGGCGCGACCCGGTCGCGGGCGGCTGGGTCGGTGAGCCAGTCGGTGACCCGGGCGCGCAGCTCGCGCCACGCCGCCGGCCCGCGGGCCAGGAAGGCGTTGAGCGAGCCGGTGGCGTGCGCCGGGTCGCCGGTCGCGGCGGCCAGGTCGAGCACCGAGTCGCCGACCGCCACGCCGGTGCGCGGCGCCGTGCCGGGCGTCGAGAAGACCCCGTACGGCAGGTTGCCGAGCCCGAAGCCGGTGCCTGCGGGCAGGTCGAGCCAGGTGCCGCTCATGCCGACGGCCCGCGCCCGGCCCAGCTCCACGCGTAGCGGCCGTCGTCGGCGGCGACGCCGGCCTCGCCGAGCTCCAGCGGGCGGAAGGTGTCGACCATGACCGCGAGCTCGTCCGAGCGCTCCGCGCCCAGCGCGGCCTCCACGGCGCCGGGCTGCGGGCCGTGGGTGTGCCCGCCGGGGTGCAGGGAGACCGAGCCCCGGCCGATGCCCGAGCCCCGGCGGGCGCTGTAGTCGCCGTCGACGTAGAACATGACCTCGTCGCTGTCGACGTTGGCGTGGTAGTAGGGCAGCGGGACCGCCAGCGGGTGGTAGTCGAGCTTGCGCGGCACGAACGCGCAGATCACGAAGCCGGCGCCCTCGAAGACCTGGTGCACCGGCGGCGGCTGGTGCACGCGGCCGGTGATCGGCTCGAAGTCGGCGACGTCGAACGCGTAGGGGTACAGGCAGCCGTCCCAGCCGACGACGTCGAACGGGTGCTCCGGGACGACGTGCACGGTGCCGGCCAGCCCGCCCGGGCCCGGGCCGCGGTGCTTGACGTACACCTCGACGTCGCGCCCCTCGCCCAGCAGCGGCTCGGCCGGGGCCCGCAGGTCGCGCTCGCAGTAGGGGGCGTGCTCGAGGAACTGCCCGTACCGGGACAGGTACCGCTTGGGCGGGCTGATGTGCGAGTTGGCCTCGACGGCGTAGGTGCGCAGCGGCTCGTCGCCGGTGGGCACCCAGCGGTGGGTCGTGGCCCGCGGGACGACGACGAAGTCGCCCGGCCCGACCTCCAGCGCGCCGAACGTCGTCTCCAGCACCGCGGCGCCGCGCTCGACGTAGACGCACTCGTCGCCGGTGGCGTTGCGGTAGTACGGGCTGGTCAGCGAGCTGACCGCGTACGAGATGCGGACGTCGGCGTTGCCCAGCACCAGCCGCCGGCCGGTGACCGGGTCGACCGCCTTGTGCTCCTCGCCCGGGAAGAGGTCGTGCAGCCGCAGGTGCCGGGGCAGCAGCGGCGCGTTGGGGGTCAGCGTCTGGTCGGGCAGCTCCCACGGGCGCGCGTCGACGATCGCCGACGGCACGCCGCGGTGGTAGAGCAGCGAGGAGTCCGAGGAGAAGCCCTCCTCGCCGACGAGCTCCTCGGAGTACAGCCCGCCGTCGGGACGGCGGAACTGCGTGTGCCGCTTGGGCGGGACCTCGCCCACCCGCCGGTAGAAGGCCATGACCGCTCCCCTGCCGCGCGCCCGCTCAGAAGTTCCCGCGCCGAGCCTGCTCCCGCTCGATGGCCTGGAACAGGGCCTTGAAGTTGCCCTTGCCGAACCCGAGCGAACCGTGCCGCTCGATGAGCTCGAGGAAGACCGTGGGCCGGTCGCCGGTCGGCTTGGTGAAGATCTGCAGCAGGTAGCCGTCCTCGTCGCGGTCGACCAGGATGCCGCGCGACTGCAGCTCCTCGATCGGCACCCGCACCTCGCCGATCCGCGCCCGCAGCTCCGGGTCCTCGTAGTAGGAGTCCGGGGTGGCGAGGAACTCGATGCCCTCGGCGCGCAGGGCGTCCACCGTGCCCAGGATGTCGCCGGTGGCCAGGGCCACGTGCTGGGCGCCGGGGCCGCCGTAGTACTCCAGGTACTCGTCGATCTGGGAGCGCTTCTTGCCCGGTGCCGGCTCGTTGAGCGGGAACTTCACCCGGTGGTTGCCGTTGGCGACGACCTTGCTCATCAGCGCCGAGTACTCGGTGGCGATGTCCTCGCCGACGAACTCCGCGAGGTTGGTGAAGCCCATGACCCGGTTGTAGAAGGCCACCCACTCGTCCATGGCGCCGAGCTCGACGTTGCCCACCACGTGGTCGATGGCCTGGAACAGCCGCGCGGGCGCGCCGGGGCGCCGGACGTGGGTGGAGCTGCGGGCCACGAAGCCGGGCAGGTGCGGGCCGGAGTACCGGGACCGGTCCACGAGCGTGTGCCGGGTGTCGCCGTAGGCCGCGATGGCCGCCATGCGCACGGTGCCGTGCTCGTCGGTGACGTCGTGCGGCTGCTCGAGCACGGTGGCGCCGGACGCCGCAGCGTGGGCGATGCAGCGGTCGACGTCGGGCACCGTCAGCGAGATGTCGACGATGCCGTCGCCGTGCCGGCGGTGGTGGTCGGCCAGCGGACTGGCCGGGTCGTACGCGCCGGTGAGCACGAACCGCGCCGCCCCGGACCGCAGCACGTACGCGACGGAGTCGCGGTTGCCGGTCTCCGGGCCGGAGTACGCGACCAGCTCCATGCCGAACGCCGACTGGTAGAAGTGCGCCGCCTGGGTCGCGTTGCCGACCACCCACACCAGCGAGTCCCACCCCGACACCGGGAAGGGATCGGCGGAGGGGTCGTGGTCGACCAGACCGACCAGCTGCCGGAGCTGCTCGGGGTCCAGCTGCGCCGCGCGCTCGTCGGCGAGTGCCTGCTCGAGGGTCATGCCGGTCCTCCCCATCGCCGCGGGTGTCTTGCGACGCAGGACACACCCGGGCACGCTGCTGGGCAACCGGTACCCCTGCAACTGCGCCGGCTGTCCAGCAGGGGCAGCTGTGAGGTGCTGGTGCTGGTCTCCGTGACCAGTTGGCGGACGGACGAACGGAGGGGCCGGATGGCCGACGGGACGACGCTGGACGCCCTCGACGTGGCGCTGCTGGAGGCGCTGCGCGAGCACCGCCGCGCCGGGGTGCTCGAGCTGTCCCGGATCACCGGGGTCGCGCGCGGCACCGTCTCGGCGCGGCTGCAGCGCCTCGAGGACGCCGGCGTGGTCACCGGCTACGGCCCCGAGATCGACGTGCGCGCGGCCGGCTTCGGCGTGGAGGCGTTCGTGACGCTGGAGATCTCGCAGGGGGCGATCGAGGCGGTGCAGCGCGACCTGGAGGCCATCCCCGAGGTGCTCGAGGCGCACGCGACCACGGGCAGCTCGGACGTCCTGTGCCGGGTGGCCGCGAGCTCGCACGAGGCGCTGCAGCGCACCCTCGTCCAGCTCGACCGGTCCTCGAGCGTGGTCCGGTCGACCAGCGTCGTCGTCCTGTCGCGGCTGGTACCGCTGCGCGCGCTGCCCCTGCTGCGCACCGGGGCGGCCGCCGGCGCCGGCCGGTCCGGCATGCACCGCCGCGCGGACGGCTGACCGTCACGGCCGCCGCGCCTCGCCGCGGCGGCGCAGGTGCAGCCAGGCGCCGCCCCCGGCGACGAGGACCAGCCCGGCGACCGGGAGCGCGTCGCGCAGCAGCGGCAGCGCGGCGCCGGCGAGGGCGCCGCCCGCCACGAGGCCGCCGGCCCACGCCACCGCGGCGGGCACGGTGCCCCGCAGCATGGTCGCGACGGGCACGCCCTCGGCGGCGGCGAGCCGGGGCGCCAGGGTGCGCGCCCCGGCGACGAACTGCGCCGCCGCCGCGGCCCGCACCGGACGGCGCCCGACGGCTCCCCGCCACGGCGCCGTCGCCCGGTCGGCCAGCCGTCGCACCGGCGCGGGCAGCCGGAGCAGCGGTCGACGCCGGACCGGCCGCCGGCGGGCCGCGCGGTGACCGAGGGCCGCGCCCAGCACCGTGCCGGCGGCGGCGCTCGTCGCGGCCAGCGGCCCGGGGACGGCGCCCGCGCCGGCCAGGACGCCCAGCCCGAGGACCAGCGACCCGGCCGGCAGGACGACGCCGACGAGCAGGCCCGCCTCGGCCACGAGCACGAGGGCGACCACCGCGACCGCGGCGGCCGCGCAGGCCCCGGACGCGGTGCCGGCGACCACCGTCAGGCCGGGAGGCGCGAGTCGCCGGCCACACCCCGCGCCGGGCGGTCGTCCCCGCCCGGGCCTCCGGGGAACGACAGGCCCGTCAGCTGCTCCGACAGCCGCCAGATGCGCCGGGCGTCCTCGGGGCTGCGCAGCCTGCGGTAGGGCGCCTGCTCGGCCGGCGGTCCGCTGATGTGCCCGAACCGGCGGGGTCCGTAGAACCGGCCACCCGCGGCGTCCGGGGAGGTCGCGGCGAGCAGGGCGGGCAGGGCGGCCGTCTCCGGCGTCCCCGCGATGCCCAGCCTCGACAGCCGGCGGATCAGGCGGATCTCGCGGGGCTCCTCCGCTCGGCCGATCTCGGGGTGGGCCGCGAGCAGGTTCGTCGGGGCGACCCCGGGGTGGGCGATGGTGCTGGTGATCCCCCAGCCGAGCTCCGCGCTGCGCCGGTCCAGCTCCAGGCCGAACAGGCCGGCGGCGATCTTGGACTGGCTGTAGGCGCCGAACGCGTCGTACGAGCGCTCCCACTGCAGGTCGTCCCAGTTGATCGCGTTGCGGTTGGCCGCGACGCTGATCTGGGTCGTCACGCGGGCACCGCCGGCGCGCAGCAGCGGCAGCAGGTGCGCCACCAGGGCGACGTGGCCCAGGTGGTTGGTGCCGAACTGCAGCTCGAAGCCGTCGGCCGTCGTCCGCCGCTCGGGGGGCGTCATGACGCCGGCGTTGTCGACGAGGACCTCGACCGGCCGGCCCTCGGCGAGCAGCTCGCCGGCGAACGCGGCGACCGAGGCGAGCGAGGACAGGTCGAGGTCGTGCAGGATGACGCGGGCCCCGGGGACGCGGGCCCGGATCTCCGCGGCCGCCGCCTCGCCCTTGCCGCGGTTGCGGACCGGGAGGACCAGGTCCGCCCCGGCCGCGGCCAGGCGGCGGGCGAGGACCAGTCCGATGCCGTCGCTGCCGCCGGTGAGCACGGCGCGCTTCCCCGACAGGTCGGGGACGGGGACGTCGATCGTCGTGCGGGCCATCGCTGGGCCTCTCTCTCGTGGGTGCGCTCATCGCGCCGTGCTCCCACCGTCACGCGTCCCGCCGCCGCGAGGCAGGACCCGTCGATCCCCCTCTCCGGGGCCGCCGAGAGGGGGATCGGCAGGCCGTGGCTGAGCCGGCGCCGCGCCGGTAGGAACAGGGCCGTGCCGCCCGGCCGGGTGGGCACGCGCCCACCCGAGGAGACCCCGTGGCCATCGATCGCGCCGGGCTGGCGGACTTCCTGCGCCGCCGCCGGGAGTCGCTGCAGCCCGAGGACGTCGGGCTCCCCCGCGGCCCCCGCCGCCGGACGGCCGGGCTGCGGCGCGAGGAGGTCGCGGCGCTGTGCCACATGTCGGCCGACTACTACGCGCGGCTGGAACGGGAGCGCGGGCCGCAGCCGTCGGAGCAGATGGTCTCCTCGATCGCGATGGGGCTGCACCTGTCCCTCGACGAGCGCGACCACCTGTTCCGGCTGGTCGGGCACCAGCCGCCGCCGCGCGGGGCGAGCAGCGAGCACGTCAGCCCCGGGCTGCTGCGGATCTTCGACCGCCTCGGCGACACCCCCGCCGAGATCGTCACCGAGCTGGGCGAGACGCTGCGCCAGACCCCGCCCGCGGTGGCCCTCACCGGCGACGCGAGCCGGTTCACCGGGCCGGCCCGAAGCCGGGGCTACCGCTGGTTCACCGACCCGTCGTCCCGGGAGCTGTACGTGGCGGAGGACCACGACTTCCTCTCCCGCATGTACGCCTCGGGGCTGCGCGCCATCGCCACGATGCGGGGCCCGGGGTCGCGGGCGGCGCACCTGGCCGACCTCCTGCTCCGGCAGAGCGAGGAGTTCCGCACCCTGTGGGAGGCCCACGAGATCGGTGTCCACCCCGGGGACGTCAAGCGCTACCAGCACCCCGAGGTCGGTCGGCTGGAGCTGAACTGCCAGACGCTGATCGACCCGGACCAGGCCCACCGGCTGATGGTCTACACCGCCGTCCCCGGCACCGAGAGCCACGAGAAGCTCGAGATGCTGGCGGTGATCGGCGCCCAGTCGCTGGCGCCGGCCGGCGGCTCGGCGTCCGCGGAGCGGTGACCCTCAGCCGCGGGCCGGGGCGGGGAGCGCGCCCACGGAGGCGACGACGTGGTCGATCAGGCCGTACCGGAGCGCCTCGTCCGGGGTGAACCAGCGGTCCCGGTCGGAGTCGGCCTCGATCTGCTCCACGGGCTGCCCGGAGTGGCTCGCCTGCAGCTCGTTCACCTGCTGCTTCAGCCGGCGGAGCATGTCGGCCTGGATGGTGATGTCGGACTGCGTCCCGCCGACGCCGGCGGAGGGCTGGTGCATCATGATCCGGGTGTGCGGGAGGGAGTGGCGCTTGCCCGGCGTGCCCGCCGTGAGCAGGAACTGCCCCATCGACGCGGCCATCCCGATGCAGTACGTGGCGACGTCGCAGTCGACGAAGCGCATCGTGTCGTAGAGCGCCAGGCCGGCGCTCACCGACCCACCCGGCGAGTTGACGTACAGGTGGATGTCGCGGCCGGGGTCCTCTGCCGCGAGCAGCAGCATCTGGGCGCTCAGCTGGGTGGCGATCTCGTCGTCGACCTCGCGGCCCAGCAACACGACGCGCTCGCGGAGCAGCCGCTCGTGGACGGCGTCCGAGAGGCTGGTGCCCGTCGCGCCGGCGGAGAGCCCGGGGGCCCGGGAACCGGCCTGGTCACTTCCGTTCATCCTGCTCGACCTCTTCCGTCCGGGGTCTTCTCGTACTCCCGGATCCTGGCCGTCCGGCCATTCCCGGTCGCCGCCGAGACGGCCGATCTCGCCATGGGCGTAGTTCTCGTGCCGACCGCGGAACGGTGTTGACACCGCGTCCCCGCGGTGGGGGCGGCGGGCGAGGATGGGACCGTGGCCGGGACCGGAGACCTCGAGGAGCTGCTCGCCGCCGCGGGCCCCGAGGTCTCCGGCCTGGTGCGTGCCGCCGACGCCCTGGTCCGCCGGGTCGACCCGGACGTCGTCCGCGTCGTGTGGCCTCACCAGCGGACGGTCGGCTACGGCGTCGGCCCGAGGAAGATGAGCGAGCACTACGCCTACCTGGACGTGTACGCCCGGCACCTGAACCTCGGGTTCAACCACGGCGCCGGGCTGCCCGACCCCGACGGCCTGCTGGAGGGCACCGGGACGTCGTTCCGGAAGATCCCGGTCCGCTCCGCCGAGGTGCTCGCCGACCCGCGCGTCGAGCGGCTGCTGTGTGCGGCGCGGGACGAGCGCCTGACGGCGCTGGGCCGGGGCACGTCCGGCGGCGATTGATTCACGGCCGGGGCCGGTCGCGCTGGCACTCGATTCGTGACCGCCGCCGTCGTAACCTCCGACCTGCCTCATGCAGCCGGGGCCGGGCCGGGAGAGTCGAGGTCGCGGTGGGTACAGCCGCTGCTCCGCGGGTCGCCGTGCCGCCCGGGGCGAGACCGGACGGGGTCGCGGTGTTCGACCGCGACTGGACCATCCGGCACGTCGACGACGCCATCGCGCGACTGCTCGGCCGGCCCCCGTCGGACCTGGTCGGCCGCAACATCTGGGTGGCCCTCCCCGAGCTCGGCGGGACGTTCTTCCACGCGTTCCTGCTCCGCGGCCGCAGCAGCGGCGCGCCGGTGACCTGGGCGGGCTTCTACCCGCCGACCGGCCGCTGGCTGGAGGCGTCCGCGGTGACCGCCGACGACCTGCTGCACGTCACGGCGCGCGCCACCGACCACCGGCCCGACGGCGGCGCCGCCGCCTCCCGCGCCGCCGGCGGATCCGACGACGGCGCCGACCGGCTGCGCTTCCTGGCCGAGGTCAGCGAGACGCTGATCGCCACGCTGGACAGCGGGGACACCGCGGCCCGGCTGGCCGAGCTGGTGGTGACCCGGCTGTGCGACTGGGCGTTCGTCGGGCTGCGTGGGGAGGACGGGCGCTTCCGCGAGGACGCCTGGGCCCACCGCGACCCCGCCCGGCGGGCCGACCTGGCCACCTACCTGACCGGGCGGCTGCGCGCCGCCGGCGATGCGGTGCTGGTCGAGGCGCTGGTGTCCGGTGCGCCGGTGCACCTGACGACGCTCGACGAGGAGCTGGTGGCGCCCACGTTGCCCACCGCCGAGGTGCGCGCCGCCTGGCGCCGGCTGGCCACCACCTCCTGCCTGATCGTGCCGTTGCGCAGCCGCGGCGAGACGCTCGGTGCACTCGCCCTGCTCAACGCCCGGCCCCGCCCGCCGCACACCGAGATCCAGATCGCCACCGCGGTGGAGGTCGCCCGCCGGGGCGCGCTGGCGCTGGACAACGCCCGCCTGTACCACCGGCAGCTCCAGGTCGCGGCGACGCTGCAGCAGAGCCTGCTCACCCCTCCGCCGCGACTGGAGGGCCTGGAGATCGCCGTCCGCTACCGGCCGGCCGCGGCGTACCAGCAGGTGGGCGGCGACTGGTACGACGCCTTCCACTCGGCCGGCGCGACCGTGCTGGTGATCGGCGACGTCGTCGGCCACGACGTCGCCGCCAGCGCCGCGATGGGGCAGCTGCGCAGCATGCTGCGGACGATCGCCTGCGACCGCACCGAGGGCCCCGCGCGGACGCTTGACCGGGTCGACCGGCTGCTGGCCGATCTGGGCGTGGACGCGCTGGCCACGGCGCTGGTCGCTCGCATCGAGCCCGCCGGATCGGACGCCGCGGGACGGCGCCGCCTGCGCTGGTCCTCGGCCGGCCACCTGCCCCCGCTGCTGGCCCGCCCGGACGGCGCGGTGCGGGTGCTCGCCGGGGCGCCGGAGCGGTTGCTGGGCACCGAGGCGCCCGGACCGCGGACCGACCACGACGCCGCGCTCGCACCCGGCGACACGCTGCTGCTCTACACCGACGGCCTGGTCGAGCACGGCCACCGCGACCTCGACGAGGGCATCGCCGAGCTGGTCACCGTCCTCGGCGATCTCGCCGGGCGGCCCCTCGAGGCGGTGTGCGACCAGGTGCTCGAGCGGCTCGTGGCCGGCCACACCGACGACGACGTCGCCCTGCTCGCGGTCCGCGCCCACCCCTGACGAACGCCGTGGGGGGCGGGGGGGGGGCGCGGGGGGGGGGGGGGGGGGGGGGGGGGGGGGGGGGGGGGGGGGGGGGGGGGCGGGGGGGGGGGGGGGGGGGCCCCCCCCCCCCGCGACCAGTTGTCGACCACCTCCACCCGGTGCCCGGCGAGGTCGGCGCGGCCGAGCTGCTCGGCCCGCAGCCCGGCGTAGGCCTCGGCCCGGTAGCCGTCGCTGAGCGCGGTGACCTCGTCGCGCGC
>NZ_JBJGZO010000028.1:0-60687 GCF_054050575.1 Blastococcus sp. SYSU D00868
TGACCGGTACTAACAGGCCGAGGGCTTGACCACACAACCCACTTCACACCACGAACACCGCGGTGAAGAACAAGCGTCCACTGTGCAGCTCTGAACGAACGACCCCCACACACGTGGATGTGGGTCGGACAAGTTCACAGCGTTACGGCGGTCATGGCGAGAGGGAAACGCCCGGTCCCATTCCGAACCCGGAAGCTAAGCCTCTCAGCGCCGATGGTACTGCCCTGGAGACGGGGTGGGAGAGTAGGACACCGCCGGACAACCATTCCCGAAAGGGCCCCAGCCAGCCGGCTGGGGCCCTTTCGCATTCCCCGGCAACGAACACCGGCGCGCAACCGCCACACCGCCCTGCAGCGGGCGGGAGAGCCCAGCGGGTGCGCCCGCGCCGCACGAACGACCCGGTCCTGCCGCCTCGGCGCACCCGCTAGACCGGCCGGGCCGGCTCGAGGGCCAGTCCTGCCGGCAGCGCATCAGGGATCGAGCGGCGGGCGGGTGAACGACGCAACACGGCTGTCATCCGGCCGGGTTAGCGTCCGGGCTCCGCCCACGTCCGGAGGTCTCCCGCGTGCACCTGTCCCCGCACGAGCAGGAACGTCTGCTGCTCTCCTACGCCGCCGAGCTGGCGCGGCGCCGCCGGGCCCGGGGGCTGCGGCTGAACCTGCCGGAGGCGACGGCGATCGTCACCGACCACGTGCTCGAGGGCGCGCGGGACGGCGTCCTGGTCGCCGAGCTCATGCAGTCCGGACGCACCGTCCTCACCCGGGACGACGTGATGGACGGCGTCCCCGAGCTGCTGGAGGAGGTGCAGGTGGAGGCGACCTTCCCGGACGGGACGAAGCTGGTGACCGTCCACCACCCCATCCCGTGAGCGGGATCGTGCCCGGCGAGGTGATCCCGGCGGAGGGGTCCATCGAGACCCTCGAGGGGGCGCCGCGGATCGAGCTCGAGGTGACCAACACCGGCGACCGCCCCGTGCAGGTCGGCTCGCACTTCCACCTCGCCCAGGCCAACCGGGCGCTGCGCTTCGACCGCGCCGCGGCGCACGGTCACCGGCTCGACATCGCCGCCGGCACCGCCGTCCGGTTCGAGCCCGGCATCACCCGCACCGTGACCCTCGTGCCGCTGGCCGGCGCGCGCGTCGTCCCGGGCCTCACCAGCGAGGGGGGCCTGGGCTGATGGTGCAGCTGTCCCGCGAGCGCTACGCGCAGCTCTACGGCCCTACCACCGGGGACCGCATCCGGCTGGCCGACACCGACCTGCTGATCGAGGTCGAGGAGGACCGCAGCGGCGGGCCCGGACGGGCCGGCGAGGAGGCCGTGTTCGGCGGCGGCAAGGTGATCCGCGAGTCGATGGGCCAGGGCCGCGCCACCCGCGCCGACGGCGCGCCCGACCTGGTGATCACCGGCGCCGTCGTGCTGGACCACTGGGGGATCGTCAAGGCCGACGTCGGCGTCCGCGACGGGCGGATCGTGGCGCTGGGCAAGGCGGGCAACCCGGACACGATGGACGGCGTCCACCCGGACCTGGTCATCGGGCCGGGCACCGAGGTGCTGGCCGGCAACGGGCGGATCCTCACCGCCGGCGGGATCGACTGCCACGTGCACTTCATCTGCCCGCAGATCGTGCCGACGGCGCTCGGGTCGGGCGTCACCACACTGATCGGCGGCGGCACCGGCCCGGCCGAGGGGTCCAAGGCCACCACGATCACCCCGGGCGACTGGTACCTGGCCCGGATGCTCGAGGCGATGGACCCGTGGCCGGTCAACGTCGCGCTGCTGGGCAAGGGCAACACGGTCTCGCGGGCCTCGCTGGTCGAGCAGCTGCGGGCCGGCGCCAGCGGGTTCAAGCTGCACGAGGACTGGGGCTCGACGCCCGCGGCGATCGACGCGGCGCTGACCGTCGCCGGCGAACACGGCGTCCCCGTCGCCCTGCACAGCGACACCCTGAACGAGGCCGGCTTCGTCGAGGACACCCTCGCCGCCATCGCCGGCCGCAGCATCCACGCGTACCACACCGAGGGGGCCGGGGGCGGGCACGCGCCGGACATCATCACCGTCGCCGGGCACCCGAACGTGCTGCCGTCGAGCACCAACCCGACCCGGCCGCACACGGTGAACACGCTCGACGAGCACCTCGACATGCTCATGGTCTGCCACCACCTGGACAGCTCCGTGCCCGAGGACCTCGCCTTTGCCGAGAGCCGGATCCGGCCGACGACGATCGCCGCCGAGGACCTCCTGCACGACATCGGCGCGATCTCGATGATCGGCTCCGACGCCCAGGCGATGGGGCGGGTCGGCGAGGTCGTGCTGCGCACCTGGCAGACCGCGCACGTGATGAAGCGCAAGCGCGGGTCCCTGGCCGGCGACGGTGCGGCGGACAACCTGCGGGCCCGCCGGTACGTCGCCAAGTACACGATCTGCCCCGCGGTCGCGCACGGCATCGACGGCGAGGTCGGCTCGGTCGAGCCGGGCAAGCTCGCCGACCTGGTGCTGTGGGACCCGAAGCTGTTCGGGGTGCGGCCGCACGCCGTCCTCAAGGGCGGGGTCATCGCCTGGGCGCAGATGGGCGACGCGAACGCCTCCATCCCCACACCGCAGCCGGTGCTGCCGCGGCCGATGTTCGGCGCCTACGGGCGGGTGCCGGCCCGGACGTCGCTGCACTTCGTGGCGCCGGCGGCGCTCGAGGCGGGCCTGGCCGACCGGCTGGCCGTCGACCGGCGGCTGGCCGCGGTCACCGACACCAGCCGGCTGACCAAGGCCGACATGCCGGAGAACACCGCGCTGCCGGAGATCCGGGTCGACCCGGACACGTTCACGGTCACCGTGGACGGCGAGGTGTGGGAGCCCGAGCCGGTGCGCGAGCTGCCGATGGCGCAGCGGTACTTCCTCTTCTGATGACCGCTGCTCTCCTCACGCTCGCCGACTCCCGGCTCCCCGCCGGCGGGCACACCCACTCCGGCGGCGTCGAGCAGGCGATCGCGGCCGGGTACGTGCACGACCCGGGCTCCCTCGCGACGTTCCTGCGCCGCCGGCTGCAGACCGCCGGCGCCGTGGCCGCCGGGCTCGCGGCCGCGACGACTCTGTCGTCCTCGGGGAGCCCTCCCGGCCCCGCCTCGTCGGATCTCCTCCGGCTCGACGCCGAGGCCGACGCGCGGACGCCGTCCCCGGCGCTGCGCGCGGCCTCGCGACAGCAGGGCCGCGGGCTGGTCCGGGTGGGCCGGCGGGCCTGGCCCTCGCCGGTGTGGGACGCGCTGCCGCCCGCCCCGCACCACCCGGTCGCCCTGGGCGTGGCCGCCGCGGCCGGCGGGCTGACCGCCCGGGACGCCGCCGCGGCCGCCGCCTACCTGGCGATCAGCGGCCCGGCCACCGCGGCGCAGCGGCTGCTGGCCATGGACCCGCTGACCGTCGCCGCCGTGACCGCGCGGCTCTCGCCCGAGGTGGACGCCGTGGCCGCCCGGGCCGTCGACGAGGTGGCCGCCGGGCGGCTGCCCGCCGACACCGACCCCCTGCTGGACCTCCTCGCCGAGGTCCACACCGTCCGCAGCGACCGCTACTTCGCCTCGTGAACAGGAGTCCCCGTGCCGCCTGACCACAACCTCGACGACTACGTCGACCCGTACGAGCACGGCCACCGCCACGGCGGGCCGTTGCGGGTCGGCCTCGGCGGCCCGGTCGGCTCCGGCAAGACGGCGCTGGCCGCCGCGCTGTGCCGCACTCTCGGCACGGAGTACGACCTCGCCGTCGTGACCAACGACATCTACACGACCGAGGACGCCGACTTCCTGCGCCGCAACGCCGTCCTCCCCGACGACCGGATCGAGGCGGTGCAGACCGGCTGCTGCCCGCACACCGCGATCCGCGACGACATCACCGCCAACCTCGACGCCGTCGAGCTGCTCGAGGCCCGCCACCCCGGGCTGGAGCTCGTGCTCGTCGAGTCGGGCGGGGACAACCTGACCGCCAGCTTCAGCTACGGCCTGGTCGACGTGCAGATCTTCGTCATCGACGTCGCCGGCGGGGACAAGGTGCCGCGCAAGGGTGGGCCGGGCGTCACCGCCAGCGACCTGCTCGTGGTGAACAAGACCGACCTCGCGCCGCTGGTCGGCGCCGACCTCGACGTGATGCGCCGGGACTCGGCCGTGGTCCGCGGGGAGAAGCCGACCCTGCTGATCTCGCTGCGCGAGGACCCGACGGCGGCCGAGGTGGCCGAGTGGGTGCGCGAGCAGGTGCGGGCGCGGGCGAGGACGCCGGTGTGAGGACCCGGGTCGAGGTGGTCGCCCGGCCGGGGCCGGGCGGCCGCACCGTGCTGCCCGTGGTCCGGGCGAGCGGGCAGCTCGCGGTCCGCCGCACCGGTCCGGCCTCGGTGCACCTGGTCGCGACCGCCTTCGGCCCGCTCGGCGGGGACGACGCAGAGGTGTCCCTCGTCGTGGCGGAGGGCGCGCGGCTGGCCGTGCACACCGTCGCGGCGGCGGTCGCGCTGCCGGCCCGGGAGGGCGCGGCACCGTCGGTGCAGCGGGTGCACGCCGTCGTCGGCGGGTCGCTGACGCTGGCGCCCGAGCCGACGGTGGTCGCCGCGGGCGCCCACCACCGCGCCGAGCTGGTCGCGGAGCTCGCCGAGGGGGCCACGCTCACCGCGGTCGAGCAGGTGCTGCTCGGCCGCGCCGGGGAGGAGCCCGGCCGCTGGACCGGCACCACCCGCGTCGAGCGGGCCGGCCGGCCGCTGCTGCACACCACGGTGGCGCTGGGGCCGGGCGCGCCGGGCTGGCTGCCGCCGGTCGCGCCGCGCGCCTACGCGGCCACCGTGTCGGTCGGGGCGGCGCTCCCGGTCGCGACGGGGGACGATGCCGTGCGGCTGCCACTGGACGGCGGGTGGTCGGCGACCGCCTGGGGCAGCGAGCTGCACCGGGTGGTGCGCGCGGTGGAGGCCCTGGGCGGGGCGGGCGAGGAGGTGGCGTGAACCGGCTGGTGGTGCGGGCCCGCCGGGTGGTGCTGCCCGACGGCGAGCGGGCCGCGGCGGTGCACACCGAGGACGGCGTCGTCACCGCCGTCACCGCGTTCGACGACGCGCCCGCGGGCGCGGTCACCCTCGCCGACGACGAGGTGCTGCTGCCCGGGCTGGTCGACAGCCACGTGCACGTCAACGAGCCCGGCCGCACCGAGTGGGAGGGCTTCGCCACCGCGACCCGCGCCGCGGCGGCCGGCGGCGTCACCACGATCGTCGACATGCCCCTGAACTCCGTGCCGGCCACCACGACGCTCGACGCGCTGCGCGTCAAGCAGGAGGTGGCCCGCGGGCAGGTGGCCGTCGACGTCGCCTTCTGGGGCGGCGCGGTGCCCGGCAACGTCGACCAGCTGCGGCCGCTGCACGAGGCCGGCGTGGTGGGCTTCAAGTGCTTCCTGCTCGACTCCGGCGTCCCGGAGTTCCCGCCGCTGGACGACGCCGGGCTCCGCGCCGCCCTGACCGAGCTGGCCGGCCTGGACGCCCTGCTGATCGCGCACGCCGAGGACGCCGACGTCATCGCCGCCGCCCCCGAGCCCGCCGGCGCCAGCTACGCCGCGTTCCTGGCCTCCCGCCCGGAGGCGGCCGAGGAGACCGCGATCGGCCGGCTCGTCGCGGCGACCCGGGACACCGGCGCGCGCAGCCACGTCGTCCACCTGGCCGACGCCGACGCCCTGCCGCTGCTGCGCGCCGCCCGCGCCGAGGGCGTGCGGATCACCGTGGAGACCTGCCCTCACTACCTGACCTTCGCCGCCGAGGAGGTGCCCGACGGCGACACCGCCTACAAGTGCTGCCCGCCGATCCGCGAGGTCTGGCACCGGGAGGCGCTGTGGGCGGCGCTGGCCGACGGCCACGTGGACCTGGTCGTGAGCGACCACTCGCCCTGCACGCCGGAGCTCAAGCGGCTCGACGCCGGCGACTTCGGGCTGGCCTGGGGAGGCATCGCGTCGCTGCAGGTGGCGCTGCCGGCCGTCTGGAGCGGGGCGCGGGCCCGCGGGGTGCCGCTGACCCACGTCGTGCGCTGGATGTCCGCGGCGCCCGCGGCGCTGGCCGGGCTGACCGGCAAGGGGGCGATCGCCGTCGGGAAGGACGCCGACCTGGTCGCCTTCGCGCCCGAGGAGCGGTGGACGGTCGACCGGCTGCTGCACCGCAACCCGGTGACGCCCTACCGCGGGCGCGAGCTCACCGGGGTGGTGCGGCGCACCTGGCTGCGCGGGCGGGAGGCGGACGGGACGCCGACCGGCCGGCTGCTCGGCCGAGCGACGACCCGGTGACTCAGCTGGACTGCTCCCCCTCCTCGCGGGCGGCCTCGTCGAGCACCTGCGGGTCGTCCCGCACGCCCCCGGCGGGGTCGGCGTTGCCGAGGGCGGTCTCGGCGGGCAGCTGCTCGACGTGCTGGCGGGCCCGCTCGCGCAGGTCGTCGGTGGGTTCGGACACGGTGCCTCCCGGGGGGCGACGGACGGTGGGTCGAGGGACCCGGCTGCCCTACCCTCGCCGCCGCAGCGGAACCCGATCCGAGCGAGGAGCCCCATGACCGACCCGTTCGGCCTGCCCGACCTGGCCAGCCGGGCCCTGGGCGGCGCCGTGGTCAGCGCGAACGACGAGTTCTTCGCCGCCAAGGAGAACCTGGTCCTCCCCGGGCCGGCGCAGGCCCGGGCCGAGTTCGGGCACCGCGGCAAGGAGTACGACGGCTGGGAGACCCGCCGCCGCCGCGAGCCGGGCAGCGACTGGGCGGTCGTGCGGCTGGGTGCGCCCGGGGTGGTCAGCGGCGTCGTGATCGACACCGCGTACTTCCTCGGCAACTTCCCGCCGCGCGCCTCGGTGGAGGGCGCCGCCGTCGAGGGGTACCCGCCGGCCGCCGCGCTGGCGGGGGCCGACTGGTTCCCGCTGCTGCCGCGGTCGGACCTGGCCGGCGGCACGGCCAACGCCTTCGCCGTCGCGCCGGCGCCGCGGGTGACCCACGTGCGGCTGTCCATCCACCCCGACGGCGGCGTGGCCCGGTTCCGGGTGCACGGCACGGTCGTCCCCGATCCGCGGCTGCTGGACGCCGGCCCGCTGGACCTGGCCGCGCTGGAGAACGGCGGGCTGGTCACCGGCGTCAGCAACGCCTTCTACGGCACGCCGCACCAGCTGCTCGGCCGCGGGTTCGCCCGGTCGATGGGCGAGGGCTGGGAGACCGCCCGCCGCCGCGACGACGGCAACGACTGGGTCGACGTCGCGCTGGCCTGCGAGGGACGGGTGACCCTGGCCGAGCTGGACACCTCCTACTTCCTGGGCAACGCGCCCGGGGCGGCCGGGCTGACCGGCACCACGGCCGACGGCGGCGCGGTCGAGCTGCTGCCGCGCACGCCGCTGCAGCCCGACACCCGCCACCGCTTCGTGCTGCCCGGCGACGCCGCGGTCACCGGCGTGCGGCTGGACGTGTTCCCCGACGGCGGCATGGCCCGGCTGCGGCTGTGGGGCCGCCCGACCGACGCCGGCCGCGCGGCCCTGCAGCGCCGCTGGGAGGAGACCGCGCGCCGCGCGTAGCGCGGTCAGGCCCCCCGCAGGGTCCCGCCGCGAGCTCACGAGTGGTGGGGGGCGGGGGGTCCGTCAACGGTGAGGTGCTCCGGGCGCACGGGCACGCGGGAGAGCGGCAGCCCGGTCGCCTGCCGGATCGCGGCGAGCACCGCCGGCCCGGAGGAGATGTTGGGCGCCTCCCCGACCCCGCGCAGCCCGTAGGGGGCGTGCGGGTCGGCGTACTCGAGCACCTCGATCCGCATCGGCGGCATGTCGAGCACCGTCGGGATCAGGTAGTCGGTGAACGACGGGTTCTGCACCCGCCCGTCGCGGACCAGGATCTCCTCCATCACGGCCAGCCCCAGGCCCTGCGCCGTCCCGCCCTGGATCTGGCCGATGACCGCCTGCGGGTTGATGGCCTTGCCGACGTCCTGGGTGCAGGCCATCTCCACGACCTTGACCAGGCCGAGCTCGGTGTCGACGTCGACCACCGCGCGGTGGGCGGAGAACGCGTACTGCACGTGCGCGAACCCCTGCCCGGTCTCGGGGTCGATCGGCTGGGTGGGCCGGTGCCGCCACTCCAGGGTCTCCTCGACCGCGTCGTCGCCGAGCACCTCGGCCAGCGGCAGCTCCAGGCCCTCGGCGACCACCGCGCCGTCGAACAGCCGCAGCTCGCCGGCGGGCCGGCCGGTCAGCGCCGCCGCGCGCTCCAGCAGCCGGCCGCGCACGGCCTCGCAGGCCGCCTTGACCGCGCCGCCGGTGACGTAGGTCTGCCGGGACGCCGACGTGGAGCCGGCGGAGCCGACCTGGGTGTCCTTGGGGTGGACGACGACCCGGTCGACGCCGAGCTCGGTCCGTGCGATCTGCTGCTCGACGGTGACCAGGCCCTGCCCGACCTCGGCGGCGGCGGTGTGCACGGTGACCACCGGCTCGCCGCCGACCACCTCGATCCGCACCCGGGCGGTGGAGTGGTCGTCGAAGCCCTCGGAGAAGGCGACGTTCTTGTAGGCGACCGCGTACCCGACCCCGCGCCGCACGCCCTCGCCGTGGGTGGTGTTGGAGACCCCACCGGGCATGTGCCGGAGGTCGTCCGGGGCCGGGCCCGGCAGCGGCATGGCCTCCAGCCGGCGCAGCAGCTCGACCACCGGCGCCGGGCTGTCGACCACCTGGCCGTTCGGGGTCACCGAGCCCTGCTCCATGGCGTTGCGGCAGCGCAGCTCGACCGGGTCCATCCCGAGCTCGGCGGCGAGGGCGTCCATCTGCGACTCGTAGGCGAACGCCGTCTGCACCGAGCCGAAGCCGCGCATGGCGCCGCACGGCGGGTTGTTCGTGTACGCGCCGTAGCAGTCGACGTGCACGTTCGGGACGACGTAGGGCCCGATGCCCATCGTCCCGGCGTTGCCGACCACCGCGGGGGTGCTGGAGGCGTAGGCGCCGCCGTCCAGGTAGATCTCCGCCTTCACGTAGACCAGCCGGCCGTCGCGGGTGGCGCCGTGCTCGTAGCGCATCGTCGCCGGGTGGCGGTGCACGTGCCCGAAGAACGACTCCTCGCGGTTGTACGACATCTTCACCGGCCGCCCGGTGTGCAGCGCCAGCAGGCAGGCGTGCACGTGCATGGAGAGGTCCTCGCGGCCGCCGAACGCGCCGCCGACCCCGGCCAGGGTCAGCCGCACCCGCTCCGGCGGCAGGCCCAGCGCCGAGCAGATCTGCCGCTGGTCGACGTGCAGCCACTGCGTGGCCACGTGCAGCTCGACGCCGCCGTCCTCGGCTGGGACCGCCAGCCCGGACTCCGGGCCGAGGAAGGCCTGGTCCTGCATGCCGACCTCGTACTCGTTCACCACGACCACGTCGGCGGCCGGCGCGGGGTCGCCCTTGCGGATCTTCAGGTGGCGGACGAGGTTGCCCTCCGGGTGCAGGTGGGCGGCCTCCCGGCTGAGCTCGGTGACCGGGGCGGAGGAGTCGTGCAGCTGGTTCCAGGTGGGGTGGCCGAGCGCCTTCCGGGCGTCGGTGACCGGCTCCCACACCTCGTAGTCGACGACGATCCGCGCCGCCGCGCTCCGCGCGACCTCCGGGTGGTCGGCGGCGACCAGCGCGACCGGCTCGCCCTGGTAGCGGACGACGTCGACCGCCAGCACCGGCTGGTCGGCCAGCTCCAGCCCGTAGACCTTGGAGCCGGGGACGTCGGCGGAGGTGAGGACGGCGTGCACGCCCGGGACGGCCAGCGCCGGGCCGACGTCGATCGAGCGGATGCGGGCGTACGGGTGCGGGCTGCGCAGCGTGACGCCCCAGAGCATGTCGTCGGTCCACAGGTCGCTGCCGTAGGCGAACTCGCCGCGGACCTTGAGGGTGCCGTCGGGCCGCTGGGCGTCGGTGCCCACGCCGCCGCTGCCGGTCCCGGTGAGCTGCCCGGGGGCGGTGCGGGCGGGGGCGCTCATCGGGCCGTCTCCGACATCCGCTCGGCCGCCAGCCGGACGGCGTCGAGGATCTTCTCGTAGCCGGTGCAGCGGCACAGGTTGCCGGCCAGGGCCTCGCGGATCTCGGCGTCGCCGGGCGGTCCGCCGCCGTCGGCGAGCGCGCGGGTGAGCAGGTCGTCGGTGGCCACGAGCAGGCCGGGGGTGCAGAAGCCGCACTGGACGGCGCCGGCGTCGAGGAACGCCTGCTGGACCGGGTGCAGCGCCTCGTCGGTGGCCATCCCCTCGACGGTGCCGATCGCGCGGCCCTCGGCCTGGCCGGCGGCGACCAGGCACGAGCAGACCGGCACGCCGTCCAGGTAGACGGTGCACGAGCCGCACTCGCCCTGCTCGCAGGCGTTCTTCGAGCCGGGCAGGCCCATCCGCTCGCGCAGGACGTAGAGCAGGCTCTCGCCCTCCCAGACGTCGTCCACCTGCTGCGTGGTGCCGTTGACGGTGCAGGTCAGGCGCATGTCAGGCCTCCGTCCGGGAGTCGGTGCGGTAGTCGGCCCAGGCCCACGTCAGGGCCCGGCGGGCCATGACCGAGAGCGCGTGGACGCGGTAGGCGGCGGTGCCGCGGACGTCGTCGATGGGGGAGGCGGCCGTGGCGACCAGCTCGCCGAAGCGGGCGGCGGTGGCGGGCGGCAGCTCGGCGCGGGACCCCCACAGCCCCGTGTCGGCCAGCTCGCCGGCGAGGAACTCCTCGGCCGCGGTCGCCCGGCGCGGGGTGGGGGCGGCCGAGCCGATGCCGGTGCCGACGGCGCCGCGGTCGGGGTGCAGCGCCAGCGCGAAGGCGGCGACCGCGATCACCATGGCGTTGCGGGTGCCGATCTTGCTGTACTGCTGTGGGCCGGACGGCGGCCGCAGCAGCACGGCGGCGATGAGCTCGTCGTCGGCCAGGGCGCTGCGCTTGACCCCCCGGTAGAAGTCGGTCACCGGGATGCGCCGGGTGCCGCGGGCCGAGGCGACCTCGACCTGCGCGTCGGCGGCCAGCAGCGCGGGGTGCGCGTCGCCGGCGGGGGAGGCGGTGGCCAGGTTGCCGCCGACGGTGCCGCGGTTGCGGATCTGCGGCGAGCCGATGGTGCGGGCGGCCATCGCCAGGCCGGGCAGCCGGTCGCCGAGCTCGGTGATGACGCGGGCGTAGGGGACGCCGGCGCCCAGCCGCACCACGCCGTCCTCGGTGTCCCACTCCTGCAGCTCGCCGACCCGGGTCAGGTCCAGCAGCAGCGGCGGGCGCAGCCGGCCGAAGTTGATCGCGACCATGACGTCGGTGCCGCCGGCGATGGCGACGGCGTCCGGGTGCTCGGCCCTGGCCTCCAACGCCTCGGCCCACGTGGTGGGCTGCAGGAACCGCATGCGTCGCCTCTCGTCCGCCGGTCGGGGACGGTCACGGTAGCTCCGCGGTGTTCCGTTGGGGTTGCGGCCGCGCGCGCGGCGACTCGCCGCCGACACACGGCGTCGGCAGGATCGCGCGTCATGGACACCGCCGACCTGCTGGTGCGCGACGCCGAGCTGCTGGCCACCGTGGACGACGCCCGGCGGGAGCTCGCCGGCGGCTGGGTGGCGGTCACCGGCGGCGTGGTGACCGGGATCGGCGGGCCGGCCGACCCGCCGCCGGCCGCCGTCCGGACCGTCGACGCGCGGGGCTGCCTGGTCACACCGGGGCTGGTGAACACCCACCACCACCTGTACCAGAACCTGACCCGCGCCTACGCCCCCGCGCTCACCGGCGGCCTGTTCGACTGGCTGGTCACGCTGTACCCGCTGTGGGCGCGGCTGGACGAGGAGGCGGCGTACGTGTCGGCCTACGTCGGGCTGACCGAGCTCGCACTCGCCGGCTGCACGACCTCCACCGACCACCTCTACGTGCACCCGCGCGGTGGCGGCGACCTGATCTCCGCGGAGGTCGCGGCCGCCCGCGACCTCGGCGTGCGGTCGCAGTTCACCCGCGGCTCGATGTCGCTGTCGGAGAAGGACGGCGGGCTGCCCCCGGACTCCGTCGTCCAGGACGACGACGAGGTCCTGGCCGACTCGCAGCGGCTGGTGGAGGCCCACCACGACCGCTCGCCGACCGCGCTGACCCGGATCGCGCTGGCGCCGTGCTCGCCGTTCAGCGTGTCGACGTCGCTGATGACGCGGACGGCGGAGCTGGCCGAGACCCTCGACGTCCGGCTGCACACCCACCTGTGCGAGACGCAGGACGAGGACGCGTTCTGCCTGGAGACCTTCGGCCGCCGCCCCGTCGACTACCTCACCGATGTGGGCTGGCTGTCCGACCGGGTGTGGCTGGCGCACGTCGTCTGGCCCTCGCCGGACGAGGTGGCCCGGCTGGGCGCGGCGCGGGTCGGGGCGGCGCACTGCCCGTCGTCCAACATGGTGCTGGGCTCGGGGCTGGCGCCGGTCGCCGAGCTGCGGGCGGCCGGGGCGCCGGTGGGGCTGGGCGTGGACGGCTCGTCGTCGGCGGACGCGGCGTCGCTGTGGCTGGAGGCGCGGACGGCGATGCTGCAGGGCAAGCTGCGGCACGGCGCCGGCTCGTTCTCCGCCCGGGACGCGCTGGAGATCGCCACCCGCGGCGGCGCGGCCTGCCTGGGGCGCACCGGCGAGATCGGGGAGCTGTCGGTCGGCGCGTGCGGGGACCTCGTGGTGTGGCCGCTGGAGGGCGTGGCGTTCGCCGGCGCGCTGTCGGACCCGGTCGAGGCCTGGCTGCGCTGCGGGCCCGTGGCGGCGCGGCACACCGTGGTCGGCGGGCGGTTCGTGGTCGAGGACGGCGTCCCGGTGCACCCCGGGCTCGACGAGCAGCTCGCCGTCCACCGCCGGGTGTCGGCGCGGATCCAGGCCCCGCTGTGACCGGGCACGGGAAGCTCTCCGCGCGTCTCCGGGCGTAGGACGTGCGGCTTGCTTCCCATGCCTCGCGCGGTGGGCGCCTGCAGCGGGGCCGTCAGAGGGCGGCGGCGAGCGCCTCCAGGTCGTCGACGGTGGCGTCGACGTGCGGGGAGACCCGCAGCACCGGGCCGGTCATCTCGCCCGGCGCCCGCTCGACGCCGATCGCGGTGGTGACGATGCCGTGCTCGGTCAGCAGCCGGACCCGGGTGGCGACGACGTCGACGCCCTCGGGCGGGGTCAGGGTGGTGGCCGCCGTCGGCTCGTCGACGGGCTCGACCACCCGCCAGCCGGCCGCGCCGTCCAGCAGCTCCCGGCCGACCCGGCCGAGGGCGGCCAGCCGCTCCCGCACGCGCTCCGGCCCGGCCGCGAGGTGCTCGCCGACCGCCAGCACCAGCCCCACCCGGCCGGCGACGTGTGCCTCGCCCGACTCGAACGCCCGCATCGGCGGCAGGTCCGCGGGGGCGGCGAGCACCGGGGTGAGCCGCGCGGCCAGCGCCGGCCGCACGCACAGGAAGCCGACGCCCCGCGGACCGGCCAGCCACTTGCGCGAGGTGCCGTAGACGGCGTCGGCGCCCAGGTCGGCGTCCACCTGGCCCAGCGACTGGGCGGCGTCGAGGACCAGCGGCACCCCGGCCGCCCGGCACGCCGCGGCGACCTCGCGGGCGGGCTGGAGCAGGCCGCGGTGGCTGGGCACGTGGGTGAGGTGCACCGCGGCCGGCGGGTCCGCGGCCAGCAGCCGCTCCAGCTGGTCGGGCACGACCCGCCCGCGGGCATCGACCGGCAGCGGCACGGGCGTCAGCCCGGCCGCGCGGAGGATCGCGACGTTGGGCGCGTACTCGCCGGGCAGGACGGCGACCCGGCTGCCGGCCGGCAGCCGCCAGCCGGCCAGCAGCGTGGTGAGCGCGGCCTGCGCCGACTCGACGAACGCGAGGTCGGCCGCGGCCATCCCGACCAGGCCGGCCAGCACCGACCGGCCCTGCTGGAGCAGGTGCTCGGCGGTGGCCTCGGCGACGTACCCGCCCAGCTCGGCCTCGTGCCGGGCGTGGTGGGCGACCGCCTCCAGCACCCGCGAGCTCTGCCGGCTGCAGGCCGCGGTGTCCAGGTGCCGGCCGGCCGGGCGGGGGCGGGCGGCGCGCCAGGCGGCGGCGAGGTCATCGTGCGGGAGGGCGGTGAGGCTCACCGCCTCCACGCTAGGCGAGGGCCCGGAGGCGCCCGTCAGACCTCCAGCTGGCCGCGGACGATCGAGACGCCGGAGTGCGTCGGGTCGCCGTCCAGCGGCTCGATCGAGACGTCGACGATCGGGAACTCATCCAGGTCGAGGTCGGCGGGCAGCTCGAGCTCCTCGGTGCCGGCGTCGACCACGCCGACGGGGACCATGCCCTGGACCGCCTCGTCGATCAGCCACAGCTCGTAGTAGCCGTCCTCGGGTACGGCCCCGACGTCGAGCTCCAGCCGGAGCACGCGGGTGCCGTCCGGCCGCTCGACCACCTCGGCCTGGCCGGAGGAGTCGCTCCCGTCGAGCGGGTCGAGGTCGGCGGCGGCGAGCGCGACGACGGCGTCGTCCTCGTCGTCGTCCCCGCCGAGGGCGACCGCGCCCGCGCCGATCCCGGCGCCGACGACCAGCGACGCGGCGGCGGCCAGGAGCAGCCGCGACCGCCCGCGGCGCAGCGGCACCACCTCGGCGGCGGCCGGCGCGGGCGCGTCGTCGGCCGGCGCGGCCGCGGCGGGGACGGCCGGCGGGGACGGAGCGGCAGCCGGCGGGGCGGCGCGGACGCCGGTGGCCGCGGCGATCGCCGTCCACACGTGCGGCGGCGGGGCGACGGCGGCGCCGGGGGCGGCGAACTCGGGGATCGCCAGCGCCTCGACGCCGCGGCGCAGGCCCGCGACCTCGTCCGTGCAGGCCGGGCACCCGGCCAGGTGTGCGGCGTCCTCGGCGGGCAGCGGCTCGCCGAGGGCGGCCAGCGCGAGGTCCTCAGGCGTGCAGTGCTTCGGCACCGTCCACCTCCAACCGGCTGCGCAGGCGCTCCAGTGTGCGCCGGATGTGGCTCTTCACCGTGCCCAGCGGCAGCCCGGTCCGGGTCGCGATCTGGGCGTGGGTCAGGTCCTCGAAGAAGGCCAGCTCGATGATGCCGCGCTGCGGCTGGTCGATGCGGTCCAGCTCGTCGAGCAGCAGCACGCGGTCGGCGACCGCGGTGTCCAGCGGGCGCGCGGCCGACGGGCCGGGGCGGGCCTCGGCGTCGGCGGCCGCGGCCTCGGCGAGGCGGCGCTGGCGGTCCCGCCGGGCCCACGTGTCGGCGATCTTGTGCCGGCAGACGCCGACCAGCCAGGCCGGCAGCGGGCCGGACTCGGGGCGGTAGCCGGCCCGGCCGGTCCAGGCCGACACGAAGACCTGCTGGGTGACGTCCTCGGCGTCCGGGCCCGGGCCGAACGCCCGCACCGCCATGCCGTGCACCTGCCCGGCCCACCGCTGGTAGGCGATCGCCAGCGCCTGCTCGTCGCCCGCGGCGAAGCGGCGGCCGACCTCGGCGTCGTCGGGCTCCGGGGCGACCCCCGGGAGCGGGACGACGTCGTTGGCCACGAACTCGACCCTAGCCGGGCGGCGGCCGGGTGTTGATCGAGGTGCGACCGCCGGGCGGTCCAGGATCTCGGTCACGGCGCGGGCTCCGCCACCACGACGAGGTTGTCGCGGTAGCTGCGGTACTCGGGCAGGAACGGCCCGCCGCAGGTGACCAGCACCAGCCGGGGCGGGCCGCCGCGGGCGAAGAGGTCCTCCAGCGGCAGCTCCCGCTTGGTGATCAGCTCCCGGGCCACCACCCGCCAGCGGGTCGCCGTCCCGGCCGCGTCGGTGACGAGCACCTCGTCGCCGGGTTCGGCCTCCCGCAGCGGGGCGAGCGCGCCGAGGCCCTGGGCGGCGTCGTCCACGTGCCCGGCGAGGACGGCCGACCCGGGCGCGCCCGGCACGGGCCCGAACCGGTACCAGCCGACCCGGTCGACGTCGGCGGGGAGCTCCATCTGGCCGTCGGTGCCGACGCCGACGGGGTCGAGGGGCGCGTCGACGCCGAGCGCGGGGACGGCGACCCGCTGCGGCGCCGGCGCGTCGGCGGCGGGGGCGGGCGCGGCGTCCCGGGCGACGGCGGGTGGCAGCGAGCCGGGGTCCGTCGGCGCCGCCGGGAGGGGGAGCGGCGGCGCCGACGGGGTGGACGCGGACAGGACCTGCTCGACCGGCGCGCCCGCCGCCGCCGGCTCCCGGGTCAGCTGCCAGGTGACCGGCGCACCGATCGCCACGGCCAGGCCCAGGGCCGCTCCGGCGGCGGCGGGTCGCATCGAGGTCCTCCCGGTCCGGGTCCGGTCAGGCCCGCGAGCCGGCCAGCCGGCGGGCCGACAGCCCGGCGACGACGAGGCCGGCCAGCGACAGGGCCGCCAGCGGCGCGGGGAACCCGCCGTCGTCGGTCAGGCCGGCGCTGCCGCCGGGGACGCCGGAGGGAGCCGAGTGCCCGCCGGAGATCGTCTGGACGGCGAGCTCGTAGCCGGCGTCCTGGGAGCCCCAGGCGTAGACGATCGTGGTGGCGCCCTCGGCCAGGGTCAGGTCGGCCGGCCCGATGGCGACGGTGTCGGTCCCGGCGAGGACGACGTCGGCGCTGACGGTCCCCGCGGGCACCTCCAGCGTGGCCTCGTTGGGGTTGGCGAGCCCCGGCGCGACGACCTGCCCGCCGGCGCGCACGTCGACCGCGGGGGCGGCGGCGGTGTGCCGGACGGTGACCCGGGCCTGCCCCGCGGGGACGGCGGAGGCGTCGTTGACGAACGGCGTGAGCACCGGGCCGCCGTCGGCGTTCAGGTGCGCGACGACGGTGGCGTTCGCGCCGGCGGGCACGGCCACGCCGTTCGCCGACAGCAGCGGGGTGCCCGAGCCGTCCGCGGCGTCGGCCGGGAACAGCGCCAGGTCGTAGCTGCCGGCGGGCAGCTGCAGCGGGTCGGTCAGCGTGCCGGGCTGGAAGTCGTCGATCAGCCGCTCGCCGTTGGCGTAGACGTCGACGGGGGTGTCCGGCACGGCGTGCAGGACGGAGACGGTGGCCGTCTCCTCGGCGGCCGCGGGGCCGGCGCCGGCGACGAGCGCGGCGGTGACGGCGCCGGCCGCGCCGGCGGCGAGGCCCAGGGAGCGGGTCCGGGTCATGGGACGGGTCCTTCCGGGAGGGGGTGACTGCGTTGTCACCCCTCCTTCCGGGCGCCCGACAGGGCTGGATGCAGCCCCTCCGGCCCGACTCAGGCGGGCACGGACAGGGAGACGCCGAAGTCGCCGTCCGGGTCGGTCCACCAGTGCGTGAGCCGCAGGCCGGCCGCGGCGAGCTCGGCCGCCACCCCCTCGGGCCGGAACTTGGCCGACACCTCGGTGCGCATCTCCTCGCCGGCGGCGAAGGCGACCTGCAGGTCCAGCGCGGGCACCGCCACGACCTGGTCGATCGTCGAGCGCAGCCGCATCTCGATCCACTCGGCCCCGGCGTCCCACAGCGCGACGTGCTCGAAGGTCGCCGGGTCGAACCCGGCGCCCAGCTCACGGTTCAGCACGGTCAGCACGTTGCGGTTGAACTCCGCGGTCACGCCGGCCGCGTCGTCGTAGGCGGGCACCAGCCGGGCCGGGTCCTTGACCAGGTCGGTGCCGAGCAGGAACGCGTCCCCGGGAGCGAGCCCGGCGGCGAGCTCCGCGAGGAAGGCCGCGCGCGGGCCCGGCTCCAGGTTGCCGATCGTGGAGCCCAGGAAGGCGACCAGCCGCCGGCCGCCGCGCGGCAGCCGGGACAGGTGCTCGGTGAAGTCCCCGACCACCGCGTCGACGCCGACGCCGGGGTACTCGGCGGTGATCGCCGCGCCGGCCGCCTCCAGCACCGTCGGGTCCACGTCGAAGGGCACGAACCGGCGCAGCGTCCCGGCGCCGGCCAGCGCCGACAGCAGCAGCCGGGTCTTCTCCGACGTCCCGCTGCCCAGCTCGACCAGCACCTCGGCGCGGGTCGCCGCGGCGATCTCCGCGGCGCGGGCGGCGAGCACCGCCCGCTCGGCGCGGGTCGGGTAGTACTCGGGCAGCCGCGTGATCGCGTCGAACAGCTCGCTGCCCCGCTCGTCGTAGAACCACCGCGGCGGCAGCGACTTCGGCGTGGCGGTGAGCCCGGCCAGGGCGTCGGCGCGCAGGGCGGCGCGGGCGGCGTCGGGGGCGAGGTGGCTGGTCAGCGAGACCGTCATGCGGCTCCGATCGGGGTGAGGGTGAGGCCGTCCGGGGTGACCTCGACGAGGTGCCGGTCGGGGAGGTCGCGCCAGGCGGGGTCGTCGTCCCAGGGCTCGCTGGCCAGCGCCGTCCCCTCGTCGGTGACCAGCGCCGACAGCGTGTCGCCCCAGGTGGTGGCCAGCAGGCGGGTGCCGTCGGCGGCGAGCAGGTTCAGCCGCGCGGCCGGGTCGGCCGCGGCCACCTCGGCCACCGTGGCGGCGAGCGCGTCGAGGCCGCGGTCGAACACGAGCGCGGCCAGCAGCGCGCTGTCCACCGTCGACTCGGCGTCGCGGACCGGCGGCAGCACCGCCCGCTCGACCCGGCCGTTGTGCGACAGCAGCCGGCGCCCGTCGGTGAACGGCGCGGCGGCGCTCTCCTCCAGCGGCATGCCGACCGTCGCCGAGCGGACGGCGGCGACCACGCAGCCCGACCGCAGTACCGGCGCGACCGAGGCGAACGACGGGTCGCCCCACAGCGGGCGGGCCGACCGCCAGCGGGCCGGCTCCGGGCGGTCGGGCACGTAGAAGCCCACGCCCCAGCCGTCGGCGTTGACCGTGCCGTACCGCTGCCGCCGCGGCGCGTACGACTGCACCAGCAGGGACGACGGCGGCTCCAGCACCAGCGACGCCAGCGTGCGCGGCCGGCCGAGCCAGGCGAGGTGACGGCACATCAGGCGTCCGGCCCGTCGACGGACCAGGCCAGCCGGATGCCGCTGAAGACCTGCCGGCGGATCGGGTGGTCCCAGTTGCGGAAGCTCGGCCGCAGGATCGAGGCCCCGACCGCCCACGACCCGCCGCGCAGCACCTTGTAGTCGCCGCCGAAGAAGGGCGCGGAGTAGTCGGCGTAGAGCATCGGCCGGAACCCGGGCCAGGGGGTGAGGTCGGACGACGTCCACTCCCAGACGTCGCCCATCAACTGCTCGACGCCGGTGGCCGAGGCCCCGGCCGGGTAGGCGCCGACCGGGGCGGGGCGCAGGGCGGCGCCGTCCAGGTTGGCCAGGGCAGGGGTGGGCTCGCTGTCGCCCCACGGGAAGCGGCGGCGCCGGCCCCGCGCCGGGTCCCAGGCGGCGGCCTTCTCCCACTCGACCTCGGTGGGCAGCCGGGCGCCCGCCCAGGCGGCGTACGCCTCGGCCTCGAAGTACGTGACGTGCTGGACCGGTTCGTCCGGCGGCAGCTCCTCGACCACCCCGAACCGGGTGCGGGTGCCGTCGGCGCCCCAGTACATCGGCGCGGTGAGCCCGGCCTCGGTGCGGTGGGACCAGCCGCGGTCGGACCACCAGCGGCGCTCGCGGTACCCGCCGTCGGCGACGAACGCCGCGTACTCGGCGTTGGTCACCGGCACCCGGCCGATGCGGAAGGCCGGGACGTCGACCGTGTGCGCCGGCCGCTCGTTGTCCAGGCTGAACGGCTCGTCGGCCGCGTCGACCCCGAGCACGAACTCCCCGCCGGGAACGAGCACCGAGGTGCCCGCGACACCGGGCCGGCCGGGGGGCAGGGGCGCGCCGGCCCCCAGCAGCGGCGGGCCGGGCCGCAGCGCGAGCGCCTGCAGCATCGTCTCGTCGTGCTGCTGCTCGTGGCTGACGACCATCGCGAAGTGGAAGGGGTCGCCGTCTCCCTCGGTGCCCAGCCGTTCGAGCCGGTCCAGCACCCGGCCGCGGACCTCGCGGCAGAAGGCGCGGGCCTCGACCGGCGGCAGCAGCGGCAGCCGGGCGCGGACCGCGCGCGGCTGGGTGAACGCGTCGTACAGGGCCTCGACGTCGGGCGGCAGCAGACCGGGGCGGGCGGCGTCGCCGCGGCGCAGCAGCCAGAGGTCCTCCTGCTGGCCGACGTGCGCGAGGTCCCAGACCAGCGGCGACAGCAGGGGCGTGTGCTGGGCCAGCAGCTCGGGCTCGTCGTGGTCGGTGAGCAGCAGGGTGCGCTCGCGGGCGGCGGTCAGGTCGCGGGCCAGCCGCTCGCGGGGGTCGGTCACCGCTGCTCCCCGGTGGCCGCCAGCAGCGCCGCGGCCGGGCCGCCGGCGCGCAGCGCGTCGAGCAGCGCCCGGCCCGGGTCGGTGCCGCGCTCGACCAGCTCGGCCAGGGCCTCGACCTCGCCGCGCAGGTCGGCGGGGACGGCGTCCAGCGCGGCGGCCAGGCAGCCGCGGGCGGCGGCGTGCAGCGCCGGGTCGGCCAGCCCGGCGCGGGCGGCGCGGTCCCACGCGCCGGCGGTCGGGGCGCTCGCCTCGGCGGCCCGGCCGGCCGCGACCGGGTCGTCGAGCAGCACCGCGGTGACCGCGGCCAGCGCCGGCCACCACGGCTCCGGGGCGGCGTCGAGGTAGCGGATCTCCAGCCAGCCGCGCGGCCGCACCGGCGGGAACAGCGTGGTCAGGTGGTAGTCGAGGTCGGCGGCGGTCGCCCGGCGGGAGCCCAGCGGCACCTCGCCGGTCACCCAGTCGGAGAAGGCCACGCGCCCGAGCACCGGCTCCGCGGCGTCCCCGTCGCGGACCAGCATCACCGGCGCCGCGAGGGCGTAGGCCGCCCACTCCCCGGCCGGGTCGTCGCCGCGCAACAGCGGGCCGCAGCGCGCCTGGTCCAGGTCGCCCCACACCTGCTGTCGCGTCGACCGCCACCCGGTGGGCCGGCCGCCGGCCAGCGGCGAGGACGCCGAGACGGCGACCAGCACCGGCCCCAGCTGGTGGGCCAGGGCCACCCGGTCGCGCCAGCCGGCGGCGGGCCCCGCCTCGAGGTTGACCTGCAGCGACGCGGTCGAGGTCATCATCGCCGTCCCCGCGCCGGCGCAGCCGACGGCGGCGAAGTGCCGCTCCATCGCGGCGTACCGGGCCGCGGGGTTGACCCGCTGCGGCGGGCGCAGCGGGTCGACGCCGACGGGGGCCAGCGCCAGCCGGTCGGCGGCCAGGGCGGCGGCGAGCACCGCCCGGTCGGCCCGCAGCGCGGCCACCGCGGCGGCGACGCCGGGCAGCGGCGGGCCGGAGAGCTCCACCTGGCCGCCCGGCTCGCAGGTGAGCCGGCTGCCGCCGGGCAGCGGGGGCACCGAGGCCAGCGCGCCGCAGACCCGCCCCCACGGCACCCGGGCGGCCGGCCGCTCCAGGTCGACGAGGTGGCCCTCCAGCTCGAGGCCGACGGCGCCGACCGGCCCGTCGCGCAGCGCGGCCGCGGCCACGGCGGCGAACGCGGTGTCGAGGTCGAGCGCGCCGCGGCGCTGAGCGGTTCCGGGGGCCATCGGCCCCACCCCCTCCAGGTCCGGACCGGTCGCCGGGGCGACCGCGGGTCGGTGCGGGGGCGGCCCGTCGTGCCCGGCCGTCCTCGTCGTCCATCCTGCACGCGGGCACCGACAGGACAACCCCCGCCGGCGACCGCTCACCCCGTGTTCGTACGACGATGGCCGGGTGGATCCCCCCGACCCGCGGCAGGCGCCCCGTCCCCGCGACGCGCTGGGCCGGCCGCTGCCGCGCGGGGCCGCGGGTGTCGAGCGGATGCCGGAGGGGGTGCGGCGCACCCCGGAGGAGGCGCTCGACGAGGCGCAGCGGCTGCTCGACACCGGCCTGCCGTTCCACGCCCACGAGGTGCTGGAGGACGCCTGGAAGGCCACCGCCGGACCGGAGCGGGAGCTGTGGCGCGGGCTGGCGCAGCTCGCCGTCGGGGTGACCCACGCGGCCCGCGGCAACCCGCGCGGCGCGGCCACGCTGCTGGACCGGGCGGCGGGCAACCTCGCGCCGTTCGCCGCCGCGCCGCCGCACGGCGTCGACGTCGCCGGGCTGGTGGCCTGGGCGCGCACCGCCGACCCGGCCGGGCCGCTGACCCCGCCGCCGCTGCGCGCGGCTCAGCAGTAGGCGTCGAGCAGCCGCCGCGCCCGCGCGGCGAACGGCGCGAAGCCGAACAGCTCGCAGACCTCGACGGCCCGCTCGAGCTCGGCGCGGGCCGACGGGTCGCCGGTGAGCGCCAGCACCCCACCGCGGTAGAGCGCCGTCGGCCCGAGCACCGTGGTGCCGGCCCACAGCACGACGACGGTGTCGCCGTAGCCGCGCAGCGCCGGCAGGAGCGTCGCGGCGCGCCCGGCGTCGCCCAGCGTCAGGTGGACGTCGGCCAGCAGGATCGTCTTCACCGGCTCGCGGATGCCGGCGCCGGGTGCGGCCAGCATCCGGTCGGCGGCCGCCAACGCGGCGTCGGCCCGGCCGGCCTGGGCGTGGGCCAGCGCGACGACCCCGAGCCAGTCCAGATCGACCGTCGTCGCGAGGTCGACCACCTCCGGCATGACGGTGGGCAGCCGGTCCTCCAGCCAGGTGGCGATGCCCTCGATCGTCTGCCGGGACATGCGGGTGACGTCGGCGGCGGCCGGTGAGGTGGTGGGGGCGTCGCGGACGGCGTCGTCGGCCAGCCGCCGGGCCTCGTCGGTCTCGCCGCGGGCCAGGGCGAGCCCGGCGTGCCACCAGGCGTCGAGTTGCAGCAGGTCGCCGTCGCCGCGGCGCTGGGCGAGCTCGGTGAACCGGCGGGAGACGGCCGCGGCCTCGTCGGCCTGGACGCTCTCGGTGAGCGCGCAGCGCAGCAGGTGCAGCGCCGTGGCCTCGGCGACGGGGTCGCCCGTGCTCTCCCGCAGCATGCTGCGGGCCAGGTCGACCCGCGTGGCCGCGTGCGCCGGGGTCCAGCGGGCCACGAACCCGGCCACCCGCGCCCGGGCCCGGGCGCCGCGGTCGTCGCCGGCGGCGGCCAGCGCCCGCGCGGCCAGCTCCGGTGCACCCGGGCGGCCCGTGGTGGCCCGGCGCACGCCCAGCGCGGCCAGGGCGGCGGCGGCCAGCGGTGGGGAGACGGCGTCCGCCCGCGCGACCGCCTCCTCCAGCAGCGGCTCGTCGGCCGCCTGCAGCGCGCCGACGATCGCCCAGTAGCCGCCCACCCCGCCGCCGGCGGAGACGACGGCGGCGCGCACCAGCCGGTCGTCGTCCCCGGCCGCGCGGGCCAGGCCGGCGGCGGCGGACAGGGCGGCGCCGCTCTCCTCGATGAGGCCGAGCAGCCGCAGCGCGGCGCCGCGGATCAGCTGCAGGTCGGCGGCGGTGGCGTCGTCGCCCGCGGGCACGTGGGCCAGGCCGCGGCCGGCCAGCGCGGCGGCCTCCTCCACGCCCGCCCGGTCCAGCGCCTCGCGGG
This sequence comes from Blastococcus sp. SYSU D00868, assembly GCF_054050575.1. Classification (NCBI taxonomy): domain Bacteria; kingdom Bacillati; phylum Actinomycetota; class Actinomycetes; order Geodermatophilales; family Geodermatophilaceae; genus Blastococcus; species Blastococcus sp. SYSU D00868. The sequence goes on from NZ_JBJGZO010000028.1 coordinate 23,216, forward strand.
CCGCGCGCAGGCAGGCGAGCGCGGCGGCGGCGTCGCGCCGGCCGGCGGCCGCCTCGCTGCGGTGCACCGCGATCGCGGCCGCGGCGGTGGCCGCGGCCGGGGCGGCGGCCAGCGCGTCGGCCAGCCGGCCGTGCAGCGCCGCGCGGGGCACCGGGCCGAGGTCGGCCAGCACCACCTCGCGCACCAGGTCGTGGGCGATCCGGATCCGCCCGGGCGCCGGCTCGACCAGCAGGCCGGCCCGCAGCGCGCCGCCGACCGGGTCGCCGCCGGCCGGCTCGCCGCCGCCCGGGTCGCCGCCGCCCGGCCCGCCGCCGGCCGGCCCGCCGTCCAGCGCCGCCTCGAGCACCGCGACCGACACCTCCCGGCCGGCGACCGCGGCGGCGGCCAGCACGTCGCGGACCGGTGCCGGCAGCCCGTCCAGCCGCAGCCGGACGACGTCGCGGACCCCGGCCGGCACCGCGCCGCCGTCCCGCCCGCCGACCGCGGCCAGCTCGGTGACGAAGAACGGGTTGCCGCCGGAGCGCTCGGCCAGCTCGCGGGCGGCGTCGTCGTCCAGCGGCGCGCCGGTGAGCCCGGCGGCGAGCGCGGCCACCTCGCCGGAGGCCAGGCCGGCCAGCCGCAGCCGGCGGGCGCCGGGCAGCCGGGCGGCGGCCCCCAGCACCCGGGTCAGGGCCGCGGCGCCGAGGGCCTCCTCCCGGCAGGTGAGCGCGAGCAGCAGCCTGCTGCCGTGCAGCTGGGCGAGCACGACCTCCAGGACGTGCAGCGAGTCCGGGTCGGCCCACTGCAGGTCGTCGAGGACGACGAGCAGCGGCGCCTCCCCGGCGACCGCGCGCAGCCGCCGGGCGGTGTCCAGGCCGAGGGCGAACCGGGCGCCGGGGTCGCCGCCGCCGGCGCCCTCGGGCAGCCCGCCGAGGACCTGCTGCCACGGCCAGTAGGGCGGGGCGCCGCCGATCTCGGCGCACCGGCCCCAGCGGACCGCGGCGCCGACGCGGGCGGCGAAGGCCTCCACCAGGCGGGTCTTGCCGATGCCGGGCTCCCCGGTGACGACGACGGCGGTCCCGCGGCCGGCCGCGGCGGCCGACCAGGCGCCGGTCAGCGCGGCCAGCTCCTCCGGGCGGCCGACGAAGCCGTCGTCCGTGCCGGGCGCGGCCGGCGGCCGGGCGGCGGTCGCCTCCTCGCGCGCCGGGGCCGCCGGGGCCCGGATCCCCCGGGCCTCCAGTGCCGGGTCCTGGCGCAGCAGCGCGGCCTCGAGGTCGCGGACCTCCGGGGAGGCATCCAGGCCGAGCTCGTCGGCGATCCGCTCGCGGGTGCGGCGGAGGACCTCCAGCGCCTCGGCCTGCCGGCCGCCCCGGTAGAGCGCGCGGGCCAGCAGGGCCGCGGTGTGCTCGCGCAGCGGATCGGCGGCGGCCGCGGCGGAGAGGTCGGCGACCAGTTCCGCCCCGGTCCCCAGCGCCAGCCGCGCCTCGGCCAGCCGCTCCAGGCCGGCCAGCCGCAGCTCCTCCAGCCGGGTGGCGACCGGCGCGACCTCGGGGACGTCGGCGACGTCGGCGTAGGGCTCGCCCTGCCAGCGGGCCAGCGTGGCGGGCAGCCGCGCCGCGGCCTCGGCGTCCCCGGCGGCCGCGGCGGCGGGGACCTCGTCGGCGAAGGCGTGCGCGTCGACGGCGGCGCGCGGCAGCACCAGCGCGTAGCCGGCGCCGCGGGTGACCAGGACGGCCGCCTCCCGCGCGCCCAGCCCGGGGTCGAGCAGCCGGCGCAGCCGGGCCACGTGGCCCTGGAGCGTGGTCGTCGCCGAGGCCGGCGGCCGGCCGCGCCACAGCCGGTCGGCCAGCACGTCGGCGGCGACGGTGCGGCCCTCCGCGGCGGCCAGCAGCGCGAGGACCTCGGCGGGCTTGCGCCCGCCGAGGTCGAGGTCGGCGCCGTCGCGGGTCACGCGGGTCGGCCCGAGCACGTGTACCCGCAGCTCCACGGCTGCCGACGGTAGGGGACCGGAGCGGTTCCGCCGATCACCCGCGCGGGTCAGCTGTCCGCGGCCTGCGTGCCGCCGGCGGCGGTGCGGCGCAGCGGGTACCACCGGGACCAGACCACCGCGCCGCCGACCAGCGCCAGGGCCGGGAACAGGCCGCTCTCGGTGGCGAACCAGCCGGTGGAGCCGGTGTCCCCGGTCAGCGGGTCGAGCACGTGGTACAGCGCCGCGTTGACCACCGCGTGGGCCAGGACGCCCGGCCAGATCCCCCAGCGCAGCTGCATGCTCGCCAGCACCGCCCCGAACGCCGTGGTGCCGACGGCGAAGCAGAGCAGCGCCCACGCGACCGGCACCCCCTCCGGCGCGCCGCCGAGGAACACGATCAGCGGGGCGTGGAAGGCCGACCAAGCCAGGCCGCCGACCAGCACGACCGTCCGCGGGTCGGCGACCTGGGCCAGCCGGGTGACCAGCAGGCCGCGCCAGCCGACGTCCTCGGCCAGCGCCAGCAGCACGTACGGCGCGACCAGCACGGTCAGGCCCAGCGGCACCACGGCGTCCAGGCCCTCGGTGCGGAAGGCGCCGGTGCCGGTCGCCCACACCAGCGCGCCGCCGGCCAGCGTGGTGACCAGCGCCCACAGCCAGGCGCGGCCGAGGGCGCGCCACGAGGGCCGCCGGAAGCCCCAGCCGGGCCGGCGCAGGCTGCCGGCGGTGACGAACCGGGCGAGGAGCGCGGCCAGCAGCGGGATCAGCGCCTGGCCGAACAGGAGCGCCTGCACCAGCGGCGGCGCCTGGTCGACGTGCCGGACGTCGGCGTCCTGGCTCGCGGCGATCACGGTGGTGGCCGTCAGCAGCACCGCGACGGTGCCGAGGAAGACGCCGATCTCCTTCCGGGCCGTGGCGCGCGCCGGCGGGGGCGCGGCCTGGCCGGACAGCTGCGCGGACAGCTGCGGGGACAGCCGGGGGGACGTGGTCATGGCGGGAGGGCTCCTGCGTTCGAGGGGCGAGTGCGTCGCCGCAGACGCTGGGCCGCGCGCCTGGTCGGGTGCTTGTCGCTGCCTGGTCGGCCGCCACCAGCCGACCACCAGCGCCCGCGGGGACCGTGCCGGTCCATGGAGCCCCTGGACCTGCCCGGCCCGCCCGGCGTCGCCGTCGTCCCGCTGCCCGCGGGCGCGGCGCTGCCCCGCTGCCGGGCCCGCCGCGCCGACGTCGTCCTGGTGGTGCTCGCCGGCTGCCCCGAGGTCGCGGTCGGGGACGGCGCCGCCCGGCCCGCCGTCCCCGGCGACGTGCTGGTCTGCCCGCGCGGCGCGCCGTGGACCCTGCGGGCCGGCCCGCTGCCCGCCCGGCTGGTGGTCGTGGCGTTCCCGGCCGGGCCGGAACGCGCCGTCGCCGTCCTCGCCGGCCGCCCGCGGCTGGACGACGCGGCGCGGGTCGGGGTGGCCGCCGACGGCGGGCTGGAGCTCGTGCTCGAGCCGGCGCCGCCCGGCTGACCGCCGCCGCCCAGTGGCGCGAGTCACGGTGGGACCATCGGGGATGCCATGAGCACCGACACCACCGCCGCCGCGGACCCGACCTCCGGCGCCGAGCCCGCCGCGACGCCGGTCCGCGGGCCGGTCACCTCCGCGTCCTACTCGGTCACCGTGCGCCTGCGGGCCGACGTCGACCCGGCCAGCATCGGCCGGATCGCCACCGCAGTCGGCACCGCCGGCGGGGCGGTCACCGCCATCGACGTCGTCGAGTCGCGGTCGGACCACCTGACCGTCGACGTCACCTGCTCGGCCGCCGACGCGGCCCACTCGCAGGAGATGGTCGACGCGATGGGCGCCCTCCCCGGGGTGGAGGTGCGCAAGGTCAGCGACCGCACCTTCCTGCTGCACCTGGGCGGCAAGCTCGAGGTCGCCTCGAAGGTGCCGCTGAAGACCCGCGACGACCTGTCGATGGCCTACACCCCGGGCGTGGCCCGCGTCTGCCTGGCACTGGCCGACCACCCCGAGGACGTCCGCCGGCTGACCATCAAGGGCAACACGGTCGCCGTCGTCACCGACGGGTCGGCCGTGCTCGGCCTGGGCGACATCGGCCCCGGCGCCGCCCTGCCGGTGATGGAGGGCAAGGCGGTGCTGTTCAAGCGGTTCGCCGACATCGACGCCTGGCCGATCTGCCTGGACACCCAGGACGTCGACGAGATCGTGCGCACCGTCGAGCTGCTCGCCCCCGGCTTCGGCGGGATCAACCTCGAGGACATCTCCGCGCCCCGCTGCTTCGAGATCGAGAAGCGGCTGCGCGAGCGGCTGGACATCCCGGTCTTCCACGACGACCAGCACGGGACGGCGATCTGCGCCCTGGCCGCGCTGACCAACGCGCTGCGCGTGGTGGACAAGCACCTGCCCGACGTGCGGATCGCGGTGGCCGGCGGCGGCGCGGCGGGGACGGCGATCGTCAACCTGCTGCTGGCCGCGGGCGCCCGGCACGTCCTGGTCTGGGACCGCGAGGGCATCCTCAGCCCCGACGACGAGCGGCTCACCCCGGCCAAGCGGGACCTGGCACAGCGCACCAACCCCGACCGCGTGCGCGGGGAGCTGCCCGACGCGCTCGACGGCGCCGACGTCTTCATCGGCGTGAGCGCGGGCAACGTGCTCGCCGTCGAGGACCTGGCCCGGATGGCGCCCGGCGCCGTCGTCTTCCCGATGGCCAACCCCACGCCCGAGGTCGACCCGGTGCGGGCCCGCCAGCACGCCGCGGTCGTCGCGTCGGGCCGGTCGGACCTGCCGAACCAGATCAACAACGTGCTGGCGTTCCCCGGGGTGTTCCGCGGCCTGCTCGACGCCCGCGCCACCGAGATCGACACCGCGATGCTGCTGGCCGCGGCCGAGGCCCTGGCGGCGATCGTGCGCGACGACCAGCTCAACGCGAACTACATCATCCCCAGCGTCTTCGACCCGGCCGTGACGACCGCGGTGGCGCAGGCCGTGGCCGACGCGGCGCGCGCGACCGGCGCGGTGGTCGAGCTCCCCGGCCGGCCCGGCCTGTCCGACTGAGGGCCGGCGTGACCGCCTTCGACGCCCCGTCGGCGGAGGAGCTGCGGGCGGCGGGCAGCCTGAAGTGGACCCGCTTCGCGCCCGCCCTCGGCGCGTGGGTGGCGGAGATGGACTGGGGGACGGCGCCCGCCGTCACCGCCGCCCTGCACGCCGCGGTCGACGCCGGCCTGCTCGGCTACCTGCCGGACGGGCTCGCGGAGGAGATGGCCCGCGAGTGCGCCGCCTTCCTGGCCCGCCGGCACGGCTGGTCGCTGCCCGCGGAGTGGATCACCCCGCTGCCCGACGTCCTCGCCGGGCTCCGGGCCGCGATCGAGCACTTCACCCCGCCCGGGTCGCCGGTCGTGCTGCCCACGCCGGCGTACATGCCGTTCCTGACGCTGCCCGGGCTGCTCGGGCGGGAGGTCCTCGAGGTCCCGCTGGTGCCCGGCCCCGACGGCCGGCCCACCTACGACCTGGCCGGGCTGGACCGCGCGTTCGCCGCCGGCGGCCGGCTGCTGGTGCACTGCAACCCGCACAACCCCGTCGGGCGGGTGTTCACCGAGGCCGAGCAGCTCGCCGTCGCCGAGGTGGTCGCCCGGCACGGCGCCCGGGTCTTCGCCGACGAGATCCACGCGCCGCTGGTCCACCCCGGGGCGGTGCACCGCCCGTACGCGGCGCTGTCGGCGGTCACCGCCGCCCACGCGGTGACGGCCACGTCGGCGTCCAAGGCGTGGAACCTGCCGGGCCTCAAGGCGGCGCAGCTGCTGCTGTCGGACGAGGCCGACGCCGCGCACTGGGCGGCGGTGGGCGCGGAGATCGCGCACGGCACCTCGACGCTCGGCGTCGTCGCCAACACGGCGGCCTACCGCGACGGCGAGCCGTGGCTGGCCGACGTCCTCGCCGTCCTGGACGCCAACCGCCGGCTGCTGGCCGACCTGCTGGCCGAGCACCTCCCGCGGGTCCGGTACACCCCGCCGGAGGGCACCTACCTGGCCTGGCTGGACTGCCGCGCGCTCGGCGTGGAGCAGCCGGTGGGGGAGCTGCTGCTCGCCCGGGCCGGCGTCGCCCTCGTCGACGGGCCGGCCTGCGGCGCCCCGGGCGCGGGTCACGTCCGGCTGAACCTCGCGACGCCGGCGCCCGTGCTGCGCGAGGTCGTCGAGCGGATGGCCGCCGTCCTGCCCCGCTGACCTCGGGCGACGGCTCACCTGCACGGGGGACGGCGCCTGGCCGCGGTGTCGCCCGGAGGGCGACGATGTGGTCGTGCCCGAGTTGCCCGAGGTGGAGGCGCTGGCGGCGTTCCTGCGGGAGAACGCCGTCGGCAGGGTCCTGACGCGCGCCGACCTGGCGTCGGTCCAGGCGATCAAGACGTTCGACCCGCCGCTGTCGGCGCTGGCCGGCCTGGAGGTCACCGGCGCCGCCCGGCACGGCAAGTTCCTCGACCTCGACGTCTCCGGGCTGCACCTCGTCGTCCACCTGGCGCGGGCCGGCTGGCTGCACTGGCGGGAGAACCTGCCGGCCGCGCCGCCGAAGCCGGGCAAGGGGCCGCTGGCGCTGCGCGTGCACCTGGAGGACGGCAACGGCTTCGACCTCACCGAGCAGGGCACCCGCAAGGGGCTGGCGCTGTACGTCGTCCGCTCGCCGGCCGAGGTGCCGGGCATCGACCGGCTCGGGCCCGACGCGCTGGCCGTCGACCGCGAGCAGTTCGCCGCGCTGCTGGCCGGCCGCAGCGGCCAGCTCAAGGGCGCGCTCACCGACCAGACGCTCATCGCCGGGATCGGCAACGCCTACTCCGACGAGATCCTGCACGCCGCCCGGCTGTCGCCGTTCAAGATGGCCGACAAGCTCACCGACGACGAGGTGATCCGGCTCTACGACGCGATGCGCGCCGAGCTCACCGACGCCCTGGACCGCCAGGTCGGCCAGCGGGCGGCGACGATGAAGGGCGAGAAGCGGTCGGGGCTGCAGGTGCACGCCCGCACCGGGCTGCCGTGCCCGGTCTGCGGCGACACCGTCCGCGAGGTGAGCTTCGCCGACACCTCGCTGCAGTACTGCCCGACCTGCCAGACCGGCGGCAAGCCCCTCGCCGACCGCCGGATGTCCAAGCTGCTCCGGTAGCGGAGTCGCTCGGGAACGGAGACCGTTCCCGAGCGACTCCGCTCAGGACAGCAGCTCGCGGGTCACGGCCGACTGCTCGGTCAGCACCCCGCCGATCACCTGCTGCGTCTCGTTGATGCTCTCCACCAGGGCGCTGATCGCCGCCAGTGCGGTGACGACGCGGTCGACCTGCTGCTGGATCGCGGTCACCTTGCCGTCGACGTCGGTGGTCGCCCGGGCGGTCTCGGTCGCGAGCTCCTTGACCTCGTTGGCGACGACCGCGAACCCCCGCCCGGCCTCCCCGGCGCGCGCGGCCTCGATCGTGGCGTTGAGCGCGAGCAGGTTGGTCTGGTCGGCGATCCCGCGGATCACCTTGACCACCTTCCCGATGTCCTGGCTGGACCCGCCCAGCCCGGCGACCTCCTCGTTGGCCTGCGCGGTCAGCCGCTGCCCGTCCGAGGCCACCGCCGTCGCCGACAGCACGTTGCGCTCCACCTCGGTGATCGACTCCAGCAGCTGCCGGCCGGCCTCGGCCAGCCGCTCGGTCGCCGCGAACCGCTCCAGGGCCTGGCCGAGCAGGAACGCGGCGCTGCGCAGCGCGGAGGCCCGCCCGGGGGCGAGGACGAGGGTGCGGGTGGCGAAGAAGTCCATCGTGCCCACGACCTCGCCGCCGACCAGGATCGGCAGGCACACGCCGCTCCTCACGCCCGCGCGCCGGGCGGCCGGCGCGCGCACGCAGTCGGTCATCTCCGCCAAGTCCTCGACGAAGAACAGGTCGCGGGTCCTCCAGGCGCGGCCGGACAGCCCCACGCCCTCGCGGAACGACGCCGTGAGCGTCACCTCGCGGAACTCCTGGCCGGCGCTGCCGGACTCCAGCACGAAGTGCAGCGCGCGGTCGGCCGGGTCGACGGCCCAGTAGGAGCCGTAGTCCCAGCCGAAGCCGTCGCGGATGGTCGACAGCGCCCGCCGCATCGCCTCCTCGCGGGTGGTGGCGGCGGTGACCTCGCGCAGCAGGTCGGTGACGGCCTGGGTGTCCTCGGCGGCCTCGGCCTGGCGGACGGCGGCGCTCATCCGCTCCAGGGCCTGCGACACCAGGACGCCGACCGCGCGCAGCGTCCCCAGGCGGGCGTCGGAGAGGGTGAGCGTCTCGGTGGTGGAGAAGTCCAGGGTCCCGGTGACGACGCCGTCCTCGGTGAGCGGGATGCACACGCCGCTGCGGAGGCCGGCGCGCTGGGCGGCCGGGGCCCGCACGCAGTCGCCGAGCCGGCCGAGGTCGGCGACGGCGACCACGTCGCGGGCGCGCCAGGCGCGGCCGGCGAGCCCGACACCCTCGCGGAAGGTGGCCGCGCGGGTGACCTCGCGGAACTCCGGGCCGGCGTCCCCGGACTCCTGCGCGAAGCGCAGCACCCGCTCGGCGGGGTCCACGCGCCAGTGGGAGCCGTAGGCCCAGCTGAAGCGCTGCCGGACGAGGTCGAGGGCGGTGGCCACCGCCTGGTCTGGGGTGGCGCTGTCGCGCAGCGCGGCGACGATGTCGGTGACGGCGCCGACGTCGGACCGCGCCTCGAGCACGGACGGGGCGTCGGCGGGGGCGGGACGGCGGGCGAACGGCATGGCGAGACTCTCCTGTGAGGCTGCCGGGACGCCGGGCGCGCTGGTTGGCCCGACGTCCGACCTTCGGCCCCGCGGGTGGCGGACTTGAGTCCGAACTGAGTCTGTTTCGCCCACGAGAGTTGGGCGCAATGGAACGGGAACGGGCTCGTTTCGCCTGCTCAGCGGGGCGCGCGTCGCCCGGTGAGCCAGGCGCCGGCCCGCGCGACGGCGCTCGAGGTGCTGCCCGCGTCGTCCCCGCCGGCGAGCTCGTCGGCCCGCGAGCCGACCGCCGTCCACCAGTCGGCGGCCGGCGGCGGGGCCAGGGCGTCCACCCGCTCCCCGGGCCGGGGGACGGCGACGGTCGCCCCGGACCGCTCGGCCGCCGCGCACAGCCGCTGCACCGGCTCGGCCCAGCGGTGGAACCCGAGGTTGAACGTCGCCCAGTGCACCGGCACGAGCAGCCGGCCGCCCAGGTCCCCGTGCGCCCGCACCGCCTCCTCGGGCGTCATGTGGATGAACCGCCACGCCTCGTTGTAGGCGCCCACCGGCAGCAGCGTCAGGTCGAAGGGGCCCAGCCGGGCGCCGATGGCGGCGAACGCGGGCGTGTAGCCGGTGTCGCCGCCGAAGAACACCCGGTGCCGCGGGCCGGCGACGACCCACGAGGACCACAGCGTCGTGTCCCGGGAGAGGAACCGGCCGGAGAAGTGCCGGGCCTCGGTGCAGGTCAGGGTGAGGCCGCCGAGCTGCACCTCGCCGTCCCAGTCCAGCTCGACCACGCGGTCCTCCGGCACCCCCCAGCGGCGCAGGTGGGCACCGATCCCCAGCGGGACGACGAACGGCGCCCGCTGCGTCCGCAGCAGCACGCGCACGGTGGGCAGGTCGAGGTGGTCGTAGTGGTCGTGGCTGATCAGGACGGCGTCGACGTCCGGCAGCTCGTCCAGCGGGGTCGGCGCGGGGTGCAGCCGCTCGGGGCCCACCAGGGGGGACGGCGAGACGCGGCGCCCCCACACCGGGTCGACCAGCACCCGCCGGCCGTCGACCTCCAGCAGCGCGCTGGAGTGGCCGAACCAGGTGACGGCGAGCTCGGCGGCCTCGGCGGGGAACCGCGACCCGGCCAGCGGCACGGGCCGGGCGGGCACCCCCTTCAGCCGGTCCTCGCGGACCTGCTTCCACAGGAGGCGGCGCTCCTCGGGGCCCGGCAGCGAGGGCGTGGGCAGCGCGTTGTGGAACCGGCCCTCGGCGAACTGCGGCGAGCCCGCGACGTGCGGGCGCAGCGCCCGTCGGCTCGCGCCCAGCGCCGTCGGCAGGCTCCACGCGGCGCGGGTCACCCAGGCGGCGGGGGCGGCGAGCAGGGCGGCGGCGGCGAGGCGGCGGGCGCGGGAGGGCACGACGTCGAGCATCCCAGGCCGGGCGGGCCGCCGTCGGCGCATGCTGACCGGGTGGCCGACGACGAGGAGACGGGCGGCGACCCGGTGTGCTGGCTGGACCGGGTGTGCCCCGCCTGCGGGCGGCTGGCGGAGGGCGAGCCGCGACCCGAGCGCTGCCCGGAGTGCGGCGAGCCCCTGCCGGACTGAGCGCCCGCCCGGCCGGCGTCCTCCCTCACCCCAGCGCGTCCTCCCTCGCCGCAGCGCCTTCTCCCTCACCGCCGACCGTGAGGGAGGACGCGCCACGATCAGGGGACCTGATCCGGGCCGGGCGACGCCGGCCGCCGGCTCCGGATGCCGGTCGACGGCGACCTCCATAGGGTGATCCAGATCACAACTGTTCTCCCCCCTGCTGGAGGCGCACCGTGACAGGACCAGAACGCCGGATGCTCACTCCGGAGGAGTACCGCCAGGCGCAGGACTCCCCGGAGTTCACCGAGCTGCGCCGCCGCTTCCGCCGTTTCGCCTTCCCGATGACGGTGGCCTTCTTCACCTGGTACCTGCTGTACGTCCTCCTCTCGACCTACGCCGACGACTTCATGGCGCAGGAGGTCTTCGGGGCCGTCAACGTCGGCCTCCTGCTGGGCCTGGCGCAGTTCGTGACGACGTTCCTGATCACCCAGCTCTACGTGCGGCATGCCGGGCGCAACACCGACCCGATCGCCGACGAGATGCGCGAGCGGCTCGAGCACCACGAGTACGCACGGCACCCGCAGGCCGGCGGCGACGCCGCGACGCAGGGGGTGCCCCGTGCCTGACGCCGCCGGCGTCTCCGTCACGGCCGCCGACTCCACGATCGGCGAGCCCGCGGTCAACATCGCGATCTTCGGTGCGTTCGTGCTGATCACGCTCGTCATCACGTTCCGCGCCAGCCGCAACAACCGCACCGCCGCCGACTACTACGCCGCCGGCCGCAGCATCAGCGGCACCCAGAACGGCCTCGCGATCGCCGGCGACTACCTGTCCGCGGCCTCGTTCCTGGGCATCGCCGGCGCGATCGCCCTGTTCGGCTATGACGGCTTCCTCTACTCCATCGGCTTCCTGGTGGCCTGGCTGGTCGCCCTGCTGCTGGTCGCCGAGCTGCTGCGCAACACCGCCCGCTTCACGATGGCCGACGTCCTGGCCTTCCGGATGCGGCAGCGCCCGGTGCGCATGGCCGCCGCCATCTCGACGCTGGCCGTCTGCCTCTTCTACCTGGTGGCGCAGATGAGCGGCGCCGGCGGCCTGGTCACCCTGCTGCTCGGCGTGGAGGGCGACGCAGCGCAGGCCCTCGTCGTCGTCCTGGTCGGCGCGCTGATGATCATCTACGTCCTGGTCGGCGGCATGCGCGGCACCACCTACGTGCAGATCATCAAGGCCTCGCTGCTGATCGCCGGCGCGCTGGTCATGACCCTGTGGGTGCTGGTGGAGGTCGGGTTCAACCTGTCCACCCTGCTCGGCGACGCCCAGGAGAGCGCAAACACCGTGGCCGAGCCGGTGAACGTGCTGGCCCCCGGCGCCCAGTACGGCGCGACGTCGACCAGCCAGCTCGACTTCGTCTCGCTCGGCCTGGCGCTGGTGCTGGGGACGGCGGGCCTGCCGCACGTTCTCATGCGCTTCTACACCGTGCCGACGGCGAAGGACGCCCGCCGCTCGGTGCAGTGGGCCATCTGGCTGATCGGCACCTTCTACCTGTTCAGCCTGATCATCGGCTACGGCGCCGGCGCGCTGGTCGGGCCGAACGAGATCGCCAACGCGCCCGGCGCGGTCAACTCGGCGGCTCCGCTGCTGGCCTTCGAGCTCGGCGGCACCGTGCTGCTGGGCGTCATCGCCGGCGTCGCGTTCGCCACGATCCTCGCCGTCGTCGCCGGGTTGACCATCACCGCGTCGGCGTCGTTCGCGCACGACGTCTACGCGTCGGTGATCAAGAAAGGCGACGTGCCGCCCAACGGCGAGGTCCGGGTCGCCCGCATCACCGCGGTGGTGATCGGGGCGATCGCGATCGGGCTGGGGATCCTGGCGCTGCAGGCCGGCCTGAACATCGCCTTCCTGGTGGCGCTGGCCTTCGCCGTCGCAGCCTCGGCGAACCTGCCGACGATCCTCTACACGCTGTTCTGGAAGCGGTTCACCACCCAGGGCGCGCTGTGGTCGATCTACGGCGGGCTCGTCGTGTGCGTCGGGCTGATCGTGTTCTCGCCGTCGGTGTCCGGGTCGCCGACGTCGATGTTCCCCGACGTCGACTTCTCGTGGTTCCCGCTGGCCAACCCCGGCATCGTGTCCATCCCGCTGTCGTTCTTCCTCGGCTGGCTGGGCACCGTGCTCTCCCAGGAGAAGCCCGACACCGACAAGTACGCCGAGCTCGAGGTGCGGGCACTGACCGGCATCGGGGCGGAGAAGGCAGTCCAGCACTGAGGTCCCGCCGGCCGGCGGCCGATCGATCGGATCGGCCGCCGGCGCGGCGACGGAGCGGGTGCTGCCGGCCCTCAGGTGAGCTTGTCCTTCAGCTTCTGCAGCGTGGACTGGCCGGGCTGCTGCGGCGTCGGGAACAGCCGCGGGTCGCCCGGCGGGAGGATCGGCGCGTCGGCCGTGGCCTCGATCGGGCGGGCGGCGAACTCGGCGCGGCCGTCGACCGACGGGCCCGAGGCCCACTTGCCCGCGGCGGCCTCGGGGCCGTCGGAGGCGTCGATGAACGTGTAGCCCAGGTCGCCGACCTCCTCCTCGATCGGGAACGCCTCGGGCACCGGGATGCCCTCCAGCCCGTCCTCCTTGAGCTGCTCGATCGCGGCCAGCCACATCTGCTGGTGGTAGTGGTCGCGGGTGATGAGGAACCGCAGCATGTCCTTGACCCCGGGGTCGTCGGTCATGTTGTAGAGCCGGGCCACCTGCAGCCGGCCCTGCATCTCGGCGGTCACGTTGTACTGGAAGTCGGCCATCAGGTTGCCGCTGGCGGTGACGTACGCGCCGGTCCAGGGGTTGCCCATGCTGTCCATGTACGAGGCGCCCGCGCCGTTGACGATCGGGTGCTGCGGGTTGTGCTGGCCGTAGCCGGCGGCGGCCTCCTTGGTGCGGTCGGCGGCGTCGGGCTTGAGCGGGATGTGGTCCAGCAGCCGGTCGATCATCGTCACGATCATCTCGACGTGGGCGAGCTCCTCGGTGCCGACGGCGAGGAGGAGGTCCTTGTACTTGCCGGGCAGCCGGCAGTTCCAGCCCTGCAGCAGGTACTGGGTGGCCACGGTCATCTCACCCCACTGACCGCCCAGGACCTCCTGCATCTTGCGCGCGAAGTCCGGGTCGGGGCCGTCGGGCTTGGCCTCGTACTGCAGGGCGTGGGTGTGCGTGAACATGGGGTCCTCCCTCACTCGTCGCGACCACCGCCGGTGCGGTGACACCAGGGATCTGCCCGCGCCCGGTGGCCCGCCCGTGCCGTCCGCTGGCCCCCGGGTGCCAACCTCCGGCGGGGCGCCCGGGCGCGGATCCCGCCCGCCGGCGCCCCCCGCGCACCCCTCAGCGGTCGGGGAGCTGGATGGTCAGGGTGAGCGAGGCGCCGTCGTCCTCGGCGAGGATCCGGCCGCCCAGCTCCCCGGTCTGCCGCTGCACCGACCACAGCCCGAGCCCGGTGAGGTCGACCGGCGGCGTCCGCGTCCGCAGCTGCCCCACCACGCGGTGGGCCGGCACCCCGGCCTGGGTGAGGGAGAGGTCGACCCAGCCGGGGCGGCACGCCACCGACAGCCGCACCGGCTCGCCCCGGCCGTGGCGGTGGGCGTTCTCCAGCAGGTTGGTGAGGATCCGCTGCACCCGGGCGTCGGCGACGGTGACGTCGGCGGCGCAGCCGGACATCGCGGTGGTCAGCTGCCCGGCCGGCAGCCCGGAGGCGGCGATCGCGGCGCGGACGACGTCCACCAGCCGGCGCCGGGCCGGCCCGCGCCGCTGCGCGCCGCCGGTGGCGTCGGCGGTGCGCAGCATCGACGACAGGTGCGCGGTCTGCGCCCGGGCCAGGTCGAGCAGCTCGGCCCGGGCGGGGTCGGCCTCGTCGAGCGAGCCGAGGGCGGCCTCCAGCGAGGCCAGCGGGCTGCGCATGTCGTGGCACATCGCCCGCAGCAGCGCCTCGCGCGGGTCGGGCGGCGGCGCCTCCGCGGTCGCCCGGCGGCGGCGGGTCAGGTGGTCGCGCAGGACGCGCCCGAGGTCCGCCACCAGGCGGGCGGGCGACGAGGTGGCCGGGGGGTTGGCGATGACGGTCATGGGCACCTCCGGTTGTGCGACCCGGTGAGAACCGCCGGACGCGCACGACCGTCGGGGAGCGATACCGGGTGGATGACGCCGTCTCTGGACGTCGGACGGAACTGGACGTCGTCCTGGTGGACGACCACCCCCTGTTCAGCCGCGGGCTGGCGCTGCTGCTGCCGGGCGTGAGCGGGGGACGGGTTCGCGTGGTGGGGACGACGGAGGACGCCTCGGCGGCCGCCGCCCTGGTGCGCCGGCACCACGCGGACGTCGCCGTCGTCGACCTGCACATGCCGCCGCCGGGCGGCACCCGGGCGATCGCCGCCATCCGCCGGGCCGACCCGATGGTGCGGGTCGTGGCGCTGTCCGGGCTGGCGGAGGCCGACGCCGCGCTGGAGGCGCTGCGGGCCGGCGCGGTCGGCTTCCTGCCGAAGACGGCCGACCCGGAGGCGCTGGTCCGGCCGCTGCTCGCGGTGCTGGACGGCTGGTCGGTGCTGCCCGAGGAGCTGCTGCGCCAGCTGCTGGACTCCGCCGCGCCGACCGGGGGGCAGGGCGTGGCGGCCCGGCTGTCCGCCGACGAGCGGCGGCTGTGGCGGCTGGTGGCCGACGGCACCGCGACGGTGGACATCGCGACGACGCTGCACGTCTCCGAGCGGACGGCGAAGCGGCTGGTCGCCTCGCTGCTGCGCTCCCTCGGCGTCTCGACGCGGGTCGAGGCGGCCGCGCTGGCCGGGCGGGTCGGCCTGGACAAGGGCGGCACCGCGACGGACTGAGGCGGACCGGTCCGTCTCGGAGAGCATGGCGGCCGGGCTACCCGGCCCGGAGATCGACACTCCCGATGCCGCGGTGAACTCTGGAAGCGTTCTAGTCGGCGAGCGCTCCGGCCCACTCCCCGGACGCCGCCCGGGTGAACGGGACGACGTCGCCGGCGGCCAGGTCCACCGCGGAGTAGCCGCCGCTGCCGGCGCCGACGCAGGCGACCACCGTGGCCACCCCCGCGCGCCGCTGGAACGGGGACTGCCGGACCTGCCAGCCGACCACCGCCCGGCGCTGCAGCACGGCCCGCTCCTGGACCACCCAGCCGCTGCGGACGGCGAACGAGCGCGGGCCGGCCGCGTGCCCCAGCGCGGCGTAGCGGCCGAGGCCCACCGGCACGCCGAGCACGGCCAGCGCGGCCCCGGCGGCCAGCAGCGGCCACCAGCCGGCCGCCAGCGCGGTCGCGACGGCGCCGGCCGCGGCCACGGCGAGCCCGGGCGCCACGGCGCGGACCAGCCGCCGGCGGCGGGCCGCCGCCGGGTGCCGGCGCAGCGGGCCCGGGTCGTCGGCCAGCCGGCCGGCCAGCTCCTCGGCGCGCGGGCGCGGGCCCAGCGGCAGCAGCTGGCCGGGGCGCTGCTGGCCGCCCAGGCCGGTGACCAGCGCGCTGACCCGCGCCGCCCCCACCCAGCGCATGCCCAGCCCCGCCGAGACGGTGACGCCGCGGATCCGGTCGATCTCGAGCTCGGTGTGCCGCCGGGTCACCAGCCCGCGGACGGCGACCAGCGAGCCGCCGCGCCGGACCAGCCGGAACCGCCAGTTGACCACCGCCGCCCCGACCACCGAGCCCGCCACCAGCAGGAGGAGCGCGACCGGCAGCACGACGAGCAGCACCCGCGGGGAGCTGAGGTCGGGCCCCGGCACGTCGGGCACCAGGCTGCGGGGGAGCTCCTGCGCCAGCCGCATGAGCGCCCCGACCGCGGCCAGCGGGACGGCCAGGTAGCTGCCGACCAGCGGCGCGTACAGGAGCCAGCGGTGGTCGAAGCGGGCCACGACCTCCTCCGGCTCGGGGAGGGGGTCGGGCTCGACGGGTGCCGCGTCGTCCCCGACCGGGCCGGCCGGCACGCGGCGCCGGTCCAGCAGCGCGGTGCGCAGGCGCTCGCCCTCGGCGCGCGGGACGCCGTCCAGGACGACCTCCTCGCCCTGGCCGGTGGCCGCGCCCGCGGCGGCGTCCACCCGGACCCGCACCAGGCCCAGCAGCCGGTGCAGCGGCGGAGCCTCGACCTCCACGCCGCGGATCCGGTCGCGCGGCACGGTCCGCACCGAGCGGGCCAGCAGCCCGCGGGTGACCACCACCGCGGTCGGCCCGTCGGCGTAGCCGAAGCGCCACCAGTTCAGCGCGGCGAAGGCCAGCGAGGCGAGAGTGACGAGCACGACCAGCACCACCACGGTCGCCGCGCCGCCGTCCAGCCCGATCGCCGCGGCGAGGGGCAGCACCACGGGCACGAACTGCCGGGCCTGCTTGAAGGTGACCGTGTGCACCAGCACGACCAGCGGCGACGTCCGCCGGGCCGGGGCCCCGTCGGCCGTGCTCACCGCCCGCTCACGTCGCCTCGTCCCGCACCTGGTCGGCCCGCCGGACGAGGTCGGCGGCGACCCGCTCGGCGACGTCCGCGGGCAGGTGCCGGATGGTGACGGTGCCCTGCGAGGACGCGGTGAGGACGGCGATGCTGGCCAGGCCGTAGAGCTGCTGGGTGACCCCGCGGGTGACGTCGACGGTCTGGATGCGGGCGATCGGCACCAGCGTCCAGGTGCGGGTCAGCCAGCCGGTGAGGGCGTAGACCGCGTCGCCGGTGACCTCCCAGCGGTGCACCCGGTAGCGGATCCACGGCTCGAGGCCGATCGAGACGACCGCGTACAGGGCGAGCAGCGCCGGGCCGGCCCAGGGCAGCAGCGACAGCGGCGCCTCGTCGGTGGGCACGAGGAGCAGGGCGACGGTGAGCAGGACGCCCCAGAACAGCGTGCCGATCACCCCGTGGGTGACCCACAGCCAGATCGCGGAGCGGGACAGCGGCCACGCCGGCTCGCGGACCGGGGCGCTGCTGGGGGCGGTCATCGCGGCCATCCTCCCAGCCGGACCGGCGGCGCCGGGGTGGGACCATGGGTGGCGTGATGCCCCAGCAGGTGCCGACCGTGTCCGCCGACCAGGTCCCCGAGGACGCCGTCGTCCTCGACGTGCGCGAGGACGACGAGTGGGCCGCCGGCCACGTCGAGGGTGCCACCCACATCCGGATGGGGGAGGTGCCGGCGCGGCTGGACGACCTGCCGGAGGCCGACCCGCTCTACGTCATCTGCCGCAGCGGCGGCCGCTCGGCGCGGGTTGCCGCGTGGCTCAACGTCAACGGCGTCGACGCGGTGAACGTCGCCGGCGGGATGGGCGAGTGGGAGGCGGCCGGCCGGCCCATGGTCAGCGAGACCGGCCGGCCCCCCTTCACGCTCTAGCGGAGTGCGGGAGCGCAGGTCTCCTGCGCGCCCCACTCCCCTCAGGACTCGAGCTGGTACTCGGCGAACTTCGAGCGCAGGTCCTTCTTGGAGAACTTGCCGACGCTGGTCTTGGGCACCTCGTCGATGAACTCGACGGCGTCGGGCATCCACCACTTCGCGACCAGCGGCTTGATGTGCTCGAGGATCTCCTCCTCGGTGGCGTCCTCGCCCTCCTTGAGGACGACGCAGGCCAGCGGGCGCTCGTCCCACTTCGGGTGCGGGATGCCGACGACCGCGGCCTCCTTGACCTTCGGGTGGCTCATGATCGCGTTCTCGAGGTCGACGGAGCTGATCCACTCGCCGCCGGACTTGATGAGGTCCTTGGTGCGGTCGGCGATCCGGATCGACCCGTGCTCGTCCATGGCGGCGACGTCGCCGGTGCGCATCCAGCCGTCCGGGGTGGTCAGCTGCACGCCCGCGTCCGGGTTGTAGTAGTCCTGCGCGCACCACGGGCCGCGGACCTGCAGCTCGCCGGTGGCCTTGTCGTCCCACGGCTGCGGCTCGAGGCTCTCGGCGTCCACGATCCGCGCCTCGACGCCGAACAGCGGGGTGCCGGCCCGGGCCCGCCGGTCGGCCTTGGTGGCCTCGTCCGCGTCGAGGTAGCCGAGGGGGAGCATCGCCGACGAGGCGACCGGGTGCGTCTCGGTCATGCCCCAGGCCTGCAGGATCGGCAGGCCGACCTGCTCGCGGTAGGCCTCGCTCAGCGCCTTGGGCACCGCCGACCCGCCGCAGCCGATCTCCCGCAGCTTGTGCGGCTTGCCGGCCAGGTGCGGCAGCACGCCCTGCCAGATGGTCGGGACGCCGGCGGTGAACGTGACGCCCTCCTCGACGATCAGCTTCGCCAGCGCTTCGGGCTGCATCATCGGACCGGGCATGACCAGCGAGGCGCCGGCGGCCGGGGCGGCCTGCGCGATGCCCCAGGCGTTGGCGTGGAACATCGGCACGACCGGCATGGCGACGTCCCGCACGCCGAGCCCGAACACGTTGGGCGCGATGACGGCCATGGTGTGCAGGTACGTCGAGCGGTGCGAGTAGACGACGCCCTTCGGGTTGCCCGTGGTGCCGGACGTGTAGCACATCGAGGCGGCCGAGTTCTCGTCCGTCACGCGGAAGTCGACCGGCTGCGCCTCGGCCAGCAGCGCCTCGTAGTCGAGCACCCGCGGGTCGTCGGGGATCTCGTTGTCGCCGCCGTCGTCCATGACCACGACGTGCCGGACGGTCGTCATGGTGTCGACGAGCTTCCAGAACAGCGGCAGCACCGAGCGGTCGACGAAGACGACCTCGTCCTCGGCGTGGTTCGCGATGTAGGTGAGCTGCTCGGGGAACAGCCGGATGTTGAGGGTGTGCAGCACCCGGCCGGTGGACGGCGCCGCGAAGTACAGCTCCAGGTGCCGCTGGCTGTTCCAGCCGAAGGTGCCGACCCGACCGTCGGCGCTGATGCCGAGGGTCTCCAGCACCCCGCCCAGACGGCGGGTCCGGTCGGCCCACTCGGCGTAGGTGACTCGGGTGACCCCACCCGGGTGCCCGGTGGCGATCGTCCCGTCGCCGTAGTGCTGCTCGACGTGCCGGAAGATCGCGTCGATCGTGAGGGGGTAGTCCTGCATCAGGCCACGCATGGCGAGATCGTGCCAGTGGCGCCGCTCACCTTCTACCCATGGGTAGCCGGTCAGCCGTAGATCGCGCTCACTTCCCCGACGAGCACGGCGAGCGCCTCGGCGGAGCTGGTCCCGGTCTCCGTCTGCGCGCTGGCGGCGAGGGTCCACACGCCCCCGCCGCGGGCGTCGGGGAGGACCAGCGTCCACTCCGCGTCGTAGCGCGCGTCCGGGGACCCGCAGCGCAGGAGCGCGCCGCCGCCGGGGACGTCGGTGGAGGGGCAGGGGAGACCGCCGGGGAACTCGTCCTGCCCGCCGCCCATCACGAACTGGCCGCGCTGCTGGTCGACCGTGGTGCCGCCCTCGAAGGCGACGCGGACGACGTAGGCGTAGTCGTAGGGCCCGTCGTAGCGCAGCGGCACCGGCACCCAGGTGCAGCCGCCGGGGTACGGCAGCGTGCCGGTCCAGTAGCTGAAGCGCATGCCGAACTCGGCCCCGAGCCGGTCGGCCAGCCGCGGGCAGGTCGAGATGTCCTCCTCGGTGGACGCACCCGGGTAGGGCTTGTCGCCGGGGAGCCACCGGTCCCACTCGGCCGGGGAGGACAGGACGACCGGGCCGCCGAGGGCGGCGGCGAGCGCGTCGAGCTCGGGCTGCGCCGCCTGCTGGGCGGCCGTGGCCGCAGCGGCCGCCGCGGCCTGCTGCTCGGCGACCTGGCGGCCGGCCTCCTCCTGACGGCTCTCCGCGGCTGCCGACGCGGAGGCGGCCGACGCCTCGGCGTCCGGTTCGGCGGTGGGGCCCGCGGTGGACGTCGTGGCGCCCGGGCCGGCGACCTCGCCGGGAGCGGCCGACAGGGATCCGGCCACCGTCGGCACGGCGACGACGAGCGCGGCGACGGCGGCCGCGGCGGCGACCAGGCCGGCGCGGGTGCGCCGCCGGCGGCGGTGCCGCGCGAGGACGGCGGCGGGGGAGACGTCCGGGTCCGGCCAGGTCAGCTCGTCGGCCAGCGCGGTCAGCCGGGCCGGCAGGTCGTGCTCGACGGTCACGAGGCCCCCCTCGTGGGCTCGGGCTGCGGGGCGAGCAGCGTGCGCAGCACGGCCAGGCCCCGGGTGACGTGGTTGTTCACGGTGCTGCGCGAGCAGGACATGAGCCGCGCGGTCTCGGCCTCGCTGAGGTCGTCGAAGTACCGCAGGACGACGGCGGTGCGCACCCGCGGGGACAACCGCAGCAGCGCCGCCCGCAGCTCCGCGGCCTCGGCGTGCGCGGCCTGCAGGTCGGCGCCGTCGCCGCGGTCGGGCACGGTCTCGACCACCTGCTCGGTGCTGGTGAGCCGGCGCAGCCAGCTCAGGTGGGCGTTGACCATGACCCGGCGGACGTAGGCGACCGGGTCGTCGGCGGCGCGGACGGTGGCCCACCGCCCGTAGGCGCGGGCCAACGCGGTCTGCACCAGGTCCTCGCCGGAGTGTCGGTCGCCGGTCAGCAGGACGGCGGTGCGCAGCAGCCGGGGCCCGCAGTCGAGGACGAAGTCGGTGAACCCGTCGTCCCGCTCTCGTGCCACCCGCGCTCCCCGTGGTCGGTGCCTCCACCCCGTAGACGCATCGGCAGCGGCAGTCGACCCCAGGACGGACCGGTCTCGGTTCGGTAACGACCCTCCGACCGGGAGGAGCCCCGCGCGCGCACGCCGCCCGCCCCCGCGGACGGTGTCCGTGGGGGTGGCGGCGGCGCCGTTCCGGTGCCCGGCCGGCAGCGGCCGGTGGGGTCAGACGGGGACGAACGCCTCGTCCGGGTCCACGGTCAGGTCGCGGTCGGGGAGCTCCTCCTGGATGGCGAGGGCCACCTGGCTGAGGAGGTCGTCCCGGTCGATCAGGATCTCGGTGCCGTCGGGCCGGTAGGTGTGCCACCGACCGTCGGGGTCGCGTTCGATGCGGTAGCCGTGATGGACCTTGCCGTGGTGGCGCTCGCACAGCAGGCCCAGGTTCTCGGGTGTGGTCTGGCCGCCGAAGGCCCAGTGGATGCGGTGGTGGGCCTCGCACCACCAGTGCGGGGCGTCGCAGCCGGCGAACACGCAGCCCCGGTCCCGCAGGTCGAGCAGCTGGCGGAGGGCGGCGGGGACGATGCGGACCTCGCGGCCGCGGTGGATCGGTTCCCCGTCCGGGCCCATCACGATCCGGGCGACGGTGGAGTCGCAGGCCAGCCAGCGGGCGCGGGCGGCGGAGATGGTGGCGCCGAAGCCCAGCTCCGCGGCGGTCTTGCCGATCGCCGGGTCGACCAGGTCGTCCAGGTCCAGCACGGCGGCGATGCCCGGCCGGCGGGTGCGCTGGATGGGCACCGCTCCGGCGGCGAGGGTGTTGTCGGCCCACTGCACGAGCACGTCCCCGCGGAGCTGGGCGGGGGTGCGCTCGTCCCCGGCGCAGCGGGAGGTCGCGGCCATCGGTTCGATGACGGCCTTGATCTTCTCCCCGCCGACGGCGTCCAGCTCCGCGTAGAGGGTGACGGTGCTGTCGGGGTGGGTGAGGATCCGCAGCGACCGCTGGGTGATCGGCTCCGGCTCCGGGCCGTCGGGGTCGAGCCGGGCCAGGTAGTCGGCCACCGCTTCGGCGAGGGTCTGGAAGCTCTGCCCGGCGGCGATCGTGGCCAGCGCCTGGTCGACCTGCCCCAGGTCGATGCCCTGCTCGGCGGCCATCGCCGCATGCCTGGGTGCCACCACCTTGCTGATCTCGGTGACATGCCCGACCCCGATCGCGCCGGCGGCGAACGCGGCGACGGTGGCGGGAAGCAGCTGCAGCGCCCGGCCGCGGTGCACCAGCGCCGCGGCGGCGTTCGCCTTCAGCCCGGTATGGGTGCGCAGCCAGGCCTGCATCGTCTTCACCCCGTCGTGCTCACACGCCAGCCGCGCATCGGCCGCCCGCACCGCGGCGGTCAACCGCGCAGCCACCCGGTTCTGCTCGGCGGCCAACTCGGCCACCTCGGCCAACAGCTCACCGTCGGACAGCGCATGCAAGGCCTCGTCGGACGGATCACCACCGGTCGAACACATGTACGGATCCTATCGGCTCGGCCCCTCTCCGAGCCGACAGATCCCCAGGTCAGGCGCCCATCCACAGATCGTCGTGCAGGGTTGCGTCAGCCCGAGCGCCGCTATCTCGGCGTGAGGACCACGGGCAGCTCCGCCAGCCCCCGGATCACGAACTCCGGCCGCCGCCGGGCCGGCCGCCCGAGCTCCAGCCGCGACGTGCGGTCGAGCAGCGCGCCGAAGGAGGCCTGCAGCTCGACACGGGCCAGCGGGGCCCCGATGCAGAAGTGGACGCCCGCGCCGAAGGAGATCTGCGGGTTGGGGGTGCGGCCGACGTCCAGGGTGTCCGGGTCGGCGAAGACGGCGGGGTCGCGGTTGGCGCTGCCCAGCAGGGCGGCGATCTTCCGCCCGCGCGGCACGACCACGCCGCCGATCTCGACGTCCTCGGTCGCCGTGCGCTCGAACAGCTGCAGCGGCGAGTCGAAGCGCATCAGCTCCTCGACCGCCGTCGGCAGCAGGCCGGGGTCCTCGCGCAGCCGGGCCAGCTGGTCCGGGTGCTGCAGCAGCGCCAGCAGCCCGTTGCCCGAGACGTTGACGGTCGCCTCGTGGCCGGCGTTGAGCAGCAGGATGCAGGTGGTGACCAGCTCGTCCTCGGTCAGCCGGTCGCCGTCGGCGTCCCGGACCGAGACGAGGTGGGAGAGCAGGTCCTCGCCGGGGGAGCGGCGGCGCTGCCCGGTCAGCTCGCGCAGGTAGGCGACGAACTCCGCGGCGGCCCGCTCGGCGGCGTCCTCGACCGCCGTCGTCCGGCCGTACTCGTACATCTTCACGATCGCGTTGGACCACGGCCGCAGCAGCGGCCGGTCGGCGTGCGGCACCCCGAGCAGCTCGGCGATCACGGCGACCGGCAGCTCCTCGGCCATCCCCGAGAGGACGTCGACCGGCTCGGTGCCGGCCGACCGCTCGACCAGGCCGTCGACCAGCTCCCGGGCCAGCTCCTCCACCCACGGGCGCAGCCGCTCCACGTGCCCGCGGGCGAACGCGGTGCTGATCAGCCGGCGCAGCCGGGTGTGGTCCGGCGGCTCCATCTCCAGGATCGCGTTGCGGTGGATGAGGTTGAACGCCTCGAACCGCTCGCCGGGCTCCCTGTCCCGCCAGATGCGGCCCAGCCGCCGGTCACGCAGCACGGCCCCGGCCTCGGCGTGGGAGAACGCCAGCCACAGGCCCAGGCCCTGGTGCCACTGCACCGGCGCCTGCGCGCGGGCCCGGGCGAAGGAGGGGTACGGGTCGGCCACCACCGCCGGGTCGCTGAGGTCCAGGGGCGGGGCGGTGCTCGTCACCGTCGAAGCCTAGGACGGTGGCCCGCTCACTAACCTGGACCCCATGGCCCGCTCCGCGACCCGCCGCAAGCCCAGCTCCCCCGCCGCCGAGAGCGGTGGCGTCAACCCCAAGGCGCCCTGCCCCTGCGGCTCCGGCCGCCGCTACAAGCACTGCCACGGCTCGGGCTACGCCCCGCCCGTCACCCGGCCGTTCGAGGGTCTGCCCGGCGAGCCGGACTGGGTGGCGCTGCGCGAGCTGGTCCCGGCCGCGACGGCCCCGCTGAAGACGGCGGACGGCCGCGAGGTCACCCTGGCCAGCGTCCTGCCGGGCGGGGCGCCGGCGCTGGTGCGGGCCAACGGCGAGATCCTGCTCGGCGTCCAGCTGCCGACGTCCTCCGACGACGTCAGCCGCGACCTCGGCACCGCGCTGGCCGCCGCACTGGAGGCGCCGAAGGGCGCGCCGGTCGACCCGGGCCCGGTCGGCGCGGCCGGCTCGGCCGGGCCGCGGCTGCAGGAGCTGCTGGACCTCGAGGCCCCGCTCGAGGTCACCGTGCACGAGGACTTCGCGTTCTGGCTGGAGGGCGCCGACCCGTCCCCGGCCGCGCAGGCCGGGCTCGAGCAGGCCAACCAGGCGGTGCTGCCGACCGTGCGGCTGCCCGGCCTCGGCGCCGCCTACTGGGTGCGGCCCAGCGGCGAGCGGGCGCACCTGCGCTGGGTCCGCCCCGAGCCGGAGGAGCCGCTGCTCGACGCGCTGGCCCGGCTGTCGGCGTCCGAGCAGATCCTGCTCGGCGAGGGCACCCGCTACGCCGGGGCGTTCCGGGCGCACGGCCTCGTCGTCCCCGTCTGGGACCTGCCCGCCGACGCGCTCGCCGACGACTGGACCGACGCCGCGACCGACTTCCAGGCCCGCCTGGAGCAGGCCCTGACGGTCACCGACCCGCTGACCGCCGACGAGCGCCGCGCCCGCGCC
Organism: Blastococcus sp. SYSU D00868; assembly: GCF_054050575.1. Taxonomy (NCBI): domain Bacteria; kingdom Bacillati; phylum Actinomycetota; class Actinomycetes; order Geodermatophilales; family Geodermatophilaceae; genus Blastococcus; species Blastococcus sp. SYSU D00868. The sequence continues at coordinate 47,683 of NZ_JBJGZO010000028.1, forward strand.
GGGCTGATCTCCCGCCAGATCACCCTGCGCTAGACCCCGGGGGAGCCGTGGCCGTGGCCATACCGCTGCGGCCCCGGCTCCCCTACATTGCCGCGCCGTGACGCAGCAGCAGGAGCTCTCGCCGCGGGCGCAGCGGCGGCTGGAGAAGCGCCTCCGCGAGGCGCTGCCGCCCCACGACGGGCCGGAGGCGGTCTCCCCGCCGCTGCGCTGGGTCCGCCGGTTCACCCCGCTCGGCATCGGCCGGCGCCGGGTGGTCCTGCGAATCGAGGGCGGCCGGCTGCAGGTCGTCCGGACGCCGTTGCTCCGCGCCGAGCGGGTCGTGGCGGAGGGCCCGCTCGCCGAGTTCCACGGCGCGGCCGCCTCGCGCAGCGGCCGCGGGCTGCACCTCTGGCACGGTGACCGGCTCTACCGGCTCACCGGCCGGTCCGACGCGAGCCACGGCGGCGGTGGCGACACGAACTCGTGGACGCTCGGCGACGACCCGGTCAGCGCGGTGATCGGCCTCATCCTGCTGCCGTTCCTGCTGATCTACGGGGTGTGGTTGCTGCTGGGGCTGTGGTCCTCGACGGTCGCGTCGGAGCGGGAGAACGCGACGACCACCCTGCGGTGGCTCGCCCCGGTGCTGGGGGCGGCGCCGCCCGGCCGCGGCTACCGCCGGCCGCTGCCCGGGGGGTGGCTGAGCCTCGGCCGGTGGCTGGTGCGGCTGGCGGTCCTCGGCGCGCTCGTCGCCGTCCCGGTGGTCCTGCTCGGCTAGGGGTCCCGGCGTGCTCGTGCTCCGCCCACCACGGTGGGCAGAGCACGAGCACCCGGAGGAGAGGTGGTCAGGCCTGGCGGCGGCGGCCCAGGAGCTGCAGCCCGGCGCCGAGCCCGAGGGCGGCCACCCCGCCGAACAGGTAGGGCTTCGGGTCCAGGCCGGTGTAGGCCAGCTGGCCGCCACCGCCGGTGGGGCCGCCACTGGACACCGGCACGACGGCCGGCTGCGGCTGCTGCTCCGGGTGGACGACGGGGTGCGCCGGCTGCGGGTGCTGCGGCTGCTCGGGCCGGGGCTGCTCCGGCGCCGGGCCCGGGATGAGCGCGCACAGCTGCTCGACCAGGCCGACCAGCGGCGCCGGGTCCACGCCGAGGGCGGCACCGCCCTGCTCGATCAGGCCGATCAGCGAGTCGCAGCCCTCCTCGAGGCTCGTCGGCAGCGCGGCCAGCAGCTGCTCCAGCAGGTCCTGGATCGCCGCAGTCGGGTCGGCCTCGGCCGCCTCGCAGAGCTGGTCGATCCCGGCGGCCAGCTGCGGGTCCAGCGCGCCCAGCCCGTCGCGGAGCTGGCCGCACAGCCCGGCGACCGGGTTGGGCGCCGGCTCGTCGGCCCCGGGGTCCCCGGCCGTCTCGGCCGGGGTCTGCTCACCGGAGGCGCCGGCGCCGGAGCCGCTCCCGGGAGCCGGGTCGCCGCCGGCCCCGGGGATCGCGCCGGGAAGCGCCTCGCCGGCCTCCTGGAGCGCCTCGGGCAGCGCCGTGCCGGGCTCGGTCCCGCCCGTGGTCCCGGACGGCGCCGGTGCCGGTGGCGTCGGGAGCTCCGGGAAGCCGCCGGTCAGGGTGTCGGAGAGGTCCCGCAGCGCGCCGAGCGGGTCGGGGGTGGCGGGCTCGGCGGAGGCCGTCCCCGGCGAGACGGCGAGCAGGGCGAGCGCTGCGGCGGGTGCGAGCAGCAGGCGGGTCTTGCGGGACACGGATCCCCCGAGGAGTCGGCACCGGTTGGCGCGCTGTCCTACGAGCGGCGGCGAGGGAGGTCACGCCGTCGTTTCGGTGCCCTGCGCGCCGCCACCCAGCGTGACGGAGCGGTCCGCGTCAGGTGAGCGGATCGCGCGCGATCGGGCAGGACATGCACCGCGGGCCGCCGCGGCCGCTGCCCAGCTCCGCCCCCGCGATCGCGACCACCTCGATGCCGGCGGCCTCCAGCGCGGCGTTGGTGACGGTGTTCCGCTCGTAGGCCACGGCCAGCCGCGGGGCCAGCGCCAGGGTGTTGTTGCCGTCGTCCCACTGCTCGCGCTCGGCGGTGACCGGGTCCAGGCCGGTGTCGATGACCCGCAGCCGGTCGATCCCCATCGCCCGGGCGGCGGCGGTCAGGAAGGGCTCGGGCCCGCGGACGGCGAGGTCGGTCGCGTCGGCGTCGTCCCCCGGGCCGTCCGCGGTGACGGTCCAGGCGACCAGCGAGCCGGCGACCGCCGGGTACATGACCATGGCGTCGGCGTCGACCATCGTGGCGATGGTGTCCAGGTGCATCGTCGCCCGCCGCTGCGCGATGGGGACGGCGAGCACCGTGTGCGCCAGCCCGCGGGCGAACACCCGCCGCGCCAGCCGCTCGGCGCCGCCGGCCGTCGTCCGCTCGCCGACGCCGACCGCCACCACCCCGGGCGCCAGCAGCAGGACGTCGCCGCCCTCCAGGTGCTCCAGCGACGGGTCGTAGAGCCGGTCGACGCCGGCGAAGCGCGGGTGGTGGGCGTACAGCGCGCCGGTGATGGTCGACTCCCGCCGCCGGGCCGGCATGGCCAGCGACGTCACCGCCACCTGCCCGCCCACCCACACCGACGAGTCGCGGGTGAACAGCAGGTTCGGCAGCGGCGGGACGACGAAGCCGCCCCGCCCCATGAGCTCCCACCCCAGCCCGCGGGCGCCGGGCAGCTCGTCGTGCGCCAGCCCCGCGATCAGCGTGGCCGCGAGCTCGGCGGCCGGCAGGTCCGACAGGTGGGCGGCCGCGGTGCGGCGCAGCGTGGCGCCCAGCCGGGGGTCGTCGACGGCGGCGTCGACCAGCTCGGCCCGGGCCGCGGGCAGCTCGAGCACCTCGGCCAGCAGCCGGTCGACGTGCAGCACCTCGACGCCGCGGGCGGTCAGCTCGGCGGCGAACGCGTCGTGCTCCTCCTGCGCCCGGGCCACCCACGGCACGCCGTCGAACAGCAGCTCGTCGTTGTTGCGCGGGGTCAGCCGGCGCAGCTCGGCGCCGGGCCGGTGCAGCAGGACGGTGCGCAGGCGGCCGACCTCGCTGGTCACGCCCAGGCCCTGCCGCAGGGGCCCACCGCGAGCCTGCGAGTGGGAGGGGGCGGCGGGGTCCTTCATCACCTCCCGAGGCTGCCACCGGCACGCGGAGGGCGCTCGGTAGCGTCGTCCGTCCGGGGGACGGCGCCGTCCCCGCGAGACGGAGGTACGCGTGGACCTGTTCGACCTCACCGGGAAGGTCGCCCTCGTCACCGGGGGCACCCGCGGCATCGGTCTGATGATGGCCCGCGGGCTGCTGCAGGCCGGGGCCTCGGTGTTCATCAGCTCCCGCAAGGCCGACGCCGGGGAGGCCGCGGTCGCCGAGCTGTCGCCGTTCGGGCGGGTGGAGTCGATCCCGGCCGACGTCTCCACCGAGGCCGAGTGCCTGCGGCTGGCCGAGGAGGTCGGTCGGCGCACCGACCGGCTGCACGTGCTGGTCAACAACGCCGGCGCCACGTGGGGCACGCCCTACGAGGAGTTCCCCGCCTCGGCGTGGGACAAGGTCCTCGACCTCAACCTCAAGGCGCCGTTCTTCCTCACCCGCGCGTGCACGCCGCTGCTCGAGGCGGCCGCCACCCCCGACGACCCAGCCCGCGTGGTGAACGTCGGCAGCATCGACGGGCTGCACGTGCCCGCGCTGCCCACCTACTCCTACTCGGCCAGCAAGGCCGGCGTGCACCAGCTGACCCGGGTGCTCGCCAAGGAGCTGGGCCCGCGCGGCATCACGGTCAACGCCGTCGCGCCGGGGCCGTTCGAGTCGAAGATGATGGCCGCCACGCTGGCCGCGTTCGGCGACGAGATCGCCGCGTCCGCGCCGCTCAAGCGGATCGGCCGCCCCGACGACATGGCCGGCGTCGTCGTCTACCTGACCAGCCGGGCCGGCGCCTACGTCACCGGCGCCGTCATCCCCGTCGACGGCGGCCGCGCGACGACCCTCTGACCGGGGTCGGGGTCGGGGTCAGGCCGACGCCGCGACCTCCGACCCGTGCACGGTGATCGCGTAGATCACGATCACGTCGAAGGCGATGATCAGCGCCGACCAGAAGGGGAAGGCCGGCAGGAACGCCAGGTGGACCACGGCGTTGACGCCGGCGAACACCACGCCGGCGATCAGAGCCGCGCGGTGGCCGCGCATCAGCCCCGCGCCGACGACGATCGCCAGCGCGCCCAGGACGACGTGCACCCATCCCCAGGTGGTGTAGCCCAGGTCGAGCAGCAGCGCCTCCGACCGCACCGGGAAGAAGTCGTCGTTGACCAGCGCGGAGAGCCCCTCCACCAGCGCGAAGAAGCCGATGATCACCAGCATCACGGCGGCGAAGACGATCCAGGACGCCCAGCCGGTCGGGCGGTCCGTGTCCCCCCGGAGGCCGCCTCGCTCGCCGGCCCGCCAGTCGACCCCGTACCCGCTGCTGTTCGCCGTGGACATCGCCGTCCCTCCTCCCCGGGGCGCGGGGCGGCCCCGACCGCCCGAGCCTGGCGCGCCGGGGAGCCGGCGCGCCTCGTGCGGAGCGGACGATGTCAGGCCGACTCGGCCGGCGGCGGACGACGGCGGACCGGGCGGTGCGCGGCCGACTCCGGCACCCGGGCCAGGTGCGCCTCGGCGACCGCGACCTGTTGCGGCGACCCGACCGCCCGGCCCTGCCGCCGGGCGCCGGCCCACCACTCCCGCGCGGCCACGGTGTCGCCCTGGTGCTCGGCGATCCGGCCGAGCACCTCGTCGTAGGCGCCCAGGGTGAACGCGGGCGTGCCGAGCACCGCCTGCCGGCCGCGGAAGGGCAGCAGCGCGACGACGGCCACCTCGAGCTCCGGCTCGTCGCCGAGCAGCAGCGCCGTCTCGGCCTCCAGCAGCACCGCGACGTCGCTGGCCCAGTCGCGCACCCGAGTGCGCCCCCAGCGCCGGCGCAGCCGCCGCGCGCAGGCCAGGTCGCCGGACTCGGCCGCGGCCAGCACCGCCATGAGCTGCAGCAGCGGGTTGCCCTCGTCGCCGGTCTCCACCAGCAGGTCGACCGCCTCGGGCAGCCGGGCGTCCGCGCGGCGCAGCGCGAACTGGTGGGCGGCGAAGGCATGTCGGGCGTGCGGGGTCACCCGGCGGTACAGCTCGTAGGCCTCGGTGGTGAGCTCCTCGGCGCGGGCGGCGTCGCCGTTGAGCCACGCCGCCCCCGCCTGCTGCCACAGCACGTGCGGGCGCACCTCGGGGCCGGACAGGGACGCCGACAGCCGGCGGGCGGCGTCCAGGTCCTCCTCGAAGCCGCGCCGGTCGGCCAGGTGCAGGCGGATCGCGGCCCGGTGCAGCCGCGCGTAGAACTCCGTGCGCCGGGGCAGGCCGCGGCCGGCCAGGCCGAGCGCCTCGTCGGTGGCCGCCAGCCGCAGCTCGGCCGCGCCGGGCCGGCCCCACACGGCGAGCGAGAGGTTGTTCAGCACCCGGCCGAGCAGCTCCGGGTCCCCGGCGCCGCGGGCCAGCTCCACCGCCCGCTCGGCGTAGCGGGGGCCGCGCTGCAGGTCCTCGCTGAAGGCGAGCTCCACGCCGAGCGTGCCCAGCAGCCGCGCGGTGAGCCGGTCGCGGTCGGCCTCCGACGCGTCCGGCGCGATCTCGTCGCGGTGCTCCAGCAGCTCCTCCAGCAGCGCCACCATCGCGTGGTCGACCACGCCGTGCGGCCGCCAGTTCCACAGCGTCGGCGAGCCCCACACCGAGGCGGCCTCCAGCAGGCAGCGCCGGTCGCCGAGCTCCCGGGCCACGCCGATCGCCTCGCCGAGCACCTCCCGGGCCTCGGTCCGCTCGCCGCTGCGCAGCAGGTCGTCGCCGAGGGCGGTGAGCAGGTCGTGCCGGGTGCGCGCCGCGTCCGGCACGCCCGGGTCGAGCAGCTGCAGCGCCCGCCGGGTGTGCGCGGCGGCCTCGCCGTGCGCCAGCCGGGCCCGGGCGGCGTCGGCCGCGGCGGCCGCGTACCGGCGGGCCGGGCCGGTCCCGGTCACCGGCACCGCCTCGACGAAGTGGTGCGCCAGCCGCTCGAGCAGGGTGTCCTCGCCGGGCGTGCCGGCCCGCCGCTTCTCCAGCGCGGCGCCCAGCCGGGCGTGCAGCCGGGCCCGCTGCAGCGTGCTCAGCTCCGCGGCCAGCACCTCCTGCACCAGGGCGTGGGTGAACCGCCAGCTCCACGGCGTCCTGCCGGGCACCAGCAGGCCCAGCGCCATCGCCGACTCCAGCGCCGGCAGCGCCTCCTCCGCCGGGGTGCCCGCCCCCTCGAGCAGGTCGAGGGTGACCTCCCGGCCGGCGAGGGCGGCCAGGTCCAGCACGGTGCGGGTCTCGGTCGGCAGCCGGTCCAGCCGGGTGTGCAGCACCGCGCGCACCGACGGCGGGACGGCGTCGCGGCCGGCGTCGGCCGTGCCGGCCAGCCAGCGGGTGAGCTCGACGACGAAGAAGGGGTTGCCCGCGGTGCGGTCGTGCACCGTCGAGGCCAGCGCCGGGTCCGGGTCGGGGCCCAGGCGGGCGGCCAGCAGCGCCGCGACCTCCTCGGGGTCCAGGCCCTCGAGCCGCAGCCGGCTGGCGGACGGCTCCCGGCCCAGCCGCGCCAGGCAGTCGGCGACCGGCGCCGGCAGCTCCTCGCCGACGTCGCGGACGGTGACCAGCAGCAGCAGCGGCAGCCGGGGCAGGTGGCGGGCGACCAGCGAGAGCAGCTGCACCGAGGTGGTGTCCGCGCCCTGCAGGTCGTCGAGCACGACGAGCAGCGGCTGGCGGGCGGCGGCGGCCGACAGCCGGCTGCACAGGTCCTCGAACAGCCGGTACCGGGCGTCGTCGGCGTCGTCCTCGGTGGTGGGCGCGAGCCGCTCCTGGCCAAGCGCCTGCAGCACCTGGGTCCACGGCCACAGCGCGGGCGCCCCGGCGTCGTCCGCGCACCGGCTCCAGGCCACCGCCCAGCCGGCGGCGCGCGCCACCTCGGCGGCCGCCTCGGCCAGCCGGGTCTTGCCGATGCCGGCCTCGCCGCCGACCACCACCACGGCCGGCCGGCCGCCGGCGGCCAGGTCCAGCGACACCCGCAGCTGCGCCAGCTCGATCGCCCGCCCCACCAGGCCCTCGGCGCGCGCGGCCGGCACGGGCGCCGCGGGCGCGGGCAGCGGCGCGGGCCGGGGCCGGGGCACCCGCTCGGTGAGCCTGGGGTCCTGGCGCAGCACCGCCTGCTCGAGGTCGCGCAGCTCCGGGCCCGGGTCGATGCCCAGCTCGTCGCGCAGCAGCTCGGCGCAGCGGCGCAGCGCGTCCAGGGCGTCGGCCTGGCGGTCGGCGGCGTACAGCGCGGTGACCAGCCGGGCCCACAGCCGCTCGCGCAGCGGGTGCTCGGCCACCAGCCGCTGCAGGTCCGGGACGGCGGCCTCGGGCCGGCCGGCGGCCAGCAGGGCGTCGCAGCGCCGCTCGCGTGCCCGCACGTACAGCTCGGTGAGCCGCAGCCGGTCGGTGGCCGCGGCCGGCTGGTCGCCCAGCTCGGCCAGCGGCTCGCCGCGCCACAGCTCCAGCGCCTCGTCGAGCAGCGCCACCCCGCGCTCCGGCTGGCCGGCGGCGACGGCCCGGTCGCCGTCCTCCAGCAGCGTGGCGAAGCGGAGGCTGTCCAGCTGCTCGGGGCCGACCTGGATGAGGTAGCCGGGCGGCCGGGTGAGCAGCACCTCGGGCGGCTGCCGCGGCCCGCGGTCGGGCTCGAGCACCCGGCGCAGGTGGGAGACGTAGGCCTGCAGGGTGCCGGTGACCGTGGGCGGGGGCTCGTCGCCCCACAGGGCGGAGACGATGCGGTCGAGGCCGACGGCCCGGCCGGGCTCGGACAGCAGGAGGGTCAGCAGCGCGCGGGGCTTGGCGCCGCCGACGTCCAGCGGCCGACCGTCGGGACCCGTGACCTCGAGCGGGCCGAGGACGCGGAAGTGCACGGCGCGGGAGTCTCGCAGAGCCGCCGCCGGAACGGGAGCGTCCCGCGCGCGGCGGCGCACGGCGGAGGGGCCCGCAAGACCGCTGCAAGTCACGGTCAAGACGCCCCGGCCAGGGTCGGCCCCGACCTGATCGACCCGTCCGACTCCCGGAGCCCCCGCGATGATCCCCACCCCGCGCACCAGCAGCCTGCTCGACGAGACCGCCCTCGACGCGCTCGCGCCGTCCTTCCCCGCCGCCGCCGTCGACGAGCTGCGCAGCCGCGTGCACGGCCCCGTCTACGCCGCCGGGGACGACGGCCTGGCCGCCGAGGTGGCCACGTGGAACGTCGCCGTCCAGCACACCCCCGCCGTCGCGGTCGGGGCGACCTGCGCCGCCGACGTCGTCGCGGCCGTGCAGTTCGCCGTCGCCCACGACCTGCCGGTCGCCGTCCAGGCCACCGGCCACGGCCCGGTGCGCAACGCCGCCGGCGCGATGATGATCACCACCCGCCGGATGCAGGGCGTCGTCGTCGACCCGCAGCGCCGCATCGCGCGCGTGCAGGCCGGCGTGAAGTGGGCGGCGGTGCTCGAGGCCGCCGCCGAGCACGGGTTGACCGGGCTGTGCGGCTCGTCCTCCGACGTCGGCGTGGTCGGCTACACCCTCGGCGGCGGGCACGGCTCGCTGGGCCGCCGGTTCGGCTTCGCCGCCGACCACGTGCACGCGGTCGAGATCGTCACCGCCGACGGCGCGCTGCGCCGGGTGGACGCGGGCACCGACCCGGAGCTGTTCTGGGCCGTCCGCGGCGGCAAGGGCGCCCTCGGGGTCGTCACCGCGATCGAGATCGGGCTGGTGCCGGTGCGGTCGGTCATCGGCGGCGGCGTCTTCTTCGCGGCCGAGGACGCCGCGGCCGTGCTGCACGCCTACCGGGAGTGGGCGCCGACGCTGCCCGAGGAGGCCAGCAGCTCCGTCGCCGTCCTGCGGCTGCCCCCGCTGCCGGACCTGCCCCCGCCGCTGCAGGGCCGGACCGTCGTCCACCTGCGCTACGTCTACTCGGGCGAGGACCTCGCCGAGGGGGAGCGGCTCGTCGAGCCGATGACCCGCGCCGGCCGGGTCGTGCTGGGGGCGATCACCCCGCTGCTGACCACCGAGATGGACGCCGTCCACATGGACCCGAAGGACCCCATGCCCGCCTGGGAGAAGGGGATGCTGCTGTCCGAGCTCACCGCCGAGACCGTCGACGCCTTCCTCGCCGCCGCCGGCCCGGACGTGCCCGTCCCGCTGGTCATGGCCGAGATCCGGCAGCTGGGCGGGGCCCTGGCCCGGCCGGCCGCCGTGCCCAACGCCGTCGCCGGGCGGCACGGCGCCTGGTCGGTGCTCGTGCTCGGCCCGATGGTGCCCGAGCTGGCCGAGGTGCTGCCGCAGGTCGGCCGGGGCGTGCTGGAGGCGCTGCGCCCCTGGGCCGCGCCCGGCTGCATGGTCAACTTCCTCGGCGACGTCTCCGGCCCCGCGGAGGTGCTCGCCGCCTACGACCCGGCCGACGCCGAGCGGCTGCTGGCCGTCAAGGCCGCGGTCGACCCGGGCGACGTCTTCTCCACCGGCCACGCGCTGCGCACCCGGTCCTCCCGTGCCCCGGTCGCCTGAGCTCGGTCCGGAGTTGAGGCACAGGAAGCAATACGCACGTCCTGGCGGCGTGGACGTGGGGAGAGCTTCCTGTACCTCCGGGTGCGCCCCGCTCAGTCGGGGAGCAGCACTCCCGGGTTGCAGATGCCGGCCGGGTCGAGCCGCTGCTTGACCGCCCGCAGCACCTCGACGCCCAGCGGCCCGACCTCCCGCTCCAGCCAGGGGCGGTGGTCGGCGCCGACGGCGTGGTGGTGGGTGAGCGTGCCGCCCGCGGCCAGCAGCGCGTCGGTCGCCTCGCGCTTGGCGGCCAGCCACTGCTGGATGGGCAGGTCGTCGTCCCGGTCGGCGAGCACGGTCACGTAGAGCGAGGCCCCGGTCGGGTAGCCGTGCGAGACGTGGCTCATCACCAGCGGGCGCCGGCCGGCCCGGGTCAGCGACCGCCCCAGCGCCCGGCGGACGGCGTCGTAGACGGTCGGCAGCGCCGACCAGGTCGCCGCGGTCTCCAGGGTCTCCACGAGCAGGCCGGAGTCCATCAGCCGGTCGCGCAGGTAGGGCGCCTCGAACCGGTGCCGCCGCCAGGACTCGCCGACCTGGCGGCCCACCCGGATCGCGCCGCCCTCCCGCAGCACCGACGCCGCCGCCTTCCGCCGGGCGCGGACGAGCGTCGGCAGGCCCTCCCAGCCGACGACGAGCAGGCAGCCGCCGGTGTGCCGGCGGGCGCGCAGCGAGGCCCGCAGGGCGCGGGCGCCGGTGCCGCCGGCCATGAGCAGGTTGGCCCGGGTCTCGTCGGGGTCGGACAGCCGGACGACGTCGGGCAGCAGGTCGTGCCGGGCCAGCCGCTGCAGCCCGGCGAGGCCGGCGGCCCAGCTGCGGAACGACCAGCCCTCGTAGGCGGTCGTCCGCGGCTTCGGCCGCACGCGCAGCCGCAGCTCGGTGATCACGCCGAGCGCGCCCTCCGAGCCGAGGGCCAGCCCGAGCAGGTCGGGGCCGGCGGCCGAGGCCGGCGGGTGCCCGAGCTCGAGCACGCCGGTGGGGGTGGCCAGGGTCAGCCCGGCCACCAGGTCGTCGAACCGGCCCACGCCGGTCGAGGCCTGCCCGGCCGACCGGGTCGCCGCGTACCCGCCGAGCGTGGCGAACTCCCAGCTCTGCGGCAGGTGGCCGAGGGTCAGCCCCTCGGCGGCCAGCGCCTCCTCCAGCGCCGGGCCGCGCATGCCCGGGCCGACGGTGACCAGGGAGGAGGGGACGTCGAGGTCGTGGACCGCCGCCATCCGGCGCAGGTCCAGCGCCACCGCGGGCCGGTCGTCGGGGTCCGTGCCCGAGAGACCGCCGACGACGCTCGTCCCGCCGCCGAACGGGACGACGACGACGCCGTGCTCGGCGCACAGCGCCAGCAGGGCCGCGGTCTGCGCGGTGTCGCCGGGGGCGACCACGGCGTCGGGGGCGTCGGAGGCGTCGCCCTCGCGCCGGCGCAGCAGGTCCAGGTAGCTCTTGCCGCCGGTGCGCCGCAGCCGCGCCTCCCGGTCGGTGGCCACGTGCTCGGCGCCGAGCAGCGCGACCAGCGCCGCGCGGGCCTCCTCCGGGAGGCGGCTGGGCGCGAGCCGGATCTCCCCGACCCGGACGGCGGGGGTGGACCGCGGCGTCCAGCCCAGCTCCCGGGCCAGGTGCCGGCGGGCCGCGCGGGGCAGGGCGCCGGCCAGGTCGGGGTCGCGGGCGAGCTCGAGCGAGCCCTCCGCCGACTCCTCCGGCCCCTCCGCGACCGTCGCCACGCGGGAGGCCCCCGGGCCCCACCCCTGGATCGTCAGTTCCGGCTGCTCGGGCACGGCTACAGTCTGCCGGTGCCCCGCGACGCGCCCGCCCCCGGCGCGCTCGCCGCCGAGCGGCGGGCCGCTGACCTGCAGGCCCTCGCCGACGGGGCGGTCGACGTGGTGGTGGTCGGCGGCGGCGTGACCGGCGCCGGGGTGGCCCTGGACGCGGCATCGCGGGGGCTGACGGTGGCGCTGCTGGAGCGCGCCGACCTCGCCTCGGGCACCAGCCGGTGGTCGTCGAAGCTCGTGCACGGCGGGCTGCGCTACCTCGCCCACGGGGAGATCGGCCTGGCCCGGGAGTCCGCCCGCGAGCGCGCCGTCCTCATGGGGGCGACCGCGCCGCACCTGGTCCGGCCGCTGCCGTTCCTGGTGCCGGACGTCGCCGGGCGGGACGTGACCGCGCTCGCCGAGGCCGGCGGCCGGCTGGGGGACGCGGTGCGGATCTCCGTGCCCGGCGGCCGGCGGTCGCTGCCCCCGACCACCCGGGTCGGCGCGGCGGAGGTGGCGCGGGCGACGCCGGCGGTGCGCGCCGGCCGCGGCGGCGTCGTCTTCTGGGACGGGCAGCTGGCCGACGACGCCCGGCTCGTCGTGGCGCTGGCCCGGACGGCGGCCGCGCTCGGCGCCCGGGTGGTGACCGGCGCGGCGGTGACCGGGGTGTCCGGCGGGACCGTGTCCGTGACCCCGGACGACGGGGCGCCGTTCGAGCTGCGCGCCGGCGTGGTGGTCAACGCGGCCGGGGTCTGGGCGCAGCGGCTCGCGCCGGACGTGCGGCTGGTGCCCTCGCGCGGCTCGCACCTCGTCGTCCGCGCCGCCCGGCTCGGCGACCCGACCGCGGCGCTCACCGTGCCGCTGCCCGGCTCGCGCTCGCGGTACGTGTTCGCGCTGCCGCAGCCCGGCGGGCTGGTCTACCTCGGGCTCACCGACGAGCCGGTGGCCGGCCCCGTGCCCGACGACGACCCGGTGCCCTCCGACGCCGAGGTCGCCCAGCTGCTGGAGACGGTGAACCGGGTGCTCGCCGAGCCGCTGACCCGCGACGACGTCGTCGGCTCCTACGCCGGGCTGCGCCCGCTGGTGCTGCCGGCCTCGGCCGGCAGCGGCCCCGGCGACGCCACCGCCGACCTCTCCCGCAAGCACCTGCTCTCCTGGGAGGGGGCCGTGCTCACCGTCGTCGGCGGGAAGTTGACCACCTACCGGGCGATGGCCGAGGAGACGGTGGACGCCGTGGTGGCCCGGCTCGGCCGCGGCGCGGTCAGGTCGGTCACCGCCCGGCTGCCGCTGGTCGGGGCGGCACCGCGGCCGGCGCTGGCGCGGGTGGACGCGCCGCCGCGGCTGGTGGCGCGGTACGGCACCGAGGCGCCGGCGGTGGCCGCGCTGGGCGCCGAGCCGGTGGTGGCGGGCCGGCCGGAGACGGTGGGGGAGCTGCGCTTCGCCGTCCGCGCCGAGGGCGCACGCACCGTGGCCGACCTGCTGGACCGGCGCACCCGCATCGGGCTGGTGCCCGCGGACCGGGCACGCGCGCTCGCCGCCGCCGAGGCCGTCCTCGCCGAGTAGCCCCCGGGCCGGGATCAGGTGACCTGATCGTGGCGGGGGGGGGCCCCCCCCCCCCCCCCCGGGGCCGCGCCGCGGGCGCGGGGGGGGTCGGCCCCCCCCCCCGCGCGGACCCCCCCCCGGGGGGCGGGG
>NZ_JBJGZO010000029.1:0-59307 GCF_054050575.1 Blastococcus sp. SYSU D00868
GCGGGCCCGGGACATGTGCTCCCGGGCCCGCCGACCGTGGTGGTGCTGCGCCGTGGCGCGCGAGATCAGGGGGTCGTGGGGATGTCGATCTCGCCGGCGACGATGCGCTGGGTGTACTCGTCGATCTGCGGCTGGATGTCGTCGATCTGCCCACCGGTGGTGGACAGGGCGATGCCCTCCGTGGACAGGTCGTTGACGATGTCCGTGCCGCCCTCGACGGAGCCCTCGGCGAAGTCGCCGATGAACGACTCGACCGCGAGGTCCACCCGCTTGAGCATCGAGGTCATGATCACGGCCTGCTGGGCCGGGTCGTCGACGGTGTTGTACTGGTCGGAGTCGACGCCGATCGCGAGCTTGCCGGCGGTGACCGCCGCGGCGAAGACACCGGTGCCGGAGCCGCCGGCGGCGTGGAACACGACGTCCGCGCCGTCGCCGTACATCACGTCGGCGATGTCCTCGGCACGGTCCGGGGCGTTGAAGCCGGTGAAGTCACCGGCCGGGCTGATGTACTGCACGTCGACCCGGATGGCGGGGTTGACCGCCTGGGCGCCGGCGACGAAGCCGGCCTGGAACTTCTGGATCAGCGGGCTCTCGACGCCGCCGACGAAGCCGACGTGGTTGGCCGGGGACTTCAGCGCCGCGGCCACGCCGGCCAGGAACGAGCCCTGCTCCTCGGCGAAGAGGAGGCCGGTGACGTTGCTCAGGCCGAGCTCGGCGACCGAGGAGTCGACGATGGCGAAGGTGGTGTCCGGGAAGTCCGCGGCGACGTCGGCGATGGTGTCGCCGTAGGCGAAGCCGACCGCGATGACCGGGTCGTAGCCCTGCTCGGCCAGGTTGGCCAGGCCCTCGGCGCGGTCGGAGCCGTCCTCGTTGGGCGTGAACTCCTGCACCTCGCCGTCGGCGTCCTCGATCGCGGCCTGCGCGCCGGCGAAGGCGGAGTCGTTGAACGACCGGTCGCCGCGGCCCACGGCGTCGTACGCCAGGCCGATGCGGAGCTCGTCGCCCCCGCCGCCACCGCCGCCGCCACCGCCGTTGCCGCCGTCGCCGCCGTCGTCGTCACTGGCACAGCCGACCAGCGCCATGCTGCCGGCCAGCAGCAGCGCCGTGGCCCGGAGGCCGGTCTTCCTCAAGCGCGCTCCGCGCACGACGTCTCTCCTCCTCGTGGGGGACCGCCCCGGTGTCGCCGGACCGGCCCGATGGGCTCGTCCGCCGTCCGTGGCGCTCGCCGGCGGTGAGCCGGGTCGGCCGCCGACGGCGACGAGGGGAAGCTACTCGTCGGTACCGGGCTGGCCACCAACCGAGCGGCGGAACGAAACGCGATCGTTGCCAAGCCGGCCGCGCCGGGGGCCGGGTCGTGGGCCACGTCACCGTGGCGCCCCCGGGCGGGCGGTCCGCGGGCTAGCGTCGCCCCCGTGCGAGGGGGAACGGGACGGCGGCTGGTGGCGGCCGCCCTGACGACGGGGGTCGTGCTGCTCGGCGGCGCGGGTCCGGCGGCGGCCGATCCGGCCCGCCCGACGGACGGGTCGGCCCGGCCGACGGCGGAGGTGGCCCGGCCGACGGCCGACCCGTCGGCGCCCACCCCCACCGCGCCGTGGCCCGGGCTGCCGCCGCAGGGCAGCGCCCCGGACGGCAGCACGGTCGGCGGCGAGGACCTCGCCACCCGCGGGGTCGTCGCCGCCGAGGGCACCCCGCCGCTGCCGGCCGAGGTGGTGGCCGCGGGCTGGCTGGTGGCCGACGCCGGCACCGGGGAGGTGCTCGCCGCGCGTGACCCGCACGGCCGCTACTACCCGGCCAGCACGCTCAAGACGCTGACGCTGCTCACCCTGGTGCCGCTGCTCGACCCCGCCCAGGTGGTCGAGGGCACGGTCGAGGACGAGCAGGTCGAGGGCAGCAAGGTCGGCCTGGTCGCCGGCGGCCGGTACCCGGTGTCGCTGCTGTTCCAGGCGCTGGTCATGCAGTCGGGCAACGACGCGGCGAACGCGCTGGCCCGCGCCGCCGGCGGGGTGGACCGCACGCTCGCGGCGATGAACGCGACGGCGGCGGAGATCGGCGCCTTCGACACCGTCGCCGGCACGCCGTCGGGCCTCGACGTCGCCGGCCAGTCCTCCTCCCCCTACGACCTGGCGCTGGTCTTCCGCCGCCTGGTCGCCGACCCGGTGACCGCCGCGGTCCTGACGACCCGGGTCGCGCAGATGCCGCCGGTGGAGGGCCGCTCCCCCGGCTACCAGATCCAGAACCAGAACCCGCTGCTGGACACCTACCCGGGCGACCTCGGCGGCAAGACGGGCTTCACCGACGCCGCCCGGCACACGTTCGTCACCGCCGCCGAGCGGGACGGCCGCCGACTGGTGGTCAGCGTGATGAACACCGAGAACGTGCCGCTGCGGGCCGCCGACCAGGCCCGGCTGCTGCTCGACTGGGGCTTCGCCACCGACCCGGCCACCGAGGGCGTGGGCCGGCTGGTCGACTCCGGCGCCGAGGCGCTGGCCGCGGCCGACCCGACCGACGGGCCGTCGGCGTCCGCCTCGGCCCCGGTGGCCGGCCCGCGCGCCGCGGCCGCCGACGGGACGGACGGCGACGGCGACGGCGACGGGGACGGCGACGGGGACGGCGACGGGGAGGCGCCCGTCGTCCTGGGCGTCGGCCTGGCGGTGGCCGCGGCGGGGGTGGCGGTCGCCACGGTGGTCGGCCGCCGGCGGGCGGTCAGGCGGCCGCGGGGGCCGGCCGGCCGCCGCTGAAGCGGCGCATGGTCGACGTCCACGCGGCGGTGAGGAAGGCGAACCGGAAGACGATGTTGATCCACACCAGGATGCCGACGGCGCCGCCGAGGGCCGAGGACGTGACGCTGTCGTCGATCAGCGACAGGTACCAGCTGCCCACGAGCTTGAGCAGCTCGAACCCGGCCGCGCCGAACAGGGCGCCGGGCAGCAGGTCGCGCAGCCGGTGCGGCGTGGCGGGCACGACCTTGAGCAGCCACAGGAAGACGACGACGTCGGTGCCCAGCGCCAGCAGCAGGCCCAGGACGGTCGTCAGCAGCGCCAGCCCGCCCACGTCGTCCAGGCCGAGCAGCTCCAGCGTCCAGGTGGTGGCGGTGGTCGCGACGCCGGTCAGCGCGAGGCTGAGCAGCGCGACGGCGCCGAGCAGCACCAGCGAGAGCACGTCCTGCAGGTTGTCCCGCCAGAACTCCGGCTCGTCGACCCGGCCCCGCCAGATCTGCTCCATCCCGACGCGGAGCTTGTCGATCGCCCGCAGGCCGGCGTAGAGGAAGCCGACCAACCCGATGACGCCCGCGACGCCGGCCGCGCCGACGGCGCCGCGCAGCTCGTCGACGATGCCGCGCCCGGTCGCGCCGGGGAACGCGTCGCGGACGGCGTCGTACAGCTCGCGCTGCAGCAGCGCGTCGCCGGCGAGGACCAGGCCGACGACCGAGGCGGCCAGCAGCAGCACCGGGAAGAGCCCGAGGAACGTGAAGTAGGTGACGCCCGCGGCCAGCAGGTCGCCCTGGTGGCGCTGGTACCGGCCGCCGGCGCGGGCGAGGTGGTCGAACCAGGCCCACCGGCGCCGCAGCGCCCGCACGGCCCCCTCGCCCCGCTGCCACGCGCGCGCGGCCCGGCCGGGCCGCGGCGCCGGCCGGTCGGCCTCCTCGGCGTCGTCGGGCCGGGCACGGGTCACGCTCACCGGCCCGAGTCTGCGGCTCCGCCGACCGTGGCGCCTCTGCAGGGGCCCGCCGCGAGCCCGCGAGCGGCGGGGGTGAGAGCGGTCCTTGCTGCGACGGGCGGCCGGACGGGATCAGCGGCGGGGCGGACCGCACAGCGGGTACTCGCGGGCGACCACCCAGGCGCCGTTGGGCGCCTGCTCGTACTCGGTGAAGTGCTCGACCCGGAACTCGGCGGACAGGTCCGCCAGGGCGTTGTAGGCCAGGTCGAGCATGTCCGCGGAGACGTCGTGGGCGACCGTCACGTGCGGGTGGTACGGATAGGTCAGCGACCGGGCCAGGGGGCCGTTGCGCACGTCGTTGGCGAGCAGCTCGCACGAGCCGATCCCGCGGGCCACCGCCACGAACACCACCTCCGACACCGGCGAGAAGGTGCCGGTGCCCGACAGGTGCATGTCGAACGGCGGGTGCTGGCCGGCGACGGCGCTGAGGTGCTCGGTCACCGCGGACCGGTCGGCGACGCGCACCTCGGTCGGCGGCAGCAGCGTGACGTGCGGCGGGACGAGGCCGGCCTGCGGGTCGCCGCACTTGGCCCGCCAGTCGGTGAGCAGCTGCGCCCACGGCTCGGGGACGGCGACGACGATGCCGACGACGGCCGTCGCGTCGTTGCGGACACTCCGGCGCGGCACGAACGTGTCGTCGTTGAGCGGCTGGTGCGTCATGCCCGGGGGCCCGCGGGCGGGAGGAAGCCGACCCGGTCGTACACGGCGGCCACGGTCCGGCTCGCCACCTCGCGGGCGCGGGCGGCACCGGCGGCCAGCAGGCGCTCGAGCTCGGCCCGGTCGGCGAGCAGCTCCTGGGTGCGCTCGCGGATCGGCGTCACGAACTCGACGACGACCTCGGCGAGCTCCTTCTTCAGGTCCCCGTAGCCGCGGCCGGCGAACTGCTCCTCCAGCGCGGCGACCGGGGTGCCCGACAGCGCGCTGTGGATGGTCAGCAGGTTGGTGACGCCCGGCTTGCCGACCGGGTCGGCGACGACCTCGCGGCCGGTGTCGGTGACCGCCGAGCGGATCTTCTTCGCCGTCACCTTGGGGTCGTCGAGCAGGAACACGCAGCCGGCCGGGGGCAGGCTCTTGCTCATCTTCTTGTCCGGCGCCTGCAGGTCCATGATCCGGGCGCCACCGGCGGGGATCAGCGTCTCGGGCACCGTGAAGGTGTCCCCGAACCGCCCGTTGAAGCGGATCGCGAGGTCGCGGGTCAGCTCCAGGTGCTGCCGCTGGTCCTCGCCGACCGGCACCTGGTCGGCCTGGTAGACGAGGATGTCGGCGGCCTGCAGGACCGGGTAGGTGAACAGGCCGACCGACGCGCCGGCGGTGCCCTCCCGCTGGCTCTTGTCCTTGAACTGCGTCATCCGGCTGGCCTCGCCGAAGCCGGTGAGGCACTCCAGCACCCACGACAGCTGCACGTGCTCGGGCACGTGGCTCTGCACGAACAGGGAGCTGCGCGCGGGGTCGACGCCCAGGGCGATCAGCTGCGCGGCGGAGGTCAGGGTGTTGCTGCGCAGCTCGGCGGGGTCCTGGGGCAGCGTGATGGCGTGCAGGTCGACGACGCAGTAGAACGCCTCGGTGGTCTCCTGGAGCGCGACCCACTGGCGCAGCGCCCCGAGGTGGTTGCCGAGGTGGAACGAACCCGCTGTCGGCTGGATGCCGGAGAGCACACGGGGAAGAGGCACGTCGGCCATCAAACCAGCCCGCGGCCGGGCCCGGGTCGCCCCTCCCGTCCCCGCCGGTGAACCCCGAGGCCGTGACGGGCGAGGTGGGTCACCCGGTCGGCGTGGCGGCGGTGATCGCGTCCAGGGCCACCAGCAGGACGTCGTCCTCCTCGGGGGCGCCGACGGTGACCCGGATCCCCTCGCCGGCGAACGGGCGCGTGATGACCCCGCGCGCCTCCAGCGCGGCGGCCAGCTCCGTCGCCCCCTCGCCGACGGGCAGCCAGACGAAGTTGGCCTGGCTGTCCGGCACGTCGAAGCCGAGTCGCCGCAGGCCGGCGGTCAGCCGGTCCCGCTCGGCGACGACGGCGGCGACCCGGCGCCGGACCTCGTCCTCGCTCTCCAGCGCGGCCACCGCGGCCGCCTGGGCGACCATCGAGACGCTGAAGGGCACGTGGGTCCGCCGGACGGCGTCGGCGACGGCGGGGTCCTCCGCGACCAGGTAGCCGACGCGCAGGCCGGCCAGGCCCCAGGCCTTGGAGAAGGTCCGCAGCACCGCCACGTTGGGCCGGCCGCGCATCAGCTCCATGCCGTCGGGGACGTCGGGGTCGGTGACGAACTCGCGGTAGGCCTCGTCGAGGACGACGAGCGTCTCGGCGGGCACGGTGTCGAGGAACCGCTGCAGCGCGTCCCGGCGGACGGCGGTGCCGGTCGGGTTGTTGGGGTTGCAGACGAACACCAGCCGGGTGTCGGCGTCGACCGCGGCGGCCAGCGCGTCGAGGTCGTGGGTGTCGGCCGGGCCGCCCTCCCGGCCGGGCACGAGGGGCACCGGGATCGGCCGGGCGCCGGCGACCTGGGCGAGCAGCGGGTACATCTCGAAGCTGCGCCAGGCGTAGGCGATGGCGGTGCCCGGGTCGTTGAACGACTGGGCCAGCTGCTGGCAGAGCATCACGGCGCCGCAGCCGGGGACCACCTGGGCCGGGTCGACGCCGTAGCGCCGGGCCAGCGCCCCGGTCAGGACGACGGCCCCGTTGTCGGGGTAGCGGTGGGTCTCGGCGGCCGCGGCGGCGATCGCCTGGACGACGGCGGGCAGCGGCGGGAACGCCACCTCGTTGCTCGCCAGCTTGACCGCGCGCTCCACGCCGAGCTCGCGGGCCAGGTCGGCGGGGTTGCGCCCGGGCCGGTAGGCCGGCAGGGACTGCACCGCCGGGCGTGCGCTGACCACGTCGTCGTCCTCCCGCAGCCGTGCCCGCGTGGGCGCGCCCCCGGTGCCGCCGGGTCGATCCGGGCGGGCGTCCCTAGGGTGGGCCCATGCGAGTTCTGGTCGCCGGCGGCGCCGGCTACATCGGCAGCGTAGTCACGGCCGCCCTGGTGCAGGCGGGGCACGAGGTCACGGTGCTCGACGACCTCTCCACCGGCCACGCCGACGCGGTGCCCGAGGGCGCGCGCCTGGTGCGCGCGTCGCTGCAGGAGTCGGCGCCGGTGCTGGCCGAGGTGCGCCCCGAGGCGGTGCTGCACTTCGCCGCCAAGAGCCTGGTCGGCGAGTCCCAGGTCAAGCCGGAGCTGTACTGGGAGCACAACGTCGGCGGCTCGCTGGCGCTGCTGGAGGCCATGCGGGCGGTCGACTGCCGGCGGATCGTCTTCTCCTCCACCGCCGCCACCTACGGCGAGCCCGAGCAGGTGCCGATCCGGGAGGACGCGCCCACCCGCCCGACCAACACCTACGGCGCCACGAAGCTGGCCGTCGACGCGATGCTGACCTCCTACGCCACCGCGTACGACTTCGCCGCGGTCAGCCTGCGCTACTTCAACGTCGCGGGCGCCGCGTACGGCCTCGGCGAGCGGCACACCACCGAGACCCACCTCATCCCGATCGCGCTGCAGGTCGCGGCCGGGCAGCGGACGGCGATGACCGTCTACGGCGAGGACTACCCGACCCCCGACGGCACCTGCATCCGTGACTACATCCACGTCGAGGACCTCTCCGACGCCCACCTGCTGGCGCTGACCGCCCCGCAGCCGGGCGAGCACCGGATCTACAACCTCGGCAACGGCACGGGCTTCTCCGTGCAGGAGGTCGTGGACGCCGTCCGGGAGGTCACCGGCCACCCGGTGCCGGTGGAGGTCGGCGCGCGGCGGGCCGGCGACCCGGCCCAGCTGGTCGCGGCGAGCGACCGCATCCGCGCCGACCTGGGCTGGACGCCGCGGCACACCGACCTGGCCGGCATCGTCCGCGACGCGTGGGAGGTCGCGCAGCGGCGGCGCTGACCCCGCCCCGGTCAGGCCGGGCCGGCGCCGCTCTCCACCGACTCGGCGTCGGCCTCCGGCGGCACGGGCCGGGTGACCGAGATCCGCGCGATCCGCCGCCCGTCCAGCTCCAGCACGCCGAGGCGGCGCCCCTCGACCTCGACGACGTCGCCGACCTGCGGCAGCCGGCCCAGCTCGGCCAGCACGAAGCCGGCGACGGTCTCGTAGGGGCCCTCGGGCAGCTGCAGCCCGGTGGCCTCGGCGAAGTCGTCGAGGTTGAGCAGGCCGTCGACCTCCTGGGGGCCGCCCGGCACCTCGGCGGGCTCCGGGGCGACCTCCTCGTCGTACTCGTCGTAGATCTCCCCGATCACCTCCTCGATGAGGTCCTCGAGGGTCACGATGCCGTCGGTGCCGCCGTACTCGTCGACGACGATCGCCAGGTGCTGGTTCTCCCGGCGCATCTCCGACAGCGCGGTGAGGACGCCGGCGGTGCCGGGCAGCCGCTTGACCCCGCGGGCCAGGTCGCCGACGGTCGCCGCGCGCCCGGCGGGGTGGTTGGGCAGGAACAGGTCGCGCACGTGGACGAAGCCGACGACGTCGTCCTGGTCGCGGCCGACGACGGGGTAGCGCGAGCGACTGGAGTCCGCGACCTGGCGGGCCGCGCGGCTGGCGGTCATCGAGGCCTCGAGGAAGTCGACCTCCGTGCGCGGCGTCATCACCTCGCGCACCTCCCGGTCGCCGGCGCGGAAGACCTCGCCGATGAGCTGGCGCTCGTCGCTGCTCAGCGACTCGTGCGCGGCCACGAGGTCGCGCAGCTCCTCCTGGCTGATCGACTCGCCGCTGGCCCGGGGGTCGCCGCCGAGCAGCCGCACGAGCAGGTCGGTGGACTTCGACAGCAGCCAGATCACCGGGCGGGAGATCGTCGCGATGCCGTTGAGCGGGGCGGCGACCAGCAGCGAGAAGCCCTCCGCGCGCTGCAGCGCCAGCCGCTTGGGGGTCAGCTCGCCGACGACCAGCGACACGTAGCTGATCGCGATGGTGACGAGGATGAAGGCCAGCGTGCCGGCCAGGCGCTGGCTCATCCCGAGGGACTCCAGCCAGTCGGCGAACGGCTCGGACAGCGTGCTGGCGCCGAAGGCCGCGGAGAAGAAGCCGGCGAGCGTGACCCCGACCTGGACCGCGGCGAGGAACCGGTTGGGGTCCTTGAGCAGCCGCGCCACGGCCTTGCCGCGCCGACCGGCGGTCTCGGCCATCGTCCGCACCTGCGAGTCACGCAGGGAGACCAGCGCGATCTCCGCCCCCGCGAAGAAGCCGCCGATCAGGACGAAGGCGACGACCATGACGATGTTGAGCCAGACGTCGCTCACCGGCGGCGTGCTCCTGTCGGTTCGGGTGCTGCGGACTGCGCCCATGCTGCCCGCCCCGGGAGCGCCTGCCCACCGGGCACCCCCTCGATCGGATCACACGGCCGCGGCCGCATCTCGCGACACTCGTGGCTTTCTGTCACGGAGCAATCACAGGTAGTCTCTGACGAAACCACATCCGTGTAACTGGCAACTCTCGCGAGGTCTCCCGTGCACCACCTGCCGACCGGCCCGTCGCTGTCCGCGCGACTGGCGGCCTCCCTCCGGCGGCGGGCGGCGCTGCTCTCCGGCGCCGGCATCTGCGTCGCCGTCGTCGGCGTCGTGCTCGCCGCGCTGCTCTTCTACGGCGGGGCCGCGGGCGACACCGCCACGGTGGACGCCTCCTCCGACGGCGACCCCGGCACCGCCGCGGGCCTCGAGTCCGGCGGGGTCCGGATCGGGGTGGACGGCGCCCCGGCGGCCGAGGGCACCGCGCCCGACGGGACGGCGACCGTTCCCCTCGGCACCCCCACGCCCGGCACCTCCGCCGTCCCGGGCACCCCGGCGCCGGGGACCACCACCCCCGGGACCCCCACCCCGGGGACGACGGCGCCCGGCGGCACCGGACCGGTGCCGACCACCCCGGGCAGCACGGCTCCGGGCACCAGCCCGGGCACGACGGCGGGCACCCCACCGGCGCCGGCGCCCGGCAGCACAGCCCCCGGCAGCACAGCCCCCGGCAGCACGGCCCCCGGCAGCACGGCGCCGGGCAGCGCCCCCGGCACGCCGTCGTCCGCGGGTTCGACCGGCGCGGGCGCGCCGGCCCCGCCGCCGGCGGCCGCGGCGCCCGCGGGCCCGGTCGAGCAGCAGGTCCTCGCGCTGGTCAACCGGGAGCGGGCCGCGGCCGGCTGTGGGGCCGTCGTCGCCGACGCGGGCCTGGCCGCCGTCGCCCGCGCGCACAGCGCCGACATGCGCGACCGCGGCTACTTCGACCACACCGACCCCGACGGCCGGGACCCGTTCGACCGGGCCGCCGCCGCCGGGCAGAGCGCACGGGCGGAGAACATCGCCCGCGGCCAGGCCGACGCCGCCGCCGTCATGGCCTCGTGGATGGACAGCCCCGGCCATCGGGCGAACATCCTGGACTGCGGCCTCACCCGCCTCGGGGTCGGCGTCGCCGAGGGCCCCGGCGGCCCGTGGTGGACCCAGCTGTTCGGCTGACGACGCAGATCGGCCCCCTCGCCCGGGCGGGCGAGGGGGCCGATCGCGGCCCCGTCCAGAGGCTCGCCCCGAGCGTGCGAGGGGTGAGGAGGACGGGGTCCTTCGTCAGGCCATGGCCTTCTGCAGGTTGGTGTCGATGGCCGCCAGGAAGTCCTGGGTGTTCAGCCACGCCTGGTCGCGGCTGATCAGCAGCGCCAGGTCCTTGGTCATCTGGCCGCCCTCGACGGTGTCGATGCAGACCTTCTCGAGGGTCTCGGCGAACCGGGTCACCTCGGGGGTGCCGTCGAGCTTGCCGCGGTGGGCCAGGCCCCGCGTCCAGGCGAAGATCGACGCGATCGGGTTCGTCGAGGTCTGCTCGCCGCGCTGGTGCTGCCGGAAGTGGCGGGTGACCGTGCCGTGGGCGGCCTCGGCCTCGACCGTGCGGCCGTCGGGGCTCATCAGCACCGAGGTCATGAGGCCCAGCGAGCCGAAGCCCTGCGCGACGGTGTCGGACTGGACGTCGCCGTCGTAGTTCTTGCAGGCCCAGACGTAGCCGCCCTCCCACTTCAGCGAGGCGGCGACCATGTCGTCGATGAGCCGGTGCTCGTAGGTGATGCCGGCCTTCTCGAACTGGTCCTCGAACTCGGACTCGAAGACCTCCTGGAACAGGTCCTTGAACCGGCCGTCGTAGGCCTTGAGGATCGTGTTCTTGGTCGACAGGTACACCGGGTAGTTCCGGTTGAGCCCGTAGTTCAGCGAGGCGCGGGCGAAGTCGCGGATCGACTCGTCGAGGTTGTACATCGCCAGGGCGACGCCGGCGCCGGGCGCCTGGAAGACCTCGTGCTCGATCGGCGCGGAGCCGTCGGCCGGGGTGAAGGTCACCGTCAGGGTGCCCTCGCCCGGGAAGCGGAAGTCGGTGGCCCGGTACTGGTCACCGAAGGCGTGACGGCCGACGACGATCGGCTTGGTCCAGCCCGGCACCAGCCGCGGCACGTTCTCCATGATGATCGGCTCGCGGAAGATGACGCCGCCGAGGATGTTGCGGATCGTCCCGTTGGGCGAGCGCCACATCTTCTTGAGGCCGAACTCCTCGACCCGCGCCTCGTCCGGGGTGATGGTGGCGCACTTGACGCCGACGCCGTGCTTCTTGATGGCGTTGGCGGAGTCGATCGTCACCTGGTCGTCGGTGGCGTCGCGGTGCTCGATGCCGAGGTCGTAGTACTCGAGGTTCACGTCGAGGTACGGGAGGATCAGCTGGTCCTTGATGAACTGCCAGATGATCCGGGTCATCTCGTCGCCGTCGAGCTCGACGACGGTGCCCTCGACCTTGATCTTGC
This sequence comes from Blastococcus sp. SYSU D00868, assembly GCF_054050575.1. Taxonomy (NCBI): domain Bacteria; kingdom Bacillati; phylum Actinomycetota; class Actinomycetes; order Geodermatophilales; family Geodermatophilaceae; genus Blastococcus; species Blastococcus sp. SYSU D00868. The sequence goes on from NZ_JBJGZO010000029.1 coordinate 11,491, forward strand.
TCATGGTTCCCTCTCTGCAGCTCCGGCCGGTGTGACCGGAGGTCGGCTCACAGGTCGGCGACGTCGGCCTGCTTGGCGCGCACGGCCTCGGCCGCCTCGCGCAGCCCGGCCAGCTCGCTCTCGGTCAGGTCGCCCTGGACGACCCGCCGCACTCCCTCGCGCCCGATCTCGGCCTCCACGCCGAGGTAGACGCCGGAGATGTCGTACTCGCCGTCGACCCACGCGCACACGGGCATGACGGCGCCGGAGTCCTCGATGACGGCCTTGGCCATGCGCGCGGCGGCCGCCGAGGGGGCGTAGTAGGCCGACCCGGTCTTGAGCAGCGCGACGACCTCGGCGCCGCCGTTGCGGGTGCGGGTCACCAGCTCCTCGACGCGGTCGGCGGGCAGCACGTCGGCCAGCGGCTTGCCGTCGACGGTGCACCGCGAGGGGACCGGGACCATGGTGTCGCCGTGCGAGCCGAGCGTCAGGGTGCGCACGGAGGAGACCGGCACGGCCAGCTCCTCGGCGACGAAGTGGCTGAACCGGGCGGTGTCCAGCATCCCGGCCTGGCCCATCACCCGCTGCTTCGGGAAGCCGGTGGCGATCTGCGCCAGCGCGGTCATCTCGTCGAGCGGGTTGGAGACCACGATGACCACGGCTTCCGGCGAGGTCCGCGCGACGTTCTCGGCGACCTGGCGGACGATCTTCGCGTTGGTCTCGATCAGGTCCATCCGGCTCATGCCGGGCTTGCGGGGCAGACCCGCGGTGATCACGACGACGTCGGACCCCTCGGTGCCCTCGTAGGACCCGCCGCCGACCCCGACGACCTTGGTCTCGAAGCCCTCGATGGGGCGCGACTGGTTGATGTCGAGGGCCAGGCCCTCGGGCTTGCCCTCGACGATGTCGGTGAGGACGACGGTCTCGAAGACGTCGTACTCCGCCAGACGGAGAGCGGTGGTCGAGCCGTAGAAGCCGGCACCGACGACGGTGACCTTGCCGTTCCTGGGCTGCTCTGCCATGGCGGCCAACCTAGCGTCAGAACGCACCCCGCCGCCTCAGCGGGTCGCGGGCGGGAGCACGGGGACGGCGGCGTCCGCGGGGATCGACAGGGCCACGGCGACGACGGCCGCGCCCACCCCGGCCAGCAGGACGACGTCGACCGGCCGGCTGCGGACGGCGAGGAAGCCCACCCGGCGCACGGGCAGCAACAGCCGCAGCAGCCCGGCGGCCATCAGCGAGACGCCGACGACCACCAGACCGCGGCGCCAGTGCTCCAGCGCCACCATGCCCAGCCCGACGCCCACCCCGAGGAGCACCGCCAGCAGCGGCAGCTGGCGCAGCAGACCGGCGAGGAACGGCCGGCGGCGGTACAGCGGCGGGCGGGTCATGGTGCTCATCAGGCCGACAGGGCCTCGACGCCGGCCGCCCGCTCGGCGGCCAGCACGACGTTCTGCAGCAGCATCGCCCGGGTCATCGGGCCCACCCCGCCGGGGTTGGGGGCGACGTGGCCGGCGACCTCGACGACGTCCTTCGCGACGTCGCCGGCGATCTTGCCGTCGACCCGGCTGACGCCCACGTCGAGGACCGCGGCGCCGGGCTTCACGACGTCCCGGGTGACCAGGCCGGGCACCCCGGCCGCGGCGACCACGACGTCGGCCGCGCGCAGGTGCGCGGCCAGGTCGCGGGTGCCGGTGTGGCACAGGGTCACGGTGGCGTTCTCGCTGCGCCGGGTGAGCAGCAGCCCCAGCGGGCGGCCGACGGTGATCCCGCGCCCGACGACCACGACCTCCGCGCCGGCGATCGGCACGTCGTGGCGGCGCAGCAGCTCGACGATGCCCACCGGGGTGCACGGCAGCGGCCCGTCGACGCCGAGCACCAGCTTCCCGAGGTTGGTCGGGTGCAGCCCGTCGGCGTCCTTGGCCGGGTCCATCGCCTCGAGGACGGCGTACTCGTCGACCTGCCGCGGCAGCGGGAGCTGGACGATGTAGCCGGTGCAGTCGGGGTCGGCGTTGAGCTCCTCGACGACGGCCAGCACGTCGGCCAGCGTCGCGGTGGCGGGCAGCTCGCGCTGGATGCTGGCGATGCCCACCTGGGCGCAGTCGGAGTGCTTGGCGTTGACGTACCAGCGGCTGCCCGGGTCGTCCCCCACCAGCAGCGTGCCGAGGCCGGGCCGGTGACCGGCCGCGGTCAGCGCGGCCACGCGCTCGGTCAGTTCGGTCCGGATCGCGGCGGCGGTCGCCTTGCCGTCGAGGGTCGTGGCGGGCACGGGCCACAGTCTGCCCGACCGCCGGGTGGCCGGGCCGCCGCGGCCCTAGGCTGGCGCGGCAGTGGGCGCGCCCGGCACGCCCGCGCGACCCCGCGAGGAGACCGCATGAGCGAGCGCGACCAGTCCCCTGCCGCCCCGCAGCCCCAGTGGGGCGCGGCGCCGGACTGGCGGGAGGACACCGCGCCGGGCCGGCGGCCGGTCGGCGGCCCCCACCCGGGCGCCGGGACCGGCGGGTCGTACCCGGGCTCCGGGACCGGCGGGTCCTACTCGGGCGCGGGCGCCGGCGGGCCGTACTCGGGCGCCGGGGCCAGCGCGCCGTACTCGGGCGCCGGGGCCAGCGCGACGGTCGGCACGCTCGGCACCGGCACTCCCGGCCGCGACGACCGGCGCGACGACTCCTCCACGGCGCCGCAGTACTCGACCTCGCCGGTGACCGTCCGCCGCCCCGACGCCCTGGCCGGCCTGCTGCTGGTCCTCGCCGGGATCGCCGCGGGGGTCAGCCTGCTGCTGGACTGGGTCGCGGACGCGAGCGGCTGGGACCTGGTCGAGGACGGCTTCCGGGACTTCGACTCCGGCAGCTGGCAGCCGCCGGTCGTCGTGCTCGCCGGCGGCGTGCTGCTGGTGCTGGGCGTGCTGGCGCTGCTGCCCGCCCGCAGTCACAAGACCCTCGGCGTCCTCGCGCTGCTGGTCACCCTGCCCGCGCTGGTCGCCGTGGTCGTGGTGCTCAACCTGGCCAACTTCACCTGGGACTTCTTCGAGGCCGGCTTCTGGGCCGCCGCGGCGGTGCCGGTCCTGGGGCTGCTCGGCTCGCTCAAGGCGATGCTGACCGGCCCGCGGGTGCGGTGACTCAGGCGGCGCGGCGCCGGCGGTCGGCCTGCATCAGGTGCACGACGATGCCCTGGTAGCCGCTGGCGACGTAGTCCGACACGTCCGAGCAGGTGATCCGCCCCGGCAGCGGGGCCCGGTCCTCCGCCGGCAGGAACGGCTTGCGCGAGCGTGGCAGGAACGACCGCAGGGTCCGGCGGGTCGCCGCGCCGGCCTCCCGCGCGTACTCCATCCGCGCCACGGGGACGTCGCTGCGCTGGTGGACCAGGTCCTTCCAGACGGCGAGGGCGCAGCCGATCAGCAGGACGAGGACCAAAGCGGCGAGCATGCCCACATCATCGGCATCTCAAACCCGTGACGGAAGGGTCCGGTTCCCATGCGTCCCAGGGGACTCAGTCCGTCACCAGGGCCCCGTGTGCCCGCGCGACCTGCACGGACTGCCCCAGGTCCAGGCGCGCGCCGGTCAGCTCGAACGTGAGCCAGTTCACTGCCTCGGTGTCGGCACCGCGCAGGTCGCTGCCGCGCAGCTTCGCCCCCTGCAGCCGCGCGCGCACCAGCGAGGCGCCGGTGAGGTCGCACTCGCGGAGGTCGGCGTCGGTCAGGTCGGCCTCGGTGAAGCGCTGGCCGGACAGGTCGGAGCCGGAGAGATCGACCCCGCGCAGCGAGGTCCAGCTCCAGTCGGTGTCCGTCGTCGTCAGCGGCCGCAGGGTCGCGCCGGGGAAGTGCGAGCCGGTGAGCTTGCAGCCCTCCCACACCGCGTCGAACAGCCGGGCCCGGTCGAAGCGGCAGGAGAGGAACGCCGTCCCGGCGTGCCGCGACCCGGCCATCCGCGCGCCGGTCAGCACGCACTCGGTGAACACGCACCGGCGGGTGACCAGCTCGGTCAGGTCGGCGTCGTCGAACCGGCAGCGGGTGAAGGTGACCTCGGTCAGCTCCTCGCCCCACCAGTCGACGCGGGCGAGGTCGGCGTCCTCGAGGACCTCCCCCGGCGCCGGCGGGCGCAGGTGCGGTTTGGGCCCCGTGTAGGGGCCCGACCCGAGCTTGCGAGGGGTGGGGGGCACGGGGTCCTTACTCAATGGGCGAAGTGGCGGGTCCCGGTGAGGTACATCGCGACCCCGGCGGCGGCCGCGGCGGCGACGACCTCCTCGTCCCGGACCGACCCCCCGGGCTGGACGACGGCCCGCACGCCGGCGTCCACGAGCACCTGCAGGCCGTCGGCGAAGGGGAAGAAGGCGTCGGAGGCGGCCACCGAGCCCGCGGCCCGCTCCCCCGCCCGCGCCACCGCCAGGCGGGCGGAGTCGACCCGGTTCACCTGGCCCATGCCGACCCCGACCGTCGCCTTGTCGTGGGCGAGCAGGATGGCGTTGCTCTTCACCGCGCGCACGCTGCGCCAGGCGAAGACGAGGTTGTCCAGCTCCGCGGCGTCCAGGGGCTCGCCGGTGGCGAGCGTCCAGGTGGTCGGGTCGTCGCCGGCCGCGTCGATGCGGTCCGCCGACTGCAGCAGCAGGCCGCCGCTGATCGGCCGGAACTCCGCGGCCGGCCGGGAGCCCTCGGGCAGCCGCAGCAGCCGGATGTTCTTCTTCGCCGTGAGCACCTGCACCGCGTCCGCGGTGAACGAGGGGGCGACCACGACCTCGGTGAAGACGTCGGCGATCTGCTCGGCCATCGCCAGGTCCACCTCGCGGTTGGCGGCGATCACCCCGCCGAAGGCCGAGACCGGGTCGCAGGCGTGCGCCTTGCGGTGCGCCGAGGCGATGTCGGGGCCGACGGCGATCCCGCACGGGTTGGCGTGCTTGATGATCGCCACGCAGGGGTCGCGGTGGTCGTGGGCGGCCCGCCAGGCGGCGTCGGTGTCGACGTAGTTGTTGTAGGACATCTGCTTGCCGTGCAGCTGCTCGGCGTGCGCCAGCCCGGGCTCGCCGCCGCGGTAGAGGGCGGCGCCCTGGTGCGGGTTCTCGCCGTAGCGCAGCACGTCGGCGCGCTCCCAGCTGGCCCCGACCCAGGAGGGGAAGACCGACTCGTCCCCGGGGGCCAGCACGCTGCCCATCCAGGAGGCGACGGCGATGTCGTAGGTGGCGGTGTGCCGGAACGCCGCGGCGGCCAGCCGCTGCCGCTCGGCGAGGGTGAACCCCCCGGCCCGGACGGCGGCGAGGACGTCGCCGTAGCGGGCCGGGTCGACCACGACCGCCACCGACGGGTGGTTCTTGGCCGCGGCGCGGACCATCGCCGGGCCGCCGATGTCGATCTGCTCGACGCACTCGTCCGGCGTCGCGTCCGAGGCGACCGTCTCGGTGAACGGGTAGAGGTTCACGACCACGAGGTCGAAGGCCGCGACGCCGAGCTCCTCGAGCTGGGCCACGTGCTCCGGCCGGCGCCGGTCGGCCAGGATCCCGGCGTGCACCGCGGGGTGCAGGGTCTTCACCCGGCCGTCGAGGCACTCCGGGAAGCCGGTGACCTCCTCCACCGGCGTGACCGGCACGCCCGCCTCGGCGATCCGCCGGGCGGTCGCGCCGGTGCTGACCAGCTCGACCCCGGCCTCGGCCAGCCCGCGGGCCAGCTCCTCCACACCGCTCTTGTCGTACACGCCCAGCAGCGCCCTGCGGACGGGGATGCGGTCGGGGCTGCGGTCGCTCATCGGGGGCTCTCCCTCGTCCTCTCGGCGGCGAGCTGCGCCACCGTGTCCACCAGGAGCGTCCGCTCCACGGCCTTGATCCGTTCGTGCAGGCGCGCCTCGTCGTCGCCGGGCAGGACCGGCACCTCCCGCTGGGCGATCACCGGGCCGGTGTCCACACCGGCGTCCACCCAGTGCACGGTGCTGCCGGTGACCCCGGCGCCGGCGGCCAGCGCGTCGCGGACGGCGTGCGCGCCCGGGAACGCCGGCAGCAGAGCGGGGTGGGTGTTGAGCAGCCGGCCGCCGAACGCGCCGAGCACGGCGGGGCCGACCAGCTTCATGAACCCCGCCGAGACGACGAGGTCGGGCTCGTGGGCCGCGATCGCGCCGGCGAGCGCCCGGTCCCAGGCGGCGCGGTCGGGGTGGTCGCCCACACGGCAGACGAAGGTGGGCAGCTCCCGGCGGCGGGCGTGCTCCAGGCCGGGGGCCTCGCGGTCGGCGCCGACGGCGACGACCGCGGCCGGGTAGCCGGGGTCGTCGGCCGCGTCCAGCAGCGCGGCGCACAGCGAGCCGGTGCCGGAGACCAGCACGACGACCCGGGCGCGCCGGGTCGGTACGGCGGTCGGCACGGCAGCGACACTATCGGGGACGGCGGAGGCGCCCGCGGGCCCCCGCGGCCGGGCCGGGCCGCTCAGTCGCGGGCCCGCCAGCGGGCGACCGCGGCGCCCACCGCGCCCGCGATGCCCGCCTGCGCGGCGACCGCGATGCCGGTGGCCAGCGGCGGCGCGCCGACCTCGGCCAGCCCGCCGTCGCCCAGGACGCCGCCCCCGGCCCAGGCGACGGCCGCCGCCCCGGCGCCGAGCAGCACGCCGGCGAGCAGCCCGGCGAGGCCGGCGACCGCCGGGCCGCCGTCCCCGGGGGCCAGCCGCCGGCCGACGGCCGCGCCGGCGACCAGCCCGGCGACCGCGGGGATCGCCTGGGACACCCACGCGACCAGCGGCACGGCCTGGGTGTCGGGCAGCGCGGCCAGCAGCGGCAGGGCGGGCAGCGGGCCGAGCGTCACCCCGTGCACCGAGACCAGCGTGCCGGCGCCGATCGAGAAGCCCGGCCCGGCGGCCAGCCCGAGGACGGCGGCGGCGGCGTTGGGCAGCAGGAGCAGCGCCAGGCCCAGCGAGCCGACCGCCCCGGCGCCCGACCCGCCCAGGTCGGCGGTGAGCGCGGCGTAGCCCTCGGCGTCGGCGGCGACCGCGACCGCGACGACCGCCGTGCAGAGCGCGAGCGCGGCGAGCAGGCCGGCGGCGGCGCCCCGCGGGACCGGCCGCAGGGGCGCGGGCAGGCGGTCCAGCGCGGCGGCGAGCAGGCCGCTCTCGCGCGCGACCCCCCAGCCGGTGGCCAGCAGCGCGAGGCCCGCGGCCCCGGCCAGGGCCTGCAGCAGCCCGCGGCCGGGCGCGCCGACGACGACCGCCACCAGCAGCGTGAGCAGGGCGTGCACCGCGAGGACGATCCCGACGACCTCCGCGGCGGCCCGCGCACCGGCGACGTCCCGGGCCGCGACCACCCCCCGGCCGACGCGGCAGAGCCCCCACGCGACGGCGAGGGTCAGCAGCAGCGGCGCGACCGCCAGCGGGCCGGAGGGGAGCTGGAGGCGGCCGCCGTGGGCGAGCAGCCAGAGCCGGCCGGCGAGCTCCGCGGACCCGCCGACCGGCAGGCCGCCGGTCGGGTCGAGGGTCTGCACGACGACGAGGGCCAGCCCGAGCCCGACGAGCCCGAGGGCGGTGACGGCGGCGGCCGCGGCCGCCGCCAGCCAGACGGGGTGCCCCGGCGCCCGCCGTCCCGGGGACGTGAGGCGGGAGAGCAGGGAGACCACGGGTCCACTGTCCCAAGTGCGACCGCCGGACGGCGGTACACGCGCCGGGAACGCCACGAGGGCCGGCGACGGGAGTCGCCGGCCCTCGTGCGTGCCGGTGCGCTGCGTCCCGGAGGGGACGCGGTGGGTCAGAACCCGCTGCCGGGCTGCCCGGGGTTGGTGCCCTGGCCGGGCTGGGCCGGCGGCGGAGGCGGCGGCGAGTACGGCTGCTGCGGCTGCTGCTGCGGCTGCTGCGGCGGCTGCGGCTGGCCGAACTGCTGCGGGACCTGCGGCTGCCCGTACTGCTGCTGCGGGGCCTGCGGCTGCCCGTACGACTGCTGCGGGGCCTGCGGCTGCCCGTAGGACTGCTGCGGCGCCTGGTGCTGGCCGCCGCCGAAGCCACCCCCGGCGCCCGGACCGCCGGCGGCCTTGCGGGCCTTGAGCTCCGGCAGCAGCGTCAGGACGGCGATCGCGGCGATGGCGACCGCGGTGAGGAAGGCGAGGAACCCGATCAGGCTGAAGGGCGCGCCCTCACCGAGGCTGAGCAGCTGGATCCAGACGATCAGCATGAACAGCAGGCCCAGGCCCGCCAGGCCGACCGTGACGAAGCTGCGCGGGAACGGCAGCCTCAGCTGCACGAACGCCGGGAGGATCGCCCAGACGGCGGCGGCGAGGAACAGCAGCCACGCCAGGATCGCCAGCGCCGCCGAGTAGTCGGCGTTGCCGCTGCCGAACGGCGTGTCGATCGAACTGCTGAAGCCGTTGACCGAGTCGCTGAACCCGAACTCCTCCTCGTCGAACCCGATCCAGGGCAGGATCATGAGGAGGGTGAACAGCAGCGCCCCGCCGACGATGAGCCAGTCGAACAACTTCACCCGCGAGAAGTCGACCGAGCTCCCGGCGCTGCTCTGGCCGGCGAAGGTGGGCTGCTGGCCGTAGGCCGGCTGCTGGGGCTGCCCGTAGGGCTGCGCGACCGGCGGCTGCTGGCCGTAGGCGGGCTGCTGGGGCGGCTGCGGCGGCTGCGGCTGCCCGTAGGGCGAGGAGCCGGCCGGCTGCTGGCCGTACCCCGGCTGCTGGCCCGGTGACGGTTGCCCGTACCCCCCGGGCTGCTGGGGCGGCTGACTGCTGCTCATGGGACGACTCTCCTTGCTCGTGACGGGTGGCGGAGGGTTCCCGCCGGTGGTGCGTGCCGCGGCGGACCGCGGCGGTCAGAAGCCGCCCGAGGGCTGGCCCGGGTGGGTTCCGGGGTTCGGCTGGGCCGGCGGCGGGGGCGGCGCGTACTGCTGCTGCGGCTGGCCGTAGGGCTGCTGCGGGGCCTGCGGCTGGCCGTAGGACTGCTGCGGGGTGCCGGGCTGACCGGCGCCGAACGCGGGCGCCTGCTGGTTGGCCCACTGGGCCGCGCCGGCGAGCCCACCGGGCAGGCCGGGACGGTTCTTCAGGTCCGGCAGCAGGCCCAGGACCGCGAAGACGGCGATGGCGACCGCGGTGAGGAAGGTCAGCAGCGCGAAGACGCTGAAGTCGGGCAGGTCGAAGGCGTCGATCCAGCCGATGAGCGTCAGCAGCAGACCGATGCCGGCCAGGCCGGCGGTCACGAAGCCGCGCGGGAACGGCAGCTTCAGGTCGGTGACGGCGGGCACGAGCGCCCAGACGCCGGCGACGAGGAACAGGACGAACGCGGTGGTGATGGTGCCGAGGTCGAACCCGTTCACCGAGAAGCTCTGGCCGAAGCCGAAGTCCTCGGAGTACCAGGGCAGCAGGGCGAAGAGCAGGAAGAGCAGCGCCCCGCCGGCGACGACGTAGTCGGCCATCTTCAGCCGCTTGGCGTCGAAGCCGAGCTGGCCGCCGCTGCCCGCGGGCTGCGCGTACGGGTTGTGCCCGTATCCCTGCTGCGGCTGGCCGGCGGGCGGCTGCTGGCCGTAGCCGGGCTGCTGGCCGTAGCCGGGCTGCTGACCGTACGCAGTCTGCTGGGGCTGAGCGTGGGGGGAGCCGGCCGGCTGCTGGCCGTACCCCGGCGGCTGCTGGGGCGGCTGACTGCTGGTCATGGGTCGACTCTCCTCCGTGATGACGGGCTGGCGTGCGGGATGCTCGCGCGTCGATGTTGACGCACGCAACCGCGCCACGCCTAGTGCTCCCCCGTCGGGGTCGGTTTCGTGACCCGCCTGCAACACGCCGTGTTTCCGCCCGCCGAACGGCGACCGCCCCGGCCCCCACGAGGGGGCCGGGGCGGTCGCGGTGCCGGACGGCTCAGGCGCCGACGATCTCCCGCATGAGGCGGGCGGTCTCCGACGGGGTCTTGCCGACCTTCACGCCGGCGGCCTCGAGGGCCTCCTTCTTGGCCTGGGCGGTGCCGGCCGAGCCGGACACGATGGCGCCGGCGTGGCCCATCGTCTTGCCCTCGGGCGCGGTGAAGCCGGCGACGTAGCCGACGACCGGCTTGGTCACGTTGGCCTTGATGAAGTCGGCGGCCCGCTCCTCGGCGTCGCCGCCGATCTCGCCGATCATCACGATGGCCTCGGTCTCCGGGTCGTCCTGGAAGGCCTGCAGGCAGTCGATGTGGGTGGTGCCGATGACCGGGTCGCCGCCGATGCCGACGCAGGTGGAGAAGCCGATGTCGCGGAGCTCGTACATCATCTGGTAGGTCAGCGTGCCCGACTTGCTGACCAGGCCGATCTTGCCCTGCTTGGTGATGTTGGCCGGGATGATGCCCGCGTTGGAGCGCCCGGGGCTGATCAGGCCGGGGCAGTTGGGCCCGATGATCCGCGTCGACCCGCCCTGGGCGTGCGCCCACACCGCGGTCGAGTCGTGCACCGGGATGCCCTCGGTGATCACGACGGCGAGCCCGATCTGGGCGTCGACGGCCTCGATGGTGGCGGCCTTGGCGCCGGCCGGCGGCACGAAGATGACGCTGACGTCCGCGCCGGTCTCCTTCATGGCCTCGGCGACGGAGCCGAACACCGGCACGCTGGCGCCGTCGAAGTCGACCGACTGACCGGCCTTCTTCGGGTTCACGCCGCCGACGATCGCGGTGCCGGAGGCCAGCATGCGCTGGGTGTGCTTGCGCCCCTCGGAGCCGGTCATGCCCTGGACGATGACCTTGCTGTTCTCGTTGAGGAAGATCGACATCTCTGTGGTGTCCTGTCGGGTGTCGGGGCGGTCAGGCGGCGAGCTCGGCGGCCCGGCGCGCGGCGCCGTCCATCGTGTCCACCACGGTCACCAGCGGGTGGTCGGCCTCGGCGAGGATCCGCCGGCCCTCCTCCACGTTGTTGCCGTCGAGCCGGACGACCAGCGGCTTGGTCGCCTCGTCGCCCAGGATGCCCAGGGCGGTCACGATGCCGTTGGCCACGGCGTCGCAGGCGGTGATCCCACCGAAGACGTTGACGAAGACGCTCTTCACGGCCGGGTCGGAGAGGATGATCTCCAGGCCGTTGGCCATGACCTCGGCCGAGGCGCCGCCGCCGATGTCGAGGAAGTTCGCCGGCTTCACGCCGCCGAACTCCTCACCGGCGTAGGCGACGACGTCGAGCGTGCTCATCACCAGGCCGGCGCCGTTGCCGATGATGCCGACCTCGCCCTCGAGCTTGACGTAGTTGAGGTCCTTCTCCTTGGCCCGCGCCTCGAGCGGGTCGGCGGCGGCGGTGTCCTCCAGGGCCTCGTGCGCCTCGTGCCGGAAGCGGGCGTTCTCGTCGAGGGTGACCTTGGCATCCAGCGCGAGGACGGTGCCGTCCGGCGCCTTGGCCAGTGGGTTGACCTCGACGAGGGTGGCGTCCTCCTTGCTGAAGACGTCCCACAGCTGCACGGCGATCGCGATGACCTGGTCGCGCACCTCGGCGGGGAAGTTCGCGGCGTCGACGATCTCGGCCGCCTTCTGCTCGTCCACGCCCACGGAGGCGTCGACGGGGATGCGGGCCAGCGCCTCGGGGCGCTCGACGGCGAGCTGCTCGATCTCCATGCCGCCCTCCTTCGAGGCCATGGCCAGGAAGGTCCGGTTCGACCGGTCGAGCAGGTAGGAGAAGTAGTACTCCTCGGCGATGTCCGAGGCCTGGGCGACCATCACCTTGTGGGTGATGTGGCCCTTGATGTCCAGGCCGAGGATGTCCTGGGCCCGGGCGCGCGCCTCGTCCGCGTCGGCCGCGAGCTTGACGCCGCCGGCCTTGCCGCGGCCACCCGTCTTGACCTGGGCCTTGACGACGACCTGCTGGCCGATCTCGCGGGCGATCGCCTCCGCCTGCTCCGGCGTCTCCGCCACGCCACCGGGGAGCACGGGGACGCCGTGCGAGGCCAACACGTCACGTGCCTGGTACTCGAAGAGATCCACGAGCAGGCACCGTAGCCCGCCCGTAACCCGGCCGTCTCCCCGGCGTTCTAGGGGGTGGGCGGCATCACAGGCCGGCCACCCGATCGAGGACCCCCGCCGACGAGGAGCCCCGCGTGCGCCGATCCGCGACCGTCCTGCTGACCGCCCTGCTCGGGGCGGGGGTGAGCACCGCGGTCGCCCCGCCGGCCGCCGCCGCGGAGGTCGTCCCGCGCGATCTGACGATCACCGTCACGGGCCTCGGGACCGAGCAGCGCACGTGCACGGTCGACGCCGACCTGTACCTGCCGCCGGGCGCGTCGCGCAGCCGGCCGGTGCCGGCGGTGCTCGCGACCAACGGCTTCGGCGGGACGAAAGCCGACCAGGCCGACCTCGCCCAGGGCATGGCCGAGCAGGGCTACGCCACCCTCTCCTACACCGGGCTGGGCTTCGTCGACGGCGACCTGTGCCCGATCACGCTCGACGACCGCGAGCACGACGGCGCGGCCGCGAGCCAGCTGCTGCGCTTCCTCGGCGGCGACCCGTCGGTGGTGGCGGTCGACGACGCGACCGGCGAGATCGTCGTCGTCGACCAGGTCGTCCGGGAGGACCGGCGCACCGGCACCCCGTACGACCCGGCGGTCGGCATGGTCGGCGGCAGCTACGGCGGGCAGATCCAGTTCGCGGCCGCCGCGGTCGAGCACGCCGCCGGCACCGACCGGCTCGACGCGATCGTCCCGATGATCACCTGGAACGACCTGTCGTACTCCCTCAGCCCGGACAACAGCGCGCTGCCCGGGGGCACGGCGGCGAGCGGCTCGGTGAGCTCCGCGCAGCCCGGCGTCTTCAAGTACCAGTGGGCGGCGCTGTTCACCGTGCTGGGCGTCGTCTCCGGCGTGCAGGACCTGCAGGCGCTCGCCGACCCCGCCCGCTGGCGCGCCGTCGTGCAGGACAACTGCGCGAACTTCGACCCGGGCGTGTGCGCCGCGCTGCTGGAGGCCGGCACGCAGGGGTTCGCCGGCGCCGCCTCGATCGAGTTCCTGCGGTCGAACTCGGTGGCGAGCTACGTGGACGACGTCCGGGTGCCGACCCTGCTCGCGCAGGGGCAGGCGGACACGCTGTTTAACCTGCAGGAGTCGCTCGCCACGTACACCGCGCTGCGGCGGCAGGGGACGCCGGTGTCGCTGGTGTGGCACTCGTGGGGGCACAGCAGCTCCGCCCCGCTGCCCGGGGAGTGGGACCCCCGGCACCCGGCCGACTCCGTGGAGGGCCGGCAGGTGCTGCAGTGGTTCGACGCGCACGTGCGCGATCGCGGCCGGGCCCCGCAGGGCTTCAGCTGGTTCCGCCCCTGGGTGTACGAGGCCACGGGGGACGTCGCGGCCGCCTACGCCACCGCGCCGTCCGCCCCGGTCGGCCGCGGGCAGACCCTGTACCTGTCCGGCGGCGGGCCGGCCGGCGGCGCCCTGGTCCCCGCGCCCGCCGCGGTCGTGCCGGGGCTGTCGGCCTACGGCAGCGTCGCGCCCGTGGGGCCGAACTACACCGAGACGTCGTTCCTCGACCAGACCCTGCCGGTGACCGACCCGCCCGGCACCGCGATCCGCTTCAGCACCCCGCCGCTGACCGCCCCGCTGGACGTCGTCGGCTCCCCGCGCCTGACCGTGCAGCTGGACGCACCGGGGGTGGCCGCCACCCAGCTGCTCGGCACCGGCGGCCAGCTGGTCGTGTTCGCCAAGCTGTACGACGTCGGCCCGGACGGCGCGGTGGAGCTGCCGTCGCGACTGGTCTCCCCCGCCCGGGTCGCCGACGTCACGCGGCCGGTCACGATCGAGCTGCCGGCGGTCGTGCACCGGTTCGAGCCCGGCCACCGGCTCGCGGTCGTGCTCGCCGGCGGGGACACCGCCTACCGGGGGTCGACGCTGCCGCAGCAGGTGGCGCTGGCCACGGGGCCGGGGCGGGTGCAGCAGCTGACGCTGCCGGTCACCGGCTGAGGTCGCGCCGCCCCGCGCCGGCGGCGTGCAGCCAGGCGACGACGTCGTCCGGCGGCGTCCCGGGCGGGAAGGCGCGGGCCCGGTCGGGCAGCCCGTCGTCGGCGCCGCCGAGCAGGAAGCCCGCCACGTCGTCCGCCCCCTGCGCCGCGGCCAGGCCGAGGACCTCGCCCAGCAGCCGGGCGGAGCCGCCGGCGAGGCCGAGCGCGTCGGCGTCCTCCTGGACCAGCGTCGCCGCCAGCTGCGCGGGCGAGCCACCGCCGCCGGTGTGCACGACCTCCGCGCCGGCGTCGCGCAGCGCGCGGGCCAGGGCGATCGCCGCGGGGGCGGCGGCCGGGCCGCCGGCGCCGGGCTCCGCGACCACGACCCGCAGCTGTTCTCCGTCCACGGCGGGGAGCGTAGGAGGCCCGGTCAGCGGCCCGCCGCCGGCCGCCGGCGCAGCCGCCAGGCCAGCGCCGTCAGGCCGGCGTAGGCCACCCCCAGGACGAGCAGGCCCACGCCGGGCAGCGTCCACTCCAGCTCGGGGGCGTCGGCGTCCCGGATGCCGGCGAGCCCGGCCGCCAGGACGACGGCGGTGATCGCCAGCAGCCCGCCGACCGCCGCCAGCCGCGGCCGCAGCGACGGCGCCAGGACCGAGCAGAGCAGGATCGCGCCGGCCAGCAGCAGCCCGCCGAGCAGCGCCCAGCCGGGGCGCCCGTACAGCGCCTCGGGGCCCTGCTGCTCGACGACGACCTGCTCGAGCGTCCGCGGGTTGGTGACGACCAGCTCCGGCAGCCCGACGGCGGGCTGCGCCAGGCAGATGACCGTGCCCGCGCCGAGGAGGACCGCCAGGCCGGCCAGCATGGGGCGGGCGGGGTCGAGGCCGCCGTCGTCCTCCATCACCGTGCGCCCCCAGGCCGCCGCGGCGCAGACCCCGGCGAGCACCAGGCAGGCGAGCGAGACCAGTCCCAGCCACCAGCCGGCGCCCCGTTCCACCGAGCTGGTCAGCAGCCACTCGCCCGCGACCACCTCGCGGCCGGCGCGCGCGGTCGACTCGCGGCCGTTGTGGACCTCGATGAGGAGGGCGCCCAGCGCCAGGGCGCCGCCGACGCCGGCGTAGGCCAGGCCGAGCTTCGGCAGCCGCCCGGCGGCGAGCCCGGCGCCGACGGCCAGCGAGGTCAGCGGGACGACGAGGCCGGCGAGCACCCCGGCGAGGCCGGCCGCCAGGGAGGTCTCCTCCCCGTCGACGACCAGGTACGTCGGGAACAGCGCGGCGACGCCGAGCAGCCCGGCGAGCACCAGCAGGGCGCCGGCCGCGCGGGCGAGGGCCGGCGTCTCGCCGACCACCAGCGCGTAGCCCCCGGCCGGCGCGGCGGCGCCGCGGCCGGGACGAGCCGGGCGGGGGCGGCCCGGCGCGCCGGGGGTCGCCCGGCCGCGTCCGGGGGTCGACGACGAGCGGGGCGGGGCCGGCCGGGCGCCGGTCGCCCGCCGGGCCGAGGCTCGGGCCTGGCCGGCCGGGCGTTCGCGGGCGGACACGCTGCCCCTTTCGTCGCTGATGGTCACGAACCGGCCTCGATGGGCCCGGCCCCGGTGTCGCATGTGTGACGTGCAACACGCGGCGGTATTACCGTCTGGTGAACGGAGCACATGAGTGCTCAGCCCGCTGACGGTGCCGGTCCCGGCCCCGGGGACGGGCCCGAACGGCGAGGAGTGCCATGCGCCCGTCCACCGACCCGGGGTCGGATCCAGCGTCGCACACCGCGGCGCCGGTCCCCGGTGCGCCACGGGGTGTCCTGCGCGCTCTGGCCCGGCCCGCCACGCTGACCGGCGGCATCACGGAACTGGCGCTCGTCGGCGCCCACGTGCTCATGTACCCGCTCGGCACGCGGACCGAGGCGCTGCGGCCCGACCCGAGCCGCCGGCCCGCTGCGGCGCCGCCCGCCGTCCGGGCGCTGTTCGCCGCCGACCCGCTCGCCGCGCGCGTCCCCGTGCTGCTGGTCCACGGGCTGGTGGACAACCGGTCGATCTTCACGGCGATGCGCCGCGGCCTGCGCCGCCGCGGCTTCGCCTCCGTCTGCACCTGGAACTACAGCCCGATGCTCACCGACGCCGCCCGCGGCGCCGCCGACCTGGGCCGCGAGATCGAGCGGATCTGCGCGCAGACCGGGCACGACCGGATCCACGTCGTCGGGCACAGCCTCGGCGGGCTCATCGCCCGCTACCACCTGCAGCGGCAGGACGGCGCGGCCCGGATGCGCAGCCTGGTGACCATCGGCACGCCGCACCAGGGCACGGTCCTCGCCCACCTGCTCCCGACGCCGCTGGTCCGCCAGCTGCGCCCCGGCTCGCCGCTGCTGCGGGAGCTCGAGGAGCCGGCGCCGGGTGTCGACACCCCGGTGACCGCCGTCTACAGCGACCTCGACCAGCTCGTGATCCCGACCAGCGCCGCGCGCTGCGAGCACCCCGACCTCGCGGCCCGCAACGTGCTGGTCCGCGGGGTGGGGCACATGTCGCTGCCCTTCTCCCGCGCCGTGGTCGACGAGGTCGCGGCGACGCTCGCCGGGCTGCGCGGGGGCGCCACCGGCGCGGTCGCCTCCGCCGCGGTCGCCTGAGCGACCCTCCCTCGGCCCCGCGGCCGACCGTCGGCGTCGTCACGGTCGGCGACAAAGCGACACGCAGGGTCGCTTGCCGGGCTTCGAGCTGACGGACGGTTACGGTCCGATCACGGCGTCGGGAGGACTCCCGGCGGGCGTCGCAGGACCGGACGCCTCCGCCGCCGTCGCTCCCCCGACGGGTGCCCCCGGGCACCGCGGCGAGGGGGCCCCACGGAGAGGTGCAACGTGGCTCGCTCAGCTGGTCCCACGCTCCTGGAGCGGTCGGAGGCCTCGGGCGAGCTGACCGCGGCCGCCGGGCTCCCCGGTCGCTTCGGCCGCACCGCCGCTCCCGCGGCGGCCCCGGCGGCGGACGACGCGGCGCAGGGCTCGGAGCAGGACGCTCCCGGCGACGGCGAGACGGCCGGCGCGGCCACCGCGGAGCCCCCTGCGGAGCCCAGCGCCGACACCGCCGCGGCCCCCGCTCACCCCCGGCGGCAGCTCCCCCGGCCCCCCGGCCGCCGCGGGCGCTTCTGGCTGGCCGCGCTGATCGCCGGGGCGCTGGCCGCCGCCACCCCCGGGCTCCTGGGCGACGGGGCCGCCGTCCCGGTGACCGCCAGCGCCGCCGACTACGGCCTCGGCGGCGCCGACATGGGCCTGTCCGGCGACATGGAGGACGTCAGCGTCCGCCAGGGCATCAGCGAGGCCGAGGCCCAGGCCCGCCTCGGGGAGCTGGCCGCCTCCCGCGCCGCCCGTACGCCCACCACCGCCAACCCGGTGCCCGGTGCCCGCATGACCACCTGCTTCTGCATGCGCTGGGGCGCCATGCACTGGGGCCTCGACCTGGCCGCGCCGCTCGGCACCCCCATCTACGCGACCACGGACGGCGTCGTCCTCCGGGCCGGCCGCGCCTCCGGGTACGGCAACGCCATCTACATCCAGGACGCCGACGGCGACGTCCACGTCTACGGCCACATGCGCTACTACGACGTCTCGGCCGGCGACATCGTGCACGCCGGCGACGAGATCGCCCAGGTCGGCAGCGAGGGCCAGTCCACCGGCCCGCACCTGCACTACGAGGTCCACCGCGGCGGCATGGACGGCCGGCGGATCGACCCCGAGGAGTACCTCGCCGAGCGCGGCGTGGCTGTGTAACCGCGGTCCTCCGGACCGCACCGCGGCCAGGGGCCGTACCCCCGCTGCGTTGAGCCCTTCCCAACCGCTGCTCGGGGACCCCTCCAGGGCCCCCTCGTCGGTCAGAGTTTGACGAGGGGGGCGTAGCGCAGGACGAGGCGCTTGGTGCCGCCGCTGCCGAAGTCGACCGTCGCCTGGGCCTTGTCGCCCACGCCGTTGACCTCGACGACCGTGCCCAGCCCGAACGCGTCGTGGCTGACCCGGTCGCCGACCTCGACCGAGACGACCGCCCGGTTGCCGACACCGCCGCGCAGCCCGCCGGTGGACAGCCCGGTCGCGGCGACCCGCGTCTGCGCCGAGGAGTAGCCGCGGCTGTAGCCGGTGCTCGGCGCCGGGGTCGGCGTCAGGTTCGCCCAGTGCACGGTGTCGGCCGGCAGCTCGTCGAGGAACCGGGACGGCGGGTTGTAGGCCGGCTGCCCCCAGCTGGTGCGCACCGTCGCCCGGGAGAGGAACAGCCGCTGCTGGGCGCGGGTGATGCCCACGTAGGCCAGCCGCCGCTCCTCCTCCAGCTCCCGCGGGTCGCCCAGCGCCCGCAGGTGCGGGAAGACGCCGTCCTCCAGTCCGGTGAGGAAGACGACCGGGAACTCCAGCCCCTTCGCGGTGTGCAGCGTCATGAGCGTGACCACGCCGGCCTCGTCACCGGCGACCGGGATCTGGTCGGCGTCGGCCACCAGCGACACCTGCTCGAGGAAGTCGGTGACCGTGCCCTCCGGGTGGGCCGCCTCGAACTCGGCGGCCACGGAGATGAGCTCGTTGAGGTTGTCGACGCGCCCCTCGTCCTGCGGGTCGGTGCTCGCCGACAGCTCGGTCAGGTAGCCGGTGCGGTCGAGGATGCTCTCCAGCAGCGCCGCCGGCCCCGAGCCGGTCTCCACCAGCTGCTCGAACTCCTCCAGCAGCGCCACGAACTCCTGGATCGCCTTGAGCGACCGCGGCGCGAGCGAGGGCACCTCCGAGCACAGCCGCAGCGCCGAGGCGAACGGGATCCGCTCGCGGTCGGCGTAGGCCTCGACGCAGGCCTCGGCGCGCTCGCCGATGCCGCGCTTGGGGGTGTTGATCACCCGGCGCAGGCTCACCACGTCGGCCGGGTTCGCGACCACCTTGAGGTAGGCCAGCGCGTCGCGGACCTCCTTGCGCTCGTAGAAGCGCACCCCGCCGACGACCTTGTAGGGCATGCCGACGCGGATGAACACCTCCTCGAAGACGCGGGAGGCGTTGTTGGTCCGGTAGAAGACCGCGATCTCCTTCGGCTGCGCCTTGCCCTCGTCGACCAGCGCGTCGATCTGCTCGGCCACCCAGGCGGCCTCGTCGTGCTCGTTCTCGGCGACGTAGCCCTCGATGAGCTCGCCGTCGCCGGCGTCGGTCCACAGGTTCTTCGGCCGGCGCGAGGCGTTCTTGGCGATCACCGTGTTGGCGGCCTTCAGGATCCGCTGCGTGGAGCGGTAGTTCTGCTCCAGCAGGATCGTCGTGGCCTGCGGGTAGTCGCGCTCGAACTCGTCGATGTTGCGGATCGTCGCGCCCCGGAAGGCGTAGATCGACTGGTCGGCGTCCCCGACGACGCACAGCTCGGCCGGCGGCACCGGCCCACCCTCGGGGCCGACCAGCTCGCGGACCAGCACGTACTGGGCGTGGTTGGTGTCCTGGTACTCGTCGACCATCACGTGCCGGAAGCGCCGGCGGTAGTGCTCGGCGACGTCCGGGAACGCCTGCAGCAGGTGCACCGTCGTCATGATCAGGTCGTCGAAGTCCAGCGCGTGCGCCTGGCGCAGCCGCTGCTGGTAGAGCGTGTACGCCTCGGCCAGCACCTTCTCCGGCGCCGTCTGCGGCGTGAACGCCTCCTCGTCGACGAGCTCGTTCTTCAGGTTCGAGACCTGCGCGGCCAGGCTGCGGCCGGGGTAGCGCTTCGCGTCCAGGTCCAGGTCGCGGGCGACCATCGACATCAGCCGCACCGAGTCGCCCTGGTCGTAGATCGTGAACGACGACTTCAGGCCCAGCTTGGCGGCCTCCGCCCGCAGGATGCGCACGCACATCGAGTGGAAGGTCGACACCCACATCGCCCGCGCGCGGGGCCCGACCAGCGAGGCCACCCGCTCCTTCATCTCGCCGGCGGCCTTGTTCGTGAAGGTGATCGCCAGCACCTCGCCCGGCTGCACCCCGCGGGCCCCCAGCAGGTAGGCGATGCGGTGGGTCAGCACCCGCGTCTTGCCCGAGCCGGCGCCGGCGACGATGAGCAGCGGCCCGCCCTCGTGGACGACGGCGTCGCGCTGCGGACCGTTGAGCCCGGCGAGCATGCGGTCCAGCTCCCGGCCCGTCTGTCCGCGGGTGTGCCGCTGGAGGGTGGCCGTACCGGGGAGGGCCTGCTGGACGCTGCTCATAGCCACACCACTGTAGTTCGGACGGGTGACACGCCCCGCGCGTCGTCGGCGGTCCCCAGGGCCGCTGGTCCGGCGGGCGAGAGGTGTGGCACACTC
Organism: Blastococcus sp. SYSU D00868; assembly: GCF_054050575.1. Lineage (NCBI taxonomy): Bacteria > Bacillati > Actinomycetota > Actinomycetes > Geodermatophilales > Geodermatophilaceae > Blastococcus > Blastococcus sp. SYSU D00868. The sequence continues at coordinate 31,529 of NZ_JBJGZO010000029.1, forward strand.
GCCGACGTGCTCGCCACGGTCAGCTTTTACTACGGCCACCGGGATCCGGTGTCCGTCACCGCTGGCTGAGCACACGCCGCAACAGACGCCCCGGGCCCGAGGAGCCCGGGGCGTTTCTCGTTCCCGGGGTCCGACGGCCGAGAGACCGAGCCGCAGGAGAACCCCGATGAGCACCACCACCAGCCCGGCCGCCCCCGCCGAGGTCGACGACCCGGCCGACCGCATCGGCTCGCTCCGCGAGCAGATCGACGCCTGCGACGCCGAGATCATCGAGCTCGTGCAGCGCCGCCTGGCCGTGTCCCGCGAGATCGGCGCGCTGCGCGCCGCCTCCGGCGGCACCCGCCTGTCGCTGTCGCGCGAGTCCCAGGTGCTGGCGCGGTTCCGCTCGGCCCTCGGGGACGACGGCGCGACGCTGGCGCTCATGCTGCTCCGCCAGGGCCGCGGCCGCCTCTGACCCGGCGCGGAGCGGGGATGTCACGTCCCCGCGGCCCGTCCCGTCTCCATGGGCACCACCCACCGGAGAGGACGACGACCATGGCCCGCATCCCGCTCGACCCGCCCCGCACCCTGCGCTACCGCGCGGTGGAGTGGTTCTCCCGCCGCACGTACGGCGCGGTGCTCGACCCCGCGGCCGCGATGGGGCACCACCCGCAGCTGCTGATGGACGACGTCCGCCACGAGCGGTCGCTGCAGGGGTGGCACCGGCTCGACCCCACGCTCAAGGCGCTCGCCGTGATGTCCTCGGCGGTCACCATCGGCTGCTCGTGGTGCGTGGACTTCGGCCACTGGATCAGCACGCAGGAGGGCGTCGACCCGGCGAAGCTGCGCGCCGTCCCGCACTGGCGGGACAGCGACGTCTTCACCGACCTCGAGCGGCGGGTGCTCGCCTATTCGGAGGCGATGAGCGCCACCCCGCCGGCGGTCACCGACGACATGGTCGCCGACCTGCGGCGGGAGCTGGACGACGCGGCGCTCGTCGAGCTCACGATGATGGTCGCCGTGGAGAACACCCGGTCGCGCTTCAACGCCGCGCTCGGGCTGACCAGCCAGGGCTTCCGGGACCGCTGCGAGGTGCCGGCGGCATGACCGACGCCGCCCCCGGCCTGCTCCCCGCCTTCGACGCGCACCGGCGGCTGCTGTTCACGGTCGCCTACCAGATGCTGGGCAGCGTCGCCGACGCCGAGGACGTCGTCCAGGACGCGTGGCTGCGCTGGTCGGCGGCCGACCGGAGCGACGTCGCCGACCCCCGCGCCTACCTGGTCCGGGTGACCAGCCGGCTGGCCCTGGACCGGCTCCGCTCGGCCCGCGCCCAGCGGGAGACCTACGTCGGGCCGTGGCTGCCCGAGCCGCTGCTCACCGGGACGACGCCGGCCGCGGCCGCGCCGCCGGGACCCGATCCCGCCGAGGCCGCCGAGCTCGGCGAGCAGGTGTCCCTGGCGCTGCTCGTCGTGCTGGAGACGCTCTCCCCCGTCGAGCGGGCGGTGTTCGTCCTCCGCGAGGTCTTCGGCCTGCCCTGGGCGGAGGTCGCGGGCGCGCTCGGCCGGTCCGAGGCCGCCGTCCGGCAGCTGGGGCACCGGGCCCGGGAGCACGTGCAGGCCCGCAGGCCGCGGTTCGACACCGACCGCGGGGAGGCGCGGGCGGTGACCGAGCGGTTCCTCGCCGCCGCGGTCAGCGGGGACGTCGAGGCGCTGATGGCGGCGATGTCGCCGGGCGTCGTCCTCGTCTCCGACGGCGGCGGGCGGGTCCGGGCGGCGCTGCGGCCGATCGTCGGGGCCGAGAAGGTCGCCCGCTTCCTGGGCGCCGTCGGGCCGCAGGGCGCCCACCTGCCGGGGCTGCGGGTGGAGCTGGTCGAGGTCAACGGCGCGCCGGCGGTGGCGGCCTGGACCGCCGAGGGGCCGTTCATGGCGCTGCAGGTGGTCCTCGCCGACGGGCTGGTCGACCAGGTGCTCTACATCGCCAACCCGGACAAGCTCGCCGGTCTGCGGTCCCCCGGGAGCGCCTCATAGGCTCGGCCGGGTGACCCCACCGCTGCCCCGCCGTCCCGCCGAGCACGTCGAGCGCGCGCTGTGCGTGCTCGCCCACCCCGACGACGTCGACTTCGGCAGCGCCGGGACGGTCGCGACCTGGACGGCGGCCGGCACCGAGGTCACCTACTGCATCGTCACCGACGGCGACGCGGGCGGCTTCGACGAGACCCCGCGCCACCTCATGGGGCCGATGCGGCAGGAGGAGCAGCGGGCCGCGGCCGCCGCCGTCGGCGTGACCGACGTCCGGTTCCTGGGCTACCCCGACGGCCGGCTGGAGCCGACGCTGGACCTGCGCCGCGACATCTCCCGGGTGATCCGGCAGGTGCGGCCGCAGCGGGTGCTCACCAGCTCCCCCGAGCGGTTCTACGAGCGGATCGGCGCCAGCCACCCCGACCACATGATCACCGGGGAGTCGACGCTGCGGGCGGTGTACCCCGACGCCCGCAACCCGTTCGCCTTCCCCGAGCTGCTCGCCGACGAGGGGCTGGAGGCGTGGACGGTGTCGGAGGTGTGGCTGGGCGCCAGCCCGCGCGCCGACCACGCCGTCGACGTGACCGACGTCGCCGAGCTGAAGTTCGCCGCGCTCAAGGCGCACGTGAGCCAGGTCGGCCACCGCGACGACGTCGTGCAGTTCGTCACCGGCTGGATGGCGCAGACCGCGCGCACGTTCGGCCTGCCCGAGGGCCGCCTCGCCGAGGCCTTCCACGTCGTCTTCACCGAGTAGCCCAGGCCCCAGCCACGCGACGGGAGCCGCCCTGCGAGTGGTCGTGCCCGAGTGGGGCCGGAGGGCTCCGCGAAGGGTGCGGCGGTCGGGCTCAGCGCGAGCCGGGGACGGCACCCGGCCGCGGTGCGGTCCGGGAGGACCGCGATGTCACAGCAGCCGGTTGGTCGCCGCCCACCTCGTGAGTTCGTTGCGGTTGGACAGCTGCAGCTTGCGCAGCACGTTGGAGGCGTGCGACTCCACCGTCTTCACCGAGATGAACAGCCGGGAGCCGATCTCGCGGTAGGTGTAGCCGCGGGCCAGCAGCTGCATCACCTCCCGCTCGCGGGCCGAGAGCAGGTCCAGGCCGGGGTCGGTGGCCGGGTCCTCCGACGGCGAGGCCGCGGCGGCCGCGCCGGTGGCCGCGAACGCGTCGAGCACGAAGCCGGCCAGGCGGGGGCTGAAGACGACGTCGCCGTCGGCCACCCGCTGCACCGCCGCCCGCAGGTCCGGGCCGGAGATCGTCTTGGTGACGTAGCCGCGGGCGCCGGCGCGGATGACGGCGATGACGTCCTCGGCGGCGTCGGAGACCGACAGCGCCAGGTACCGCACCCCCGGCAGCTCCGCCCGCAGCGCCTCGAGCACCGCGCGGCCCCCGCCGCCGGGCAGGTGCACGTCGAGGAGCACCACGTCGGGCACGGTGGCGCGGATCCCGGCGATCGCCGCGTCGGCGTCGGCGGCCTCGCCGACGACCGTCACGGAGTCGCCGAGCTCGGCGCGCACGCCGGCGCGGACCATCCCGTGGTCGTCGACGACGAACACGCGCGGCACGGCAGCCGCTGACGTCACGAGTCCTCCCTGGGCAGCAGCAGTTCCACCTCGGTCCCCTCCCCCGGCGCCGAGCGCACGGTCGCCGTCCCCCCGACCCGGGTCAGCCGGCCGGCCACCGAGTCCCGCAGCCCGCGGCGGTCGGCCGGCACGGTGGCGGGGTCGAAGCCCTTCCCGCGGTCCCGGACGAACACCGACACCTGCCGCGGGGTGACCTCGGTGTACAGGTCGGCCGACGGCGCACCGGAGTGCTTGGCGGCGTTGACCAGCGCCTCCCGGGTGGCGGCGCCCAGCGCGGCCAGGGCGTCGTCCACCGGCGCGTCGCCGACCACGACGGGGTCGACGGTCAGCGCGTGGTCGGCCTCCACCTCGGCGACCATCGCCGAGACCAGGCCGGCCCACGTGCCCTCCGACGCCTTCTCCGGCTCGTACAGCCAGGTGCGCAGCTCGCGTTCCTGGCTGCGGGCCAGGCGGGCGACGGCCTGCTGGTCGCCGGCGTGCCGCTGGATGAGCGCGAGGGTCTGCAGCACGGAGTCGTGCAGGTGCGCGGCGACCGCCGCGCGCTCCTCCGAGCGGATCCGGGCCGTGCGCTCGGCCTCCCGCGAGGTGAGCAGCCGGCGCCAGATCGGCGCGGTGGCCAGCACCACCCCGACGAGGATGACCAGCGTGGCGGCGAACCCGTTGCGCGCGTTGGCCAGCTGCCCGGTGGTGGCCAGCAGCAGCACCACGCCGAGGGCGGCGAGCGCCACGCCGCCGGCCAGCACCCAGCGGACGGCGGGCCGCTTGAGCGTGCGGTCGGTGTCCAGCTGCCGCCAGATGGTCGCCAGCCCGATGCCGACGAGCAGCAGCGGCACGGTGACGTCGCCGCTGCCCCAGCTGGCCAGGTTGGACACCACCGCCACACCGCCGATGCCCAGCAGCACCAGGGCGATGGTCTGCCGGCGGCTGGGCCGGTCGGCGACGGGCAGCGCCGGCACCTCGGCGTCGGAGATGGGCATGAACAGCCACAGCAGCCCGTAGACGACGACGCCGATGCCGGTGACCGCGAGCGCGACGAAGGCCACCCGCACGACCAGCGGGTCGGCGCGCAGGTGCGCGGCGGTGCCGGCGGCGACCCCGGCGAGCATCCGGCCCGAGCGCGGGCGCACGAGCGGCGGGCGCGGGGGCGGGGCAGGGCCCACCACCGCCGTCGCGCCCTCGGTCCTCTCCCCGTCGGAGGTCGAGCCGGCAACCTTCACGCCGTCGATCGTCGCACCGCGCCGCCGCCGCGGGCACCGGTGATCACCCCCGTGGGCGGGACCAGGGTCGGATGGGGGCCTTCCCTGATGTCCCGGCCGGTGCGCGGCGCGCAGGCTCTGTGCCATGACCGCAGTCCCGCCCCCCGCGCCGCCCTCGGTGGACCCGCCCGGCGCCGAGTGGCCACCGCCCCCGCCGTCCCCCGGCCCGCCGGACCGCCCGGCGCTGCACCGCAGCCGCACCGACAAGATGGCCGGCGGCGTCGCCGGCGGCCTGGCCGAGTACAGCGGCATCGACCCGCTGCTGTGGCGGGTCGGCTTCGTCGCGCTGACCCTCGCCGGCGGCACCGGCATCCTCGTCTACGCCCTGCTGTGGGTCGTCATGCCCGCCGGCCCCGCCCGGCCCGGCGACGCGCCCGCCGCCCCGGCCCGCCGCGCCGCCGCGCCGCAGCTGCCGCGCTCCCCCGTCGGCCGGCTCACCCTCGCCGGCGTCCTCATCGCGGTGGGGCTGCTGGTGCTGGTGGCCCGGCTGGCCGACTGGGACCCCGGCCCGCGCCCCTTCCTCGCGGTCGCGCTGCTGGTGGTCGGCCTGGGCCTGGTCGCCTCGGCGTTCGTGCCGGGCCGGACCTCGCGCGGCGGGCTGATCGCCCTCGGCGTCGTCCTCTCGCTGGCGATGGCGCTGGCCGCGTCGGTGCCGTGGACCAGCGGCGCCGGCGTCGGCGACCGCGACTTCCGGCCGTCCACCGTGGCGGAGGTGCGCGACGCCTACCGGCTCGGCGCCGGCGACATGACGGTCGACCTCAGCCGGATCGACGTCGACGACATCGACGAGCCGCTGCGGATCGAGATCGACCACGGGGTCGGCGACCTCGACGTGGTGCTGCCCCGCGAGGCCGACGTCCGGCTGGAGCTGGACACCGGGGTCGGCGAGACGCAGGTGTTCGACGGCGGCTCGTCCGACGGCGGGTACTTCCCCGGCACCGGGTCCAGCGCCCGCAGCGACGACGGCGAGGCCGAGTTCGTGCTGACCGTCGACCACGGGGTGGGCGACACGGAGGTGTCCCGTGCCTGACTACAGCGAGTTCCCGACCACCCCGACCGCGTGGCAGGAGCAGGCGCTGCGCGAGCTGACCGCCCCGGACCCGGCGCTGCCGTCCACCGGCGCGACCGCGGTCCCGCTGCCGGCCCGCCGCCGGCCGGACCTGACCGCGCTGGTCCCCGGCCTGGTCTTCGTGGTGATCGCGCTGACCGGCCTGACCGGGGCCGTCCTCCCGCTCGGGGTGTTCGACGACGGCGGCGTCCTGTGGGTCCTGCTCATCGGCGCCGGCCTGGCCCTGCTCGTCGGGGAGGTGCGCCGGGCGCGACGCCGGCGCTGAGGCGCGGCGGGGGGACCTCCGAGGGCCCGGGGAGCGACGGCTCCCCGGGCCCTCGCCCGTCGCGGCGGAACCCCCGGGACCCGCGGCGCGTCATCGGGACGTGCACCGGTCGGTGTCCCTGCTGCTGGCGGCCCTCGTGGTCGCCGGCTGCGCGCCGCGCGCCGCCTCCCCCGGGGATCCGGCGCCACCGGTGGACCTGCGCGGCGAGTGGGTGGTGACGGCGATGCGGGCGGACGGCGAGGACGTCGCGCTGCCGCCGGACGCCGAGGGCACGCTGGTGGCGAACGGGCGGCGGCTGGGCGGCACCTCGTTCTGCAACGGCTTCGGCGCCGACTACCGCCTCGCCGGCGACCGGCTCGAGGTGCGCGACCGGATCACCACGCTGATGGCCTGCCCCGGCGAGGTGGCGCGCGCCGAGGGTCTCTACGGGCGGGCGCTGGACGCCGGCGACCTGCGGGTGGCCCCCACCCCGGACGGCTTCACGCTCACCGGCGACGGCGTGGAGCTGCGCCTCGCCCCGCGGCCGCCCGTCGAGGCTGCCGACCTCACCGCCCGGCCCTGGCTGCTGACCGCCGTGGTGGCCGGGCCGACGGCGAGCTCGCCCACCGGGGAGCCCGCCGTCCTCGAGTTCGGCGCCGACGGCACCTTCCGCGCGTCGACCGGCTGCCGGCCGGTCACCGGCCGGTGGACGATCACCGGCGGGCGCCTCACCCCCACGGACGTGCGGGCCGAGCGCGAGTGCCCCGGCCCGCTGCACGACGAGGACGCCGCCGTGCTGGCCGTCCTGGGTCAGCCCTCCGGCGTGCGCATCGCCCGGGGCGTGCTGACGCTCACCGGCGCCGAGGGCCGCGGCCTGCAGTACGCGCCGGCCTGAGCCCTCACTCCCACTCGATGGTGCCCGGCGGCTTGCTCGTCACGTCGAGGACGACGCGGTTGACCTCGGCCACCTCGTTGGTGATCCGGGTCGAGATCCTCGCCAGCAGGTCGTAGGGCAGCCGTGTCCAGTCGGCGGTCATCGCGTCCTCGCTGGAGACCGGCCGCAGCACGATCGGGTGCCCGTAGGTGCGCCCGTCGCCCTGCACGCCGACCGAGCGGACGTCGGCCAGCAGCACCACCGGGCACTGCCAGATCTCGGTGTCCATCTGCGCCGCCGACAGCTCCGCCCGGACGATCGCGTCGGCCCGGCGCAGCACGTCGAGCCGGTCGCGGGTGACCTCGCCGACGATGCGGATGCCCAGCCCCGGTCCGGGGAACGGCTGGCGCTGCACCAGGGTGTCGGGCAGGCCCAGCCGGCGGCCGACCTCGCGCACCTCGTCCTTGAACAGCGTGCGCAGCGGCTCGACCAGGGTGAACGTCAGGTCCTCGGGGAGGCCGCCGACGTTGTGGTGGCTCTTGATGTTCGCCGTCCCGGTGCCGCCGCCGGACTCGACGACGTCGGGGTAGAGCGTGCCCTGCACGAGGAAGTCCACGGTCTCGCCGTGCGCCTGCGCGTCGGCGACGACATCAGTGGCGGCCTGCTCGAAGACCCGGATGAACTCCCGGCCGATGATCTTCCGCTTCTCCTCCGGGTCGCTGACGCCGGCCAGCGCGGAGAGGAACCGGTCGGAGGCGTCGACGACCCGCAGGTCCGCCCCGGTGACCGCGACGAAGTCCCGCTCGATCTGCTCGGTCTCGCCCTCGCGCATCAGCCCGTGGTCGACGTAGACGCAGGTCAGCCGGTCACCGATGGCCTGCTGCACCAGCGCCGCGGCCACCGCGGAGTCCACGCCGCCGGACAGCCCGCAGATGGCGCGCCGGTCGCCGATCTGCTCGCGGATCGCGGCGACCTGCTCCTCGACGACGTTGGCCATGGTCCAGCTCGGCTCCAGCCCGGCGATGTCGAACAGGAAGTGCTCGAGCACCGTCTGCCCGTGCGAGGTGTGCCGGACCTCGGGGTGGAACTGCACGCCGGCCAGGCGGCGGTCGACGTCCTCGAACGCGGCGACCGGCGCGCCGGTGGAGGTCGCGGTCACCGTGAACCCGGGCGGGGCCTGCGAGACGGCGTCCCCGTGGCTCATCCACACCGACTGGACGGCGGGCAGGTCGCCGAACAGCGCGCCGCCGGTGGTGACCGTCAGCGGGGTGCCGCCGTACTCGCGGTCGCCGGTGCGGGCCACGGTGCCGCCCAGCGAGGCGGCCATCGCCTGGAAGCCGTAGCAGATGCCGAACGCCGGCACCCCGGACTCGAACAGCGCCGGGTCGACCTGCGGGGCGCCCTCGGCGTAGACGCTGGACGGACCGCCGGAGAGCACGATCGCCGCCGGCTTGCGGGCGGCGATCTCCTCGGCCGGCGTCGACGACGGGACGATCTCGGAGTAGACCCCGGCCTCGCGGATCCGCCGGGCGATGAGCTGCGCGTACTGGGCGCCGAAGTCGACGACCAGGACGGTCGGGAAGTCCATCAGGACCCGCCACCACCGATGCTCTGCTGCCCGGGGGCTCCCTCCCAGGGGGCCCCTCCCCCTATCACGAGGTCCACGCGCTGGAACTCCTTGAGGTCCCGGTAGCCGGTCTTGGCCATCGTCCGGCGCAGCGCGCCGAACAGGTTGGTGCGGCCGTCGGCGGCGCGGGCCTCGCCGAGCAGCACGTCGGCCAGCGAGCCGGCCGGCTCCACCGGCGCGGAGGTGCCGCCGCGGGGCAGCCGCGGGTGCGCGGCCACCGAGTCCCACCAGATGCCGCCGCCGGGCGCCTCGGCCGCCGCGCGCAGCGGCTCGCCGAGCTGGACGGCGTCCGCGCCGCAGGCCAGCGCCCGGGCGATCGCGCCGCTGTTCTCGATCCGGCCGTTGGCGATGACGTGCACGTACCGGCCGCCGGTCTCGTCGAGGTAGTCGCGGCGGGCGGCCGCGGCGTCGACGATCGCGCTGGCCAGCGGCACGCGGATGCCCATCACGGCGTCCGCGGTGGAGTAGCTGTCGGCGCCGACGCCGACGATCACCCCGGCGGCTCCGGTGCGCATCAGGTGCAGCGCCGTCTGGTAGTTCGCCGCGCCGCCCACGATCACCGGGACGTCGAGGTCGGCGATGAACTCCTTGAGGTTCAGCGCCTCGCCGTGCGTGGTGACGTGCTCGGCGGAGACGATCGTGCCCTGGATGACCAGCAGGTCGACGCCGGCGGCGAGCACCGCGGGGGCCAGCTGCAGGGTGTGCTGCGGGGAGACCCGGACCGCCGTGGTCACCCCGGCCGCGGAGATCTCCTTGACCCGCGCGGTGATCAGGTCCGGCTTCACCGGCTCGGCGTAGACCTCCTGCAGCACCGCGACCGGCGGGGCGCCGTCCGCGGCGGCGTCCCGGATGCGGGCGTAGACCGGGGCGGGGTCCTCGTAGCGGGTCCACAGGCCCTCGGCGTTGAGCACGCCGAGGCCGCCGGCCTGGCCGACCGCCACCGCGGTGGCCGGGCTGACGACGGCGTCCGAGGGGCTGGTGACCAGCGGCAGCTCGAACCGGAAGGCGTCGATCTGCCAGGCGGTGGAGACGTCGTCCATGTCCCGCGTGCGCCGGGAGGGGACGATCGAGACCTCGTCGAGGTCGTATCCCCGTCGGGCGAAGCGGTTGAGGCCGATCTCGACGGTGTCGCGTGCGGGCATCAGGTCACCGGGCCCGGTAGTTGGGGGCTTCGACCGTCATCTGGATGTCGTGCGGGTGGCTCTCGGTCAGGCCCGCCGAGGTGATGCGAGTCAGCTGGCCGCGCTCCTGCAGGTCGGCGATGGTCGCCGCGCCCGCGTAGCCCATCGACGCGCGCAGCCCGCCGACCAGCTGGTGGGCGACGGTGGCCAGCGCGCCGCGGTAGGGCACCTGCCCCTCGATGCCCTCGGGGACGAGCTTGTCGTCGGAGAGGACGTCGTCGGCGAAGTACCGGTCACGGCTGTAGGACTGGTTGCCGCGCTTCTGCATGGCGCCCAGCGAGCCCATCCCGCGGTAGGTCTTGAACTGCTTGCCGTTCATGAAGACGAGCTCGCCCGGGGCCTCCTCGACCCCGGCGAACAGCCCGCCGATCATCACGGTGTCGGCGCCGGCGACGAGCGCCTTGGCGATGTCGCCGGAGTACTGCAGCCCGCCGTCGGCGATGACCGGCACGCCGGCCGGCTTCGCGGCCAGCGCGGCCTCGTAGATGGCGGTGATCTGCGGGACGCCGACGCCGGCGACCACGCGGGTGGTGCAGATCGAGCCCGGGCCGACGCCGACCTTCACGGCGTCCACCCCCGCGTCGACCAGCGCCTGCGCGCCGGCCCGGGTGGCGACGTTCCCGCCGACCACCTGCACGCCGAAGTCGGCCTTCACCCGGGCGACCATCTCCAGGACGGCGCGCTGGTGGCCGTGCGCGGTGTCGACGACGAGCACGTCCACGCCGGCGTCGACGAGCAGGCCGGCCCGCTTGTAGGACTCCTCGCCCACGCCGACGGCGGCGGCGACGACCAGCCGGCCGTCGGCGTCCTTGGTGGCCAGCGGGTACTGGTCGCGCTTGACGAAGTCCTTGACCGTGATGAGGCCGCGCAGCCGGCCGCCCTCGTCGACAATCGGCAGCTTCTCGATCTTGTGCTTGGAGAGCAGGGCCAGCGCGGTGTCCGGGTCCACCCCGACCGGGGCGGTGACCAGCGGCATCGGCGTCATGACGTCGCGGACGAGCCGGTTCTGGTCGGTCTCGAAGCGCATGTCGCGGTTGGTGCAGATGCCGACCAGGACGCCGTCGGCGTCGACGACCGGGGCGCCGGAGATCCGGTAGCGGCCGGAGAGGGCGTCGACCTCGGCGAGGGTGTTGTCCGGGGAGACGGTGACCGGGTTGGTGACCATGCCGGCCTCGGAGCGCTTGACCAGGTCGACCTGGCCGGCCTGCTCCTCGGCGGCGAGGTTGCGGTGCAGGACGCCGACGCCGCCGACGCGGGCCATGGCGATCGCCATCCGGGCCTCGGTGACGGTGTCCATGGCGCTGGACAGCAGCGGCACCGCCAGCCGGATGCCCCGGGTGAGCCGGCTGCTGGTGTCGACCTCGGCCGGCACGACGTCGGACGCGCCGGGGATCAGCAGGACGTCGTCGTAGGTCAGGCCGAGCGGGGCGAACTTCGCCGGCAGCTCGGGTACGAACTCATCGGGCTGCATGCGAGCCGCCACCCCTCCGGATCGGTCAGCGCCCGGCCGGGCGCGCGGGGAACCGCCCCCGATCGTAGGCGGGTGCCCTCGCGGGGCGGACCGTCGGCCGTCGGGCGGCTACCGTGGACACGCGGGCGCGCGTGCGGGCCCGCGCCGTGGTGGAGCGACCTGGTGACCCGACCGACGAGCGCCAGCGAGGAGGCAGACGTGGACTTCGACGACGCGACCGGCCCCGACTTCGGGTCCGCCGACCCGTCGGGTCCGCCGCCGCTGACGATGGAGGAGCGGGCCGGCGTCCTGGACGACCTGGCCGAGCTCGAGGTGTTCCGCACACTGCTGGAGCCGACCGGCATCAAGGGCATCGTCGTCGACTGCCCGGACTGCGACGAGGAGCACCACGTCGACTGGGCGCTGATGCAGGCGAACCTGCGCCAGCTGCTGGAGGAGGGCCAGACCGGCCGGCACGAGCCGCCGTACGACCCGGACCCGGACGACTACGTGAGCTGGGACTACGCCAGCGGCTACGCCGACGGGGTCGCCGCCCTCGCCGAGCGCGAGGAGCCGGGCAACGGTCGCGGCGGCAAGCACGCCCGCGACGACTGAGCCCGCCCGCACACCCGCCCCGGAGACCCGGACGGCGGCCACCCCGGTGGGATGACCGCCGTCCGGGGTCTCAGCCCTCGACGCGGGTGCCGGTGAGCCCGGAGATCCTGCGGACCTCCCAGCCGTCCACGGTGAACAACGGCTCCACCTCGCCGCTGTCGTCGGGCACGACGTCCCCGATCTGCTCCCCGGTGGCCGCGTCGATGGTGACGACCCCCTCGGACGAGATGCGCAGCACCTCGTCCTCCACCGTCACGAAGCGCTGCCGGTTCGGCTCGCCGTACGAGGGCTGCGGCAGCTCCGGCAGCTCGATGCGCCAGCCGCCGGCCGCGTTGAAGGCCACCAGCGACACGCTCGGGTAGATGAGGTACCCGGAACGGCCGTCCGGGCTGACGGCGGCGGACACCTGGTTGGCGGAGCCCTCGGTCTCCACCGGCCCGGTGGCCACCTGGTCGCCCGTGGCGGCGTCCAGCATCCAGGCCGTGAAGGCGTGCCCGCGCACCGTGGAGACGTCGCGGTGGGCCAGCACGCTGCCCCCACCGGCGGCCAGGATGCTCCACTCGTGGGTCTCCGAGGGCGTCGCGTCGGCCGGGGCCGGTGGGGTGCTCCACCGCTCGGCGCCGGTGGCCGCGTCGAGGCCGACGAGGGCGGAGGGGCCGTAGGCGCCGTCCCGCCGCACCGCCACGACCGAGTTCCCGGTCAGCGCGGCGCTGCCGAGTCCGTCGGCCGCCCACAGCTGGTCCCCCGTGGCCGGGTCGAGCGCGGTCACCGCCGCGGCCCGGGCCGCGTCGCTGCTGAACACGGCCACCTCGTCGTCCGCCCCGACCGGGAGGAGGAGGCCGGGCGCCTCGCGCTCCCACCGGGTCTCGCCGTCCGCCGCGCCCACCGCGGCGACGTACCGCTGACTGCCACCCTCTGACAGCCCGCTGGTCTCCACGTCGACCACGTACGTCACGAGGACCGCGGCGTCACCACCGGCGTCCACGGCGCTGATGACGACCGGCTCGTTCGGGCCTGTGCTCCACACCCCACCGGCCGGCATGGGGGCGGGGACACGCCAGGCCGTCTCGCCGGTGGTGGGGTCCACCCCGGCCACCTCCAGCTCGGTGTCCGACTCGGCGACCATCGCGACGACGACGTCGCCGGCGAGGACGGGGTCGAGGTTCGTCACCAGCGGGAGGCCGTTCTCCCACGTGGAGGTCTCGGCCTCCGCGGTGGGGCCGGACGACACGTCGCCCGCCTCGGACGGCGACGCCGTGGCCGCATCACCGCCGCCGCAGGCGGTCAGGAGCAGGACCCCGGACGCCACCGTCACGACGGCGCTCGCACGACCGCGCCGGCGGGCCGGCCGAGGCACACCCGGGCGGTCCGGGAGCGGGTGGGGTCGGGGGGTGCGGACGTTCACTGGTTCGGTTCCTCCGGTTCCGGCGCCGCTTCATACAGACGCTCTGGTTCCGGATCGGCACGATGGGGGCAGCGCTGGAGGCCCCTCCCTCCATCAGGTGGGCGGCCGTGCCGCTCGCCCCTCCCGGGGATCCCCGGAACGCCTCGATGGCGGTCGCCCCGGGGGACGACCGCCATCTGATGGAGTACGGGCGGCTGCGCCGCCCTCACCTCACTGCATCATGCCGCGGCGGAAACCCGTCGCCACCGCCTCGGCGCGGTCCTTGGCGCCGAGCTTGCGGAACAGCCGGCGGGCGTGGGTCTTGATGGTGTCCTCGGACAGGTAGAGCTCGCGGCCGATCTGCGCGTTGCTCTTGCCCTGGCTCATGCCGGTCAGCACCTGCATCTCGCGCATGGACAGGCTCACCGGCGCGGCCTCGCGGACGACGGCGGCGCGGACGGTGGTCGGCGCGGCGCCGGCGAGCGCGGTGGCGCCGTTCCAGGCGGGGGCGGCCGAGTGCGCGCCCACGCTGGCGAGCGGGACGGGGTGGCCGTTGGCCGGCTGGGGGGTGCGCCCGTCGACCCGCAGGCCGACCCGGGACAGGCCCAGGCCCATCTCCAGGGCGGTGGCGTCCCAGCGCAGGTAGCCGCGGGCGCCGACGGCGACGGCCGCGCGGACGGTCTCGGCGTCGTCCGGGGCGCCCAGGACCAGGACCGGCAGCCGCGGGTGGGCCCGCAGCGCCTGGGTGGCGACGGTCAGCCCGGAGTCGGTGGCGCGCTGGGTGCCGATGAGCAGCACGTCGGGCTGCCGGGTGGCCAGCCGCGACATCAGCCCGGCGGCGTCGCCCACGGCCTCGACCCGGCCGACGAACGGCAGCGCCACGAGCCGCGACGCGATGTCCTCGCGGACCCGCCGACGTTCGTCGTAGACCCACACCGTCGTCGTCCCGTGGCCGGGACCGCGCATCCTGTCGTCGATCACGCCTGTGCTCCTCGCTCCCGGCACGGTGTCCGGGCGACTCCCCCGCCGACCTCGGACGGGGCTCCCCCGCCGGTTTCGGCACGACCGAGGACCACCTTGATCGGCGCGGGGACCACGGGACAGACGCCCTCACCCAGCGGGGTGAGGCGACAGGCGGCAAAATGCCGCGACCCGAGGTGTTTGACCCGGGTGGGCGTCGGGCACCGGGCCCCATGCAGCCGGACCGCCCCCTCCGGCTCGCATCGAGCCGAGGAGGACCGACATGGCTGACATCCGCCGACTGCCCACTCCCGTCGCCGAGGTCTGGGACTGGCAGCTGCACGGCGCCTGCCGTGGCGAGAGCACGGCCCTGTTCTTCCACCCCGACGGCGAGCGCGGCCCCGCGCGGGCCCGCCGCCAGGCCGCCGCCAAGGCGGTCTGCGCCACCTGCCCGGTGATCGACGCGTGCCTCAAGCACGCCCTGTCCGTCCGCGAGCCCTACGGGGTGTGGGGCGGCATGAGCGAGGAGGAGCGGGCCCGGCTGATCGCCGCGGAGCCCGCCGCGGTCGCCGCGGGCGTGTAGGCGCCCCCCACAGACGCCGAGAGGGCCGGTCCAGCGAGTCGCTGGACCGGCCCTCTCGTCTGTGCGGCGCCGGCGTCCTCCCTCACGGGAGCGCGTCCTCCCTCACCGCCTGCGGTGAGGGAGGACGCGCCACGATCAGGTCACCTGATCGTCGCCCGAGGCGAGCCTCAGTGGGCGTGCCCGTGGCCGTGCGAGTGACCGTGGCCGTGCGAGTGGCCGTGGCCGGCCGCCTCCTCCTCGGCCGGCGCCTCGACGACGGCCGAGTCGGTGGTGAGCACCATCGCCGCGATCGAGGCGGCGTTGCCGAGCGCGGCCTTGGTGACCTTGACCGGGTCGATGACGCCCTGGGCGGCCAGGTCGCCGTACTCGCCGGTGGCGGCGTTGAAGCCGGTGCCGACGCCGGCCTCGCGGACCTTGCTGACGACGACGCGGCCCTCGAAGCCGGCGTTCTCGGCGATGCGGACCAGCGGGGCGTCCAGGGCCAGCCGGACGGCGCGGGCGCCGGTCAGCTCGTCACCGGACAGGTCCAGGGCGTCGATCGCCGCGGCGGCGTGCACCAGCGCGGACCCGCCACCGGGGACGACGCCCTCCTCCACCGCGGCGCGGGTGGCGGCGATGGCGTCCTCGATCCGGTGCTTCTTCTCCTTCATCTCGACCTCGGTGGCCGCGCCGACGCGGATGACGCCGATGCCGCCGGCCAGCTTCGCGAGCCGCTCCTGGAGCTTCTCGCGGTCCCAGTCGGAGTCGGTGTCGTCGATCTCGCGGCGGATCTGCGCGACCCGCTCGGAGATGGCCTCGCCCGTGCCGCCGCCGTCGACGATGGTCGTGTCGTCCTTGGTGACGACGACGCGGCGGGCGGTGCCGAGCACCTCGAGGCCGACCGAGTCGAGCTTGAGGCCGACGTCCTCGCTGACGACCTGGCCGCCGGTGACGATCGCCAGGTCGGTCATGAACGCCTTGCGCCGGTCGCCGAAGTAGGGCGACTTCACCGCGACGACCCTGATGGTCTTGCGGATGGAGTTGACGACCAGGGTGGACAGCGCCTCGCCCTCGACGTCCTCGGCGACGATCAGCAGCGGGCGGCCGCCGGTCGACAGCACCTTCTCCAGCAGCGGCAGCAGGTCGGCCAGCGCGCCGATCTTGCCCTGCACGAGGAGGACCAGCGCGTCCTCGAGGACGGCCTCCATCGCCTCGGAGTCGGTGACGAAGTACGGCGACAGGTAGCCCTTGTCGAACTGCACGCCCTCGGTGACGTCGAGCTCGGTGGAGAGGGTGTTGCTCTCCTCGACGGTGATGACGCCGTCCTTGCCGACCTTCTGCATCGCCTCGCCGATCAGGGTGCCGACCTCGGCGTCCTGGGCGGAGACGGTGGCGACGCCGGCGATGGCGTCCTGCTCCTCGACCGGGATGGCGACCTCGTCGAGCGCCTTGTGCACCGCGTCGACGGCGGCGCGCATGCCGCGGCCCAGGCCCATCGGGTTGGCGCCGGCGGCCACGTTGCGCATGCCCTCGTGGACCAGCGCCTGCGCGAGCACCGTGGCGGTGGTGGTGCCGTCGCCGGCGACGTCGTTGGTCTTGGTGGCGACGTTCTTGGCCAGCTGCGCGCCGAGGTTCTCGTAGGGGTCCTCGAGCTCGACCTCGCGGGCGATGGTGACGCCGTCGTTGGTGATCGTCGGGGCGCCGAACTTCTTGTCGAGGACGACGTTGCGCCCGCGCGGGCCGAGGGTCACCTTGACCGCGTCGGCGAGCTTGTCCACGCCGCGCTCGAGCGCGCGGCGGGCGTCCTCGTTGAACTTGATGATCTTGGCCATGGGCCGACTCCTCGATCAGGGGCTGTCTGGGGTGGGACGACGACCGCCCCGGGACCCGGTGTCTCGGGTCGCCGGGGCGGTCGGTCGTGCCGGATGCGTCAGGGACGCGTGCGGAGAGGAGAGGTCACTTCTCCACGACGGCGAGCAGGTCACGCGCGGACAGGACCAGGTAGTCCTCGCCGCCGTACCGGACCTCGGTGCCGCCGTACTTCGAGTAGATGACCACGTCGCCGACGTTGACGTCGAGCGGGACGCGGTTGCCGTTGTCGTCGACGCGACCGGGGCCCACGGCGATGACCGTGCCCTCCTGCGGCTTCTCCTTGGCGGTGTCCGGGATGACCAGACCGGAGGCGGTGGTGGTCTCGGCCTCGTTGGCCTGGACCACGACGCGGTCCTCCAGCGGCTTGATGCTGACCTTGGTAGCGGTCGTCACGTCGGTGACGCCCCCTTCGGGATCGACGGGCTGGTGGATGGTGCTGATGCTGTGGCACGGACCTGCACACCTGCCGTCGCGGGGGTCAGGCGGCTGCCGTGTCGTTGGCACTCTACCCACGAGAGTGCCAGCCCCTCAACCGGGTCCCCCGTCGGTGTCGCGGACCGGTGCGTCACGCTGTCGCCGTGCCCGCCCAGCCCTCCGCGGACGGCCCCGCGGGGGCCCTGGAGCAGCTGCGGCTGCTGCGGACGCCGGAGGGCGCCGCGGCCGCCGCCCGCGCCGCGCAACTGCAGGCGGCCGGGGTGGACCTGCTGCCCGGACTGGGCCGGCTGCGCGCGGAGTCCGGGCCGGAGCTGGCCGGGCCGGCCTGGGAGCTGGCCCGGCTGCGGGCGCGCGCCCGGCCGGTGTTCGGCGCGGACGCCGACCGGCTGTTCCTGACCGCCGACACCCTGGAGCAGGCCGGCCGCCCGGCGCTGGCCGCGCGGCGGGCCGGCCGGCTGCTGGCCGGGGGGACCGACTCGGCGGCGGACCTCGGCTGCGCGTCCGGCACGGACACGGTCGCCCTCGCCCGGGCCGGGGCGAGCGTGCTGGCGGTCGACGTCGACCCGCTGGCGCGGGAGCTGACCGCCGCCAACGCCGAGGCACTCGGGGTGGCCGACCGGGTGGAGGTGGTGGCCGGGGACGCCGTCGGGCTGGTGGGCGCGGCCCGCGGCGGGCAGGTCGGCGGCCGCGCGGCCGCCGTCCTGGACCCCGCGCGCCGCGCCGGCGGGCGGCGGCAGCTCGACCCCGACCGCTGGTCGCCCCCGTGGTCCACGGTGGCCGAGCTGCTCGACCGGGCGCCGCGCGCCGTGGTGAAGGTGGCGCCCGGCCTCGACCACGACCGCGTGCCCGACGGCGTGGAGGCCGAGTGGGTGTCGGTGCGCGGGTCGATCGTCGAGGCGCTGCTGTGGGGGCGCGGGGTCGCGGCGGTGTGGCGGCGGGCGACCGTCGTCCGGGACGGCGTGGCCACCGAGCTCACCGCCGGCGCCGACCCCGGACCCGCGCCGGCCGGGCCGGTGCGCGGCTGGCTGCACGAGCCCGACCCGGCGGTCATCCGCTCGGGCCTGGTGGCGCTGGTGGCCGCCGACCTCGGCGCGACGCTCGTCGACCCGACGATCGCCTACCTGACCTCCGACGCGCCCGCGGACTCCCCGTGGGTGTCGTCGTACCGCGTCGACGAGGTGCTGCCGTTCAACCTCAAGAAGCTCCGGGCGCTGCTGCGGGCCCGCGGCGTCGGCCGGGTGACGGTGAAGAAGCGCGGCTCGGCGATCGAGCCGGAGCAGCTCGCCCGGCAGCTGCGCGGGCCGGGCGAGGGCTCCGCCGTCGTCGTCGTCACCCGCGTCGCGGGCCGGCCCACCGCCCTCGTGTGCGGAGTCGCCGGGTGACGATTCCCGTCACCCGGCGACTCCGATGACGTCGATCGGCAGGGAGCTGTCCGCGCCCAGGTCCGGGGACGACGGCGCGACGCCGGCCCGGACCAGCCGGGAACCCAGCGCGGCGACCATCGCCCCGTTGTCGGTGCACAGCCGCGGGCTGGGCACCCGCAGCGTGATGCCGGCCGCGGCGCAGCGCTCCTCGGCCAGCGCGCGCAGCCGCGAGTTGGCCGCCACTCCCCCGCCGAGCACCAGGTGGTCCACGCCGTGGTCGCGGCAGGCCCGCACCGCCTTGGCGGTGAGCACGTCGGCCACCGCCTCCTGGAACGAGGCGGCGACGTCGGCCACCGGCACCGGCTCGCCGGCGCGCTGCCGGGCCTCCACCCAGCGGGCGACGGCGGTCTTCAGGCCGGAGAACGAGAAGTCGTAGGGCGCGTCGCGGGGGCCGGTCAGGCCGCGCGGGAAGTCGATGGCCGAGCCGTCGCCCTCGCGCGCCGCCTTGTCGATGGGCGGGCCGCCGGGGAAGGGCATGCCGAGCACGCGGGCGACCTTGTCGAAGGCCTCGCCGGCCGCGTCGTCGACCGTCCGGCCGAGGGAGACGACCTCGCGGGAGAGGTCGGGCACCAGCAGCAGCGAGCTGTGCCCGCCGGAGACCAGCAGCGCGAGCGAGGGCTCGGCCAGCTCGCCGTGCTGCAGCTCGTCGACGGCGACGTGCGCCGCGAGGTGGTTCACCCCGTACAGCGGCACGTCCAGCGCCAGCGCGTAGGCCTTGGCCGCGGCCAGGCCGACCAGCAGCGCCCCGGTGAGCCCCGGCCCGGCGGTCACGGCGACCGCGTCGACGTCGGAGGAGCGCACCCCGGCCTCGGCGAGCGCGCGGTGCACGGTCGGCACCATCGCCTCCAGGTGCGCGCGGGAGGCGATCTCCGGGACGACGCCGCCGAACCGCTCGTGCTCCGCCATCGAGGTGGCCAGCGCGTCGGACAGCAGCGTCCGGCCGCGGACCAGCCCGACCCCGGTCTCGTCGCACGAGGTCTCGAACCCCAGGACCAGCGGCTCGTTCGAGGTCACAGCTTCTCTCTCTTCATCACCACGGCGTCCGTCCCGCTCGGCTGGTAGTACCCGCGGCGGCGGCCGATCTCGGCGAACCCGCGCCGGCGGTACAGCCCCTGCGCCACCTCGTTGTCGGCGCGCACCTCGAGCAGCACCACGGGGCTGCGCCGGTCGGCCTCGGTCAGCAGGGCGTCCAGCAGCAGCGCCCCGATCCCCTCCCCCTGCCGCGCCCCGGTGACGCCGATCGTCGCGACGTGCGCCTCGTCGTCGTAGGCGATCAGCCCGGCGTAGCCGACGACGGCGTCCGCCCCGTCGACGGCGACGAGATAGTGCCGGGTGTCGGTGCGCGCGAGCTCGTCGCGGTACATCGACACGGTCCAGGTGTCGGGGGCGAAGAGCTCCTCCTCGAGCTCCATCACCGCCGGCAGGTCGGCCAGCCGCATCGGCCGCAGCCGCACGTCGCTCACGCGGTGGTCACCGGCTTGAACGACGTCGGCGGGGTGGCGTCGGGGCGGCGCAGGTACAGCGGGACGAGCGGGCCCGCGGACGCCGGGTCGTCGAGGAGGCCGGCCGCGGCGCGCAGCAGCCCGGCCGTCGTCACCTCGGCCGGGGTGACGTCCGCGCCCAGCCGGTCGGCGAAGCCGGGGTCGCCGACGAGCGGGCCGGTGAGCTCCGCCGACTCGGGGCGGACGACGCCCGGGCCGTCGACGCGGGCACCGGAGGCGTCGTAGGTGGCCCAGTAGACCTCCTTGCGCCGGGCGTCGGTGACCACGGTGCGGGCGCCGGAGCCGATGGCGTCGAGCGAGCAGACGCCGACCGCCGGGAGCCCGCGGGCGTCGGCGAGCGCGGCGGCGGTGACCACGCCGACCCGCAGCCCGGTGAAGGGGCCGGGGCCGAGGCCGGTGACGACGGCGTCGACGTCGGCCAGCGCGAGGCCGGCGTCGGCGAGCACGCCCTGGACGGCCGGGGTCAGCAGCTCGGCGTGCCTCGTGCCGGAGGGGACGGCGCGCTCGGCGAGCACCTCGACCGCCCCGCCGTCGGTCCGCCGGGCGAGGCCGGCCAGCAGGGTCGGCGTCGCGGTGTCCAGGGCCAGTACCAGCACGAGCGACCAGGCTAGTCGCCCAGCCGCCGCTCCCAGCCGGGGCCGTGCGGGACGAGCAGGGCGGTGCGCACGTCGTCGTCCCGCCGGTCCAGGCGCACCTCCAGGTGCTCGTCGGCGAGCTGCTCGACCAGCCCCTGCCCCCACTCGACGACGGTGACGGACTCGGCGGTCGAGGCGTCGAGGTCCAGGTCGTCGACGTCGGCGACGCTCCCCAGCCGGTAGGCGTCCACGTGCACCAGCGGCACGCGCCCGCCGCGGTGCACCCGGGCGATCACGAAGGTCGGCGACGTGACCGGCTCGCGCACGCCGAGCGCGGCGCCCAGCCCCTGGGTCAGCGCGGTCTTGCCGGCACCGAGCGGGCCGACCAGCACGACCAGGTCACCGGGGACCACGACCTCGGCCAGGGCGGCGCCGAGCGCGCGGGTGTCCGCCGGCTCCGGCAGCACGTGCTCGCGCCTCACGCCAGGACCCCCGCGACCGCGGTGAGGTCGGCCAGCAGCCCCGCCCGCGGCGCCCCGTTGGGCCCGAACCGGATCGCGGCGGACGGGTGGTAGGTCGCCCAGACCGATCGGCCGTCGACCTCGTGCGGCCGGCCGCGGACCGCGGCGAGCACGGTGCGCGGGCCGAGGAACCACTTGGCGCTGGACAGCCCCAGGGCCACGACCACCGGCGGGTCGAGCAGCTCCAGCTGCCGGCGCAGCCAGCCGCTGCACCGGGCGACCTCGGGCGTCTTCGGCGTGCGGTTGCCCGGCGGCCGGCACTTGACGACGTTGAGCACCGCCGCCTCACCGCGGTCCAGGCCGGCCTCGCCCAGCAGCTGGTCGAGCAGGGCGCCGCTCCTGCCGACGAAGGGCCGGCCGGTCTCGTCCTCGGTCGCGCCCGGCGCCTCGCCGACGAGGGCGAACCGCGGCCGGCCCGACGCCGGCACGTCGCCGACGACGACGTGCTGCCGGGCGGCGGCGAGCTCCGGGCAGGCGAGGCAGGGGCGGGCCGCGGCGGCGAGGGCGGCCCAGTCGGGCGCGGCGGCCGCGGTGCGGGCCACCTCCTCGGCCGCGGCGTCGAACCGGGGCGGACGGGGGGCGGGCACGCGCCGACCCTACGACCCGCCCGGGACGGCCGCGGGTCGTCGCCCGGGCCGCCGCAGCTCGGTCGCCGCCGCTCGGCGCCGCCGCCCTTGGGCCCTGGCCGCGGGACCGGCGCCGTGCCACGGTCCCGGTAGCCGTCCGGGGAGGAGGAGCCGCCGTGCCGACACCGGGACTGGACGCCTACGAGGCGGCGTGGCTGGCCGGCGGCGTCCCCCGGGTGGTGGAGACGGCGGTGGCCGTGCTGGTCGAGTCGGGCCGGGTCCGGGCCTGCGGGGGCCGGCTGGCCGTCGTGGACGCGGCCCGCAGCTCGGCGGTGGAGGGGGCGGTGCTCGACGCCGTCGGCACCCGCGGGCACCGCGCGCTCGAGACCGTGCAGTGGCGGGCCGCGGAGGACGACCGGGTGCGCGCCGTCGGCCGCCGCCTGGCCGACCTCGGGCTGGTCCGGCGCCCCGTCCGGTGGCGGCCCCGCGCCGTCGTCCGGCCCACCCGCGCCGGGCGGGCGCTGCTCCGGCGGTGCGCCACCGACCCGGCGGCCGTCCCGGTCACCGGGGGCGCCACCGCCGTGTGCGTGGCGCTGCTCGGCGCCGCCGGGCTCGCCGACCCGGTGCTGCGGCGCGCGCTGACCGAGCGGCCGCCCGCCCCGACGTCGGTCCCCGAGCCGGACGTCCGGGCCCTGCTGGAGCACCGCCGGGCGCTCGCCACCGAGTCCCCCGAGGTCCTGCCCTGGCGGTCGATCCCCACCGACGGGAGCGGCGGCTGACCGGGCTCAGGCCGGCGCGGCCGCGCGTTCGGTCGTGACCCGGCGGATCAGCGCGGACAGCGCCGCGGTGACCTCCGCCGGCTTCTCCAGCGGCACCATGTGCCCCGCCCCCGGGACGACGACGTGCTCCACCCGCTCGGCGTCCGCCCCGCCCAGGAGCTCGACCAGCGTCTCGCTGTGCTCCGGCGGGATGAGCGTGTCGCTGTCGCCGGTGAGCACCAGCGTCGGGACGGCGCGCAGCGGCTCCATCGCGCCGGTCTCGTCGAGGCCGGCCAGCGCCGGGTAGAACTCCGCGATCACGTCGACCGGCGTGCCCGCGATCATCGCGTCCACGTAGCGGCCCAGCGCCGGGTCGACGTCGCGCGAGGCGAACGACAGCGACCAGGTCGCCGCGGAGACGACCGACGCGGCCAGCCGGCGGGTCCGCTCGGCGAACGCGGGACGGCGGCGCATCGTCCAGGCCGCGACCGGGATGACCGCGGCCCGCACCCGGGTGAACAGCTCGGGCAGGCCGAACGACAGCTCGGCGAGGTTCCCGCTCGAGGTCGACAGCAGCGCCGCGCCGACGACCCGCTCCCCGAACAGCTCGGGGCGCAGCTCGGCCAGCGCCATGACCGTCATGCCGCCCATCGAGTGCCCGACCAGCAGCACCGGCCCGCGCGGCGCCCGCGCGTCGAGCACCGCGGCCAGGTCGCGGGCCAGCTGCTCCATCGTCGAGTGCTCCGCCGGGCCGCGCCCGGAGGAGCCGTGCCCGCGCTGGTCGTAGAACACCAGCCGCGCCGTGGGCCGCGAGCCGTTGGCGGTGGCCAGCTGGGCGCCGAGGGACCGCCGCTGGAACGTCCACGAGTGCATCGACAGCGTGTAGCCGTGCACGAAGACGACGGTCAGCGGCGCGTCCAGCGGGCCGACCTCCTCCACGGCCAGCAGCACGCCGTCGTCGGCCTGCACCAGCACGGAGCGGTCGGCGCGGCGGGAGGCGGGGCCGAGCGGGTCCTCGTCGCGCAGCTCCGCGTCGCTGGCCCCGGCGGGCAGGCCCGCGGCGGAGCCGACCCGCTCGGCGGCCACGCGCCGGCCGGCGGCGCGGTGCACGGCGACCCCGACCGCCGTCCCGGCGGCCGCCAGCCCGGCCAGCGCCCCGACGACGCCGGCGGTGGAGTGCGGCCCGTGGGCGGGCTTGCGGGTGGGCCTGCCGGGGCGCTTGCGCGTGGCCATCAGACGGCGCCCGCGGTGCCGACGTAGCGGCGGGCGAAGCGGCCGCCGATGCGGGCGACGAGCTCGTAGTGGATGGTGTCGACCGCGTCGGCCCACTGCTGGGCGGTCGGCTCGCCGTCGGTGCCGGGGCCCCACAGGACGACGCGGTCCCCGGCGCGCACGGGCGCGTCGCCGACGTCGAGCACGAACTGGTCCATGCACACCCGGCCGGCGATGGCCCGCTGCGCGCCGCCGGCCAGGACCGGCGCGCGGTTGCCGGCCGCCCGCGGGATCCCGTCGGCGTAGCCGACCGGGACGACCGCGAGCGTGGTCTCGGTCGTCGTCTCGTAGGTGTGCCCGTAGGAGACGCCGGCACCGGCCGGCACCCGCTTGGTCAGCAGCACCCGGGCCGCCACGGTCATCGCCGGGCGCAGCCCGTACGCGGCCGGGTCGCCGCCGAGGGGGTCCAGGCCGTAGACGGCGATGCCGGGCCGGACGAGGTCGTACCAGGTCTCGGGCAGCGCCACCGTCGCCGCGGAGTTGGCCAGGTGCCGGCGGGCGTCGCGCAGCCCGGCGTCGCGGGCGACGGCGACGGCCTCGTCGAACACCGCCTTCTGCCGGCCGATCGTGGGATGGGTCGGCGCGTCGGCGTAGGCCAGGTGGCTCCACAGCCCCACCACCTCCACCTCGCCGCCGGCCTGCGCCCGGGCGGCCGCGGCCACCAGCGCCGGCCACTCGTCGGGCGTGGCGCCGCCGCGGGAGAGGCCGGTGTCGACCTTCAGGTGCAGGCGGGCGGTGCGGCCGGTGGCGCGGGCCGCCGCGACGACCTCCTCGACGCCCCAGGTGGCGTTGACCGACACCTCGACGTCGGCGGCCAGCGCGGCGGCGAAGTCCTCACCGGGGGCGTTCAGCCAGGCGAGCAGCGGCGCGGTGACCCCGGCCGCGCGCAGGGCCAGCGCCTCCTCGACGACGGCGACCCCGAGCGCGTCGGCGCCGCCGGCCAGCGCGGCGCGGGCGGCGGGCACCAGACCGTGGCCGTAGCCGTCGGCCTTGACCACCGCCATGAGCGGCCGGCCGACGCGCTCGCGCAGCGCTGCGGTGTTGGCGGCGATGGCGTCGAGGTCGACGACCACCTCGGCCCGGGCGGGGAGAGCACTCACACGTCCCAGTCTCCCAGGCCGGTGCCGCCGCCCCGGCGCAGCCGCGCGAGAGTCCCCGGCAACCGGCGGACCAGGTCCCCGGCGACGAAGGGGCCACCCCCGGCCGCCAGCTGCCCCGCCCGGCCGTGCACGTGCGCGGCGACCGCCGCCGCCTCGGCCGCGGGCAGCCCGGTCGCGAGCAGCGCCCCGGCGATCCCGGAGAGGACGTCGCCGGTGCCGGCGGTCGCCAGCCACGGCGTCCCGGTGCCGTTGACGAACGCCTGGCCGTCGGGCGCGGCGACGACCGTGGCCGCCCCCTTGAGCAGCACGACCGCGCCGAGGTCGGCGGCGAGCCGGCGGGCCGCGCCGACCCGGTCGGCGCCGACGTCCGCGCCGAACCGGGCGAACTCGCGGTCGTGCGGGGTCAGCACCGTCGGCGCGTCGCGGTCGCGCACCAGGTCGGGACGGCGGGCGGCCAGCGTGAGCGCGTCGGCGTCGAGCAGCACCGGCAGGTCCGTGGCCAGCACCTCGGCGACGACGTCGGCCGCCGCGTCGTCCGTGCCCATCCCCGGGCCGGCCACCCAGGCCTGCACCCGGCCCGCGTCGGAGGGGCGGCCCTCGGTCACGATCGCCTCCGGCCACGCGGCGCGCACGCCCCCGGCCGCCGTCCCGGCGTAGCGGACCAGCCCCGGCCGGGTGCGCAGCGCGGCGCCGGTGCACAGCACGGCGGCGCCCGGGTAGGTGGCCGAGCCGGCCACGACGCCGACCACGCCGCGGGAGTACTTGTCGTCGTCGTCGGTCGGCGGGTCGAGCCGGACGGCGACGTCGTCGTCGGTCAGCTGCGCCGCGCGCGGCCGCGGCAGGGTGCCCGCCAGGCCGATGTCGATCAGGTGCACCCGCCCGGCGTGCTGGCGCCCCGCCCCCACCACCAGGCCGGCCTTGACCGCGCCGAAGGTCACCGTGTGCTGGGCGGGGAACGCCTCGCCGTCCACGGCACCGGTGTCGGGGTCGACACCGCTGGGCAGGTCGACGGCGACCATGAGGCCCGGCCCGGCGGCCGCCTCGGCCACCAGGCGCGCCGCGGCCGGGCGCAGGCCGCCCCGGCCGCCGAGGCCCACGATCCCGTCGAGCACCAGGTCGGCGCAGTCCAGGCCGGTCGGCCCCTCCAGCCCCGTCACCCGGCCGCCGGCGCGGCGCAGCGCGGCCAGCCCGGCGGCGTGCGCGCGGGCGGGGTCGAGCAGCACCGCGGTCACCCGGGCCCCGCGGCCGGCCAGGGAGGCGCCGGCGAACAGCGCGTCGCCGCCGTTGTCGCCGGCGCCAACCAGCGCGGTGACGCGGGTGCCGTGCGCGCGGCCGAGCAGCCGCAGGCAGACGGTGGCCAGCCCGGTGGCCGCCCGCTGCATGAGGGCGCCCTCGGGCCCGGCGGCGAGCAGCGGCGCCTCGGCGGCGCGCACCTCCTCGGCCGTGTGCAGCCCGATCACGGCTCCTCCTCGCTGCGCGGGATGCCCTCGGCCAGCACGAACGCCGACGCGATGCCGCCGTCGTGGCTGAGGGACAGGTGCCAGGAGGTGACCCCGAGCTGGTAGGCCCGCCGGGCCACCGTGCCCCGGACCTCCAGGTGCGGGCGGCCGTGCTCGCCGACGGTCACCTCGGCGTCGTGCCAGCGCAGGTCGCCGGGCGCGCCCAGGGCCTTGGCGAGCGCCTCCTTCGCCGCGAACCGCGCCGCCAGCGATTCCCCGGAGCGCGGCCGGCCCGACGGCGTCACCTGCTCCCCGGCGGTGAACAGCCGGTCGCGCAGGCCCGGGGTGCGCACCAGCGACGCGGCGAAGCGGTCGACGGGGACGACGTCGATGCCGATCCCGATGATCACGCCGGCCAGTCTGCCCTGGCCGGCGGCCGGCCGCGGCTCAGGCGGACCGGTCGAGCTCCCCGAGGAAGGCCGCGACCGCGCTGGTGAAGTCGTCGTTGTCGTCGCCGGCCACCATGTGCCCGGCCTCGGCGACGTCCACCACGCGGGCGGTCGGCACCGCCGCGAGGAACTCGGCGATGCCCTCGTCGTCCACCACGTCGGAGCGGCCGCCGCGGACGACGAGCACCGGCAGGGTCACGGTGCGGGCGAGGTCGAGCAGCGGCTCCGGGCGCGTGCCGGGGCGCGGCTCGTCGTCCGGGATGATCTGCATCATCGCCGGGTCCCAGTGCCAGTACCACCGGCCGTCCGCCCGCTGCCGGACGTTCTTCCTCAGGCCCTCGGGGTTGTTGCGGCGCGGCCGGCGGGTGTAGGCGGCGACGGCGTCGGCCACCTGGTCGAGGTCGTCGAACCCGTCGAGGTGGGCCCGCATGAACTCGGCGATCCGCCGGGTGCCGGCCGTCGTCGTGCGCGGCACGATGTCGACGAGCACCAGCGCCCGCGCGGCGCCCGGGTCGCGGCCGGCCACCGTGAGCGAGGTGAGCCCGCCCAGCGAGGCACCGACGAGCACCAGGCCGCGGCCCAGCTGCTCCACGACGCGGGCGACGTCGCCGGCGTACCGGTCCATGCCGTACGTGCCGTCGGGCGACCAGTCGCTGTCGCCGTGGCCGCGCAGGTCCAGCGTCGTCGTCGTCCAGCCCTCCGCGGCCAGCGCCCGCGCGGCGCCGCCCCAGGAGTGCCGGGTCTGGCCGCCCCCGTGCAGGAACAGCACCTCGCCGCGCTCGCCGCCGGGCCACCGGTCGCCGCGCAGCACGACGTCGCCGCAGTCGTAGGAGACCGCCTGGGGGGCCTCGGTCGTCGTCACCCGTCGGAGGTTGCCACGGGCAACCGACCCGCCGGCACCCGGGGGTTCCCCGGGACGGCACGGGCCGTCCTCCCTCACCGCGGGGGGGGGGGGGGGGGGGGGGGGGGGGGGGGGGGGGGGGGGGGGGGGGGGGGGGGGGGGGGGGGGGGGGGGGGGGGGGGGGGGGGGGGGGGGGGGGGGGGGGGGGGGGGGGGGGGGGGGGGGGG
>NZ_JBJGZO010000030.1:0-59008 GCF_054050575.1 Blastococcus sp. SYSU D00868
GTCCTCCCTCACCGTCCACGGTGAGGGAGGACGCGCCACGATCAGGTCACCTGGTCGTGGCCGGGGTCAGCGCCAGGCGAAGACCGG
This sequence comes from Blastococcus sp. SYSU D00868, assembly GCF_054050575.1. Taxonomy (NCBI): domain Bacteria; kingdom Bacillati; phylum Actinomycetota; class Actinomycetes; order Geodermatophilales; family Geodermatophilaceae; genus Blastococcus; species Blastococcus sp. SYSU D00868. The sequence continues at coordinate 88 of NZ_JBJGZO010000030.1, forward strand.
CTGCTCGAGGTGGGCGACCCGGGTGTCGCGGCCGCGGCAGGCGACCTGGCAGAACTGGTAGAGGACGGCGGCGGTCGGCGCGTGCACGAACCCGCCCTCCAGCGGCAGCTGGATGACCGGCTGGTCGGACTCGGGGATGCGGATCAGCCGCGGCTCGACGTCCAGGTCGGCGACCGGCACCAGGTGGATGCTCGCCACCTCGGCCTCGTGCGGGGTGAGCTCGCCGGGGTCGCCGGCCCAGCAGACCACCGGCGTCATCACGTAGCCCGAGCGGGTCACGTAGTCGTCGAGCAGCCCGAGCACCGCGGACGGCGGCAGGGTCAGCCCGACCTCCTCCTCGAGCTCCCGCAGGGCCCCCTCGACGGGGGTCTCGCCCGGGTCGAGCCGCCCGCCGGGCAGCGCCCACTGGCCGGCGTGGCTGCGCATCCGCGCGGCCCGGCGGGTGATCAGCAGGGTCGGGACGCCGTCGCACTCGACCACGCAGACCGCGACGGCGGCGTGCTTGAGGTCGGGCCGGTCGACCGCGGCGCGCGGGAAGGCCGAGACGCGGGCGGCGACGCCGTCCCGGTCGATCGGAGAACTCATCGGTGCACCTCCGGACGGACCGTACGACAGCGCTGCCGACCGAGTCCCGGCCGGTCAGCTGCCCTCCGCCCGGCGGCGCTCGATCGCCTGCAGGACGGTCTTCCGACCCCTCCCCAGCTCGCGCTCGGCCCGCTCGGCCCGGTCGAGGGTGCCGGCGTCCATGCCGGCGACCCGGTCGCGGGCCTCGGGGGCGGTCAGGTCGAGCAGCTCGGCGGCGGCCCGGGCCTCGCGGGCGGCCTCGGTGTTCGGGACGTGCTGGTCCTCGCCGCGCTGCTTGGCGCGGTCGGTCGCCCGCCGCTCGTCCTCGGTGAGCAGCTGCCAGGCGGCGTCGGGCAGGTAACGGCGGGTGGTGTCGCCGTCCCGGGCGCCGGTGCCGCCGTCGGCGGTGTGCCAGTCCTGGTCCGACCACTGCTGCAGGTGCCGCTGCGCCGCGGTGCGCTCGCCCGCGTGCCGGTAGCCGCCGCCGGCCGCCTCGTACTCGTGCGCGAGCAGCTGGCTCTTGCGCGCGCTCCACTGGCCGGGCCGGCCGCCGCGGTCGCCGGCCCTAATCTCCTCCTTGAGCCGCGCCCGCAGCTCCGGCTCGGTGTAGTCGTCGGCGTAGTCCTCCGCCGTCTTCCCGCTCATCCCCGCCCGGTACCCCGCGCGGGCTGGGCGCGCACGTGGATGCGCTCGCCCTGCGGGCCGTAGAGGTTGAGGATCTCGGCGGGGACGTCGCCGGGGTTGCCGACCCAGTGCGGGGTGCGGGTGTCGAACTCGGCCACCTCGCCGGCCCGCAGCAACAGGTCGTGCTCGCCCAGCAGCAGGCGGACCTGCCCCGACAGCACGTACATCCACTCGTGGCCCTCGTGCGTCTTCTGCTCCGGTTCGCCCGACGGCGTCCGCGGCGGGATGACCTGCTTGTAGGCCTGCACACCGCCCGGCCGGCGGGTGAGCGGCCAGAAGGTGTGCCCGCCCTTCTCGAAGGGCCGGGCGACGACCCGCGGGTCGGGGGTACCCGGCGCCCCGACCAGCTCGTCGACGGTCACCGAGTGCGCGCGGGCCAGGGGGAGCAGCAGCTCGAGCGTGGGCCGGCGCTGCCCCGACTCCAGCCGGGACAGCGTGCTCACCGAGATGCCGGTGGTCTCGGACAGCTGGGTGAGCGTCACGTCGCGCTTGGTCCGCAGCTCGCGCAGCCGGGGGCCCACCGCCGCCAGGACGTCGTCGTCGGTCACCGCACCAGTTTGCCGTTCCAGCAAGGAAGTTTGTCAAGACGGCGAGCGTGTGCGCACCCTCGTCGGCATGAGCGAACGAGTGGACGTCCTGGTGGTCGGCGGGGGAGCGGCGGGGTTGTCGGGGGCGCTGGCCCTCGCCCGCGCGCGGCGCAGCGTGCTGGTGGTCGACGGGGGGACGCCGCGCAACGCGCCCGCGGCCGGGGTGCACAACTTCCTGACCCGCGACGGCACCCCGCCGGCGGAGCTGATGGCCCTCGCCCGCGCGGAGGTGCGCGGCTACGGCGCCGAGGTCCGCGACGGGTGGGTGACGGCGGCCCGGCGGGTGGACGGCGGCTTCGCGGTGTCACTGGCCGACGGGTCGACGGTGCGCGCGCGCCGGCTGCTCGTGGCCACCGGCGCGAGCGACGAGCTGCCCGGCGTGCCGGGGCTGGCCGAGCTGTGGGGCACCGACGTGCTGCACTGCCCCTACTGCCACGGCTGGGAGGTCCGCGACCAGCCCGTCGGCATCCTGTCGTCCAGCGCCATGAGCACGCACGGCGCGCTGCTGTGGCGGCAGTGGACCGACGACGTGACCCTCTTCCTGCACACCGGCCCGGAGCCGACCGAGGAGCAGTGGGAGCAGCTCGCCGCCCGCGGCATCGAGGTGGTGTCCGGCGAGGTGGTCGGCCTGGAGACCGAGGACGGCCGGCTCAGCGGCGTCCGTCTCGCCGGCGGCGCCGTCGTCCCGCTGCGGGCGCTGGTCGCCCAGACCCGGGTCCGGGCACCCGGGGACCTGCTCGCCGACCTCGGGCTCGTCCCGGAGGAGGTCGGCATGAACGGCGTCGTCTTCGGCGAGGTGCTGCCCGCCGGCGCCGACGGGGCGACCCCGGTCCCGGGGATCTGGGTCGCCGGCAACGCGGGCGACGTCCGCGCGCAGGTGGTCGTGGCCGCGGCGCAGGGGCTGGCCGCCGCGGGGCAGGTCAACATGGACCTCGTGATGGAGGAGACCCGCGCGGCCGTCGCCGCCCGGACCGGGGCGGGCGCCGCGTGACCGTCTACGACGAGGCCTGGTGGGAGGAGCGCTACGCCTCCGGGGAGGCGCACTGGAGCGGCCGGCCCAACGACGTCCTGGTCGCGGAGACCACCGGCCTGGTGCCGGGCACCGCGCTCGACGTCGGCTGCGGGACCGGCGGCGACGCGATCTGGCTCGCCGAGCAGGGCTGGCGGGTGACCGGGGTCGACCTGTCCCGCACCGCCCTGGACCGGGCCGCCGCGGCGGCGGCGGAGCGCGGGGTGGCCGACCGGACGGCGTGGCAGTACGCCGACGTCACCACCTGGGCGCCCCCTCGGCATGCCTTCGACCTGGTGACGACGGCGTTCCTGCACGTCCCCGGCGGCGTGCGCGACGCCGTCGTGGCCCGGCTGGCCGCCGCGGTCGCGCCCGGCGGCACGCTGCTGGTGGCCCAGCACGACCCGAGCGACCTGCACACCGTCCGGCACGGGCAGGACCCGGACCTGTTCGCGACCGGCGAGCAGCTGGCCGCGGCGCTGCCGGCCGGCGAGTTCGACGTCCTCGTCGCCGGGGCGCGGCAGCGGCTGGGCCGGTCGCACGAGGGCGAGGACCTGCCGATGGCCGACGCGGTGCTGCGCGCCCGCCGGCGCTAGCGCTCAGCCGTCGCCCGGTGGCAGCAGGCGGGGGAGGAACACCTCGTCGATCGGTCGCGGGCCGACGTACTGCCGGCAGGTGCACGGCACCCACGTGTGGCCCGACCAGCGACCGCGCTTGTCGTAGGCGTCGCGGCGCAGCTCGGCGTAGCAGGTGTTGGTCTCGGTGTCGTGCTGGCTCAGCGTGTGGCCGCAGCCGCACACGGGGGCCGGCGGCGGCGGGGGCGGGGCCGGGCGGCGGCGGGTGAGCAGCCCGGCACCGTAGCCGGCCGCCAGCAGGCCGGCCCCGACCAGCAGGGTCACCGGGTCCACGGCGGCCTCCTCCCTCCGACGGCGTGCGCTCTCGACGGTAGCGCCGCCGGAGGGCGGAGGGTGCGCTCAGCCGGACTGCTTGCCGCGGCCGCTCACGGCGTCGCGGAGGTGGTCGAGGAGGCTGGCGACGGGGCCGAGCGCCGTGCGGACGCCCGCCTCGTTGGGCGTCAGGGGGTGCGGACGGGTGGGCGCGATCGCCTTGACCCGCTCGACGTCCCGGGCCATCTCGGCCAGGCGGTCGGACGGGAGGCTCTGCCGGAGCTCGGCGAACATGACCCCCTCCTCGTGCTCGACGTGGCCCCGGATCTCGCGGGCGAGGGTGGCGACCTCGTCGTCGAAGCCGGGGTCGCCGGGATCCATCCGCTCGAGGCGCTTCATCGTCTCCTCGGCCTCGCCGTGCTCGTGCTTGGAGCGCTCGGCCTCGTCTTGGTCCACCTCCGCCTCCACGCGGGGGTACACCTGGGTCTCCTCGGCGACGGAGTGCTTGACGATCCCGATCGTCACCTCGTCCACGAGGTCGCGCTTGCGTCGCAGGTCCTCCTCGCCGGTGCGGCCGAACAGCCCCTCGAGCTCCCGGAACAGCCGGTCGAACTCGCGGTGGTCGGCGGTCAGCAGGTCCACGACGTCACGGTCGGGTGCGGCGGTCATGGGTTCTCCCCTCACGCGCAGGCCCCCTCGGCTCGGGCCCACCAGGGTTCCCCGGGCGCGATCGGCCGACACCCGATCCGCCGGCGGGTCCGCAGCGCGACCGGTGTTTGCCCTGCGCAGGGCGTGGGCACGAGGGCAGCGTGGATCCCCTAGCGGTCGGCTTCGCGCGTCCTGACCGCTGGTCCTGGCACGGCACGTCGGAGCAGACGCCGTGGCACGCGGTGGTCGTGGACCGCCCGGCGCGCGACCTCGACGGCGTGGTCGACCTCGCGCTGTGCGGGGCCATCGTGCAGATCTGGGGCTCGCAGCGGTGGGAGCGGATGGGCACCGGGCGGACCGCCTGCCCCGAGTGTGTCCGCCTGACCGCGGCCGTGCCCGCGCCGCTCGTCCCGGCGCCCGCGGGGGCCACGCAGGCCGCGACGCCGCCGCTGCTGCGCGCCGTCTGAGCCGGGCCCCGGCCGGGGGCCGGGTCAGCGGCGGCCGCTGATCGCGGACAGGCCGGTGATCTCCCGGCCGACGATGAGCGCCTGCACGGAGTCGGTGCCCTCGAAGGTGAAGACCGCCTCCATGTCCGCGTGGTGACGGGCCACGTGGTGGTCCAGCAGGATCCCGTCGCCGCCCAGGACGTCGCGGGCGTCGGCGACGATCGCCCGGGCCTTCGCGGCGTGGTTCATCTTGGCCAGCGACGCCATCGCCGGCGTCATCCGCCCGGCGTCGGCCAGCTTCGACAGCCGCCAGCACATCAGCTGCATCGAGGTGATCTCGGCGAGCATCCGAGCCAGCTTGTCCTGCACGAGCTGGTAGCCGGCGATCGGCCGGCCGAACTGCTCGCGCCGCAGCGCGTGCGCCAGCGCCAGCTCGTAGGACGCGGTGGCCAGGCCCAGCGCCCGCCACGCGACGGTGTACCGCGTCCGGTCGAGGACCTGGGAGACGTCCCGGAAGGAGCGGCAGCCCGCGAGCCTGTTCTCCGCCGGCACCCGGACGTCGCTCAGCGTGATCTCGGCCTGCCAGACCGCCCGCAGCGCCGTCTTGCCGGTCATCACGGTCGCCTCGAAGCCCGGCGTCCCCCGCTCCACGACGTAGCCGCCGACGTCGCCGTCCTCGTCGCGCGCCCAGATCAGCACCAGGTCGGCGATGGAGCCGTTGCCGATCCACTTCTTCTGCCCGTCGAGCACGAACGCGTCGCCGTCGCGGCGGGCGGAGGTCTCCAGCGCGACGGCGTCGGAGCCGTGCCGCGGCTCGGTCAGGCCGAACGCGCCGATCAGCTCCATGCGGGCCATCGCCGGCAGCCAGCGCTGCCGCTGCTCCTCCGAGCCGAGCATCGCGATGGACTGCATCGCGAGGAAGCTGTGCACCCCGTTGAACGTGCCGATGCTGCCGTCGGCGCGGGCCAGCTCCGCGGCGACCAGCCCGGCCGAGACGGCGCTCATGCCGGGGCAGCCGTAGCCGGAGATCGTGCCGCCGGCGATGCCCAGCTCCGCCAGCCGCGGCACGAGGTGGGCCGGGAACTCCGCGCGCTCCCAGTAGTCGTTGACGATCGGCGTGACCTCCCGCTCCCCGAAGGCGCGCACGCGGTCGCGGATCTCGACCTCCTCCGGCTCGAGGAGCTCCTCCAGGGCGTAGAAGTCGGGGCTGGTCACGGCTGGGGACGCTACGGCGATCCGCGCTGCCGCGCAGGTCAGGCGCCGAGGAGCCCCCGCACGTAGCCGATCTGGCCCAGGTGCTGGAGGTCGTCGGCGAGCACGCTCACCAGGCGCACGCCGAGGGTGACCGGCGGGTCCCAGGAGGTGTCGACGACGCGGTCGAGGTCGGCGTCGGACAGCCCGCCCAGGAACTCCGCCGTCCGCGCGTGCACCGCGGCCGAGTACTCGACGAGCAGCGCCGGGTCCTCGACCCGGACGGCGGCGACCTCCTCGGCGGACATGCCGTAGCCGGTCGCGGCGTCGTCGACCGGCAGGCCGAACCGGCCGGCGAAGCCCTGCGCCGTCCAGACCTGCTCGCCGCCGGCCACCTCGGCGACGTGGTCGTCCTGGACGCGGAGCAGGTGCCAGGCCAGCCAGCCGACCGGGTTGGCGCCGGGCGCGACGCGGGCGGCCAGCTGCTCGGCGGTCAGCCCGTCGACGCTGCGCCGCAACGTCTGGTGGACCTGGGAGTACGCGTAGGACAGGACGTCGGAGCTCTGCACCGCCGCGGCATACCCGCGGCCGGCCCGCCGACGCCTGCCGACCCGCCGGGATACCTTGCCGCGGGACCAGCCGTCGACCCGGGAGGACCGGTGCCCTTCCTGCTGTTCGCCCGCCTGGCGCGGGTGCTGCGGCTGCGCCTGCGCAGCTGGCGGCTGCCGCTGGCGGTGACCGTCGTCGTCTTCCTCACCAGCTGGGCCGCGATGGCGCTGGTCGAGCCGCCCGACAGCGGACTGGCCGACCCGGGCACCTACTGGTGGTACTTCGTCGTCACGTCGGCGACCGTCGGCTACGGCGACGCCTTCCCCGTCTCGGTCGCCGGCCGGGTCGTGGGCGTCTACGTGATCATCGGCGGCATCGTCACGCTGACCCTGCTGTTCACCCAGCTCACCACGGCCCTGCAGACCGCGCGGGGCCGCCGCACGAGGGGAGTGGTCCCGCTGGACCTGGAGGGGCACGTGGTGCTGCTCGGCTACACGCCGGGCCGGACCGAGCGGATCGTCGCCGAGCTGACGGCCGAGCGCGGGGTGCGGGTGGTGCTGTGCGCCTGGGACGAGGTGGCCGAGGACCCGATGCCGCACCTGCCCGACGTCGACTTCGTCCGCGGCGACCTGACGCACGGCGACGTCATGGTGCGGGCGTGCGTGCCCCGGGCCCGGACGGCGGTCGTCGACGGCCGCGACGACAACGAGACGCTGGCGATCGCGGTCGCCGTGGACCACGCCAACCCGGGCATCCACCTGGTGGCCGCCGTCCGGGACCTGGCCCGGCAGGAGACGCTGCGCTACGTCAACCGCGGGGTGCAGGTCGTGCAGTGGCACATGCCGTCGCTGCTGTCGGAGGAGGCGGCCGACCCGGGGCTGACCCAGGTCTACAACGACCTCATGACCAGCGGCGGGCACGGGAACACCTACTCCACGCTCGTCCCCTCCGGGTCCGGGCTGGCCAGCGTGGGCGACGTGCAGACCCACCTCGGCCGGCGGTTCGGCGCCACGCTGCTGGCCGTCCGCGCGCCGGGGGGCGAGCTGACGGTCAGCCCGCCGTGGGACCGGCCCGTGCCGGCGGGCACGACGCTGTACTACGTGGCCCGGGAGCGGCTGGACCCCGCGCGGCTGTTCGCCGCGGCCTGACCCGGGCCGCTCAGCCCTCGCCGGCCGGGTCGGCCTCCGGCTCGCTGGCCGCCTCGAGCTCCTCCAGCTGCTCGGGCGGCGGCTGCTCCAGGGCGATGTCCCGCGGCTGCGGCTGGTCCGGTCCCGGCGTCGTCATGTCCCGAGCCTGACCCAGCGGGCGCCGCCGCGCGCGCCGGCGCCCGCGTCAGAAGGCCCCGAGGGCGAGACCGACCAGCACCACCACCCCGGCGGCGACGGCCAGCAGCACCGCGACGAGGACGACGACCGGCACCACCACCCAGCGCCGCCGGAACCGCGGCCGCCGGCCGGGCCGCCGGTCGGGCCGCGGGTCGGGCCGCGGGTCGGGCCGCCGGTCGGGCCGCCGGTCGGGCCGCCGGCCGGCTCCGGGCGGCGGGTCCGGTGGCGCGGGTGCCGCCGGGGCCCGCTGCGGCGTCCCGGGGCCCGCGCGCCGCGCGCGGCGCCGGTCGGCGAGGTACCGGGCCTGGTCGGCGGCGTCGCGGGCCACCGAGGACAGCAGCGCGGCCGACCCGACCGCGAGGGCCTTGAGGTCCTCGGCGCTGATCCGTTCCACCCGGTCGCCGCCGGCCGCCTCCGCGCGGTGCGGCGGGGGCGGCGGTGGCGGTGCGGTGGCCGGTCGCGGCGGGAGCGGCCAGCCGGGCCCGGCCGTGCCGGCGGACAGCGCGGCGAGCAGCTGCTCCCGGACCCGGGCGGCCGGGGTGCGCCGCGCCGGGTCCTTGTCGAGCAGGCCGCGCAGCACCGGTTCCAGCGGACCGGCGTGCAGCATCGGCGGGGGGTGCTCGGACACCACGGCCATCAGGGTCGCCATCGGCTCGTCCCGGGCGTACGCGGGCCGGCCCTCCACCGCGGTGTACAGCGTCGCGCCCAGGGACCACAGGTCCGCCGGCGGACCGGGGCGCGCGCCCTGCGCCCGCTCCGGCGACATGTAGGACGGCGACCCGATCAGCGTGCCGGTGGTCGTGAGCGAGGAGTCGCCGGTGGCGGTGGCGATCCCGAAGTCCGTGAGCCAGGCGCGGCCGTCCGCGTCCACCAGGACGTTGCCCGGCTTGACGTCGCGGTGCACGATGCCGGCCCGGTGGGCGGCGGCCAGGCCGTCGAGGACGTCCGCCCCGATGCGGGCCACGGCCTGCCACGGCAGCCGGCCGTGCTCCTCGACCAGCTACTGCAGGCTGCGCGAGGGGACGTGCTCCATCACCAGCCAGGGCCGGCCGTCCTCCTCGACGACGTCGAACACCGTCGTCACCCGCGGGTGGTCGAGGCCGGCCGCGTGGCGGGCCTCGCGCAGGGTGCGCTCCCGCAGCACCTGGCGCTCGTGCTCGGTCACGTGCAGCGGGTAGGTGATCTCCTTGACCGCGACCGGCCGGTCCAGGAGCCGGTCGGTGGCCAGCCACACGACCCCCATGCCGCCGCGCGCGATGACCTCGGTGAGCGTGTAGCGGCCACCCAGCACGCGGCCCTCGCCCCCGGCGTCGGCCGACATGGGCGGGACGCTACGCCCGGCCGCCGGTGCGCGGCGCGCCGTCGGCGCCGGGGAGCGGGCGCCCGGTGCCGCTCCGACGCGCGGGGCGGGGGCTGCCGGGCGCCGTCCGTGGGGGCTGCCATGCTGCCCCGGGCAGCGCGCCGGCCGGTGGACGGCCGGGCGCCCTGCGCGCCGTGGACCCGTGCGGCGCGCGGCAGCATCGACCAGGAGGTACCGCATGACCACGCCGGGCTCGAACGGCCCCGACCAGCAGAGCGGGGGCGCTGCTGCCGGCTGGGGCCAGCCGGCCGCCGGCTCCCCGGGCGGCTTCCCGCCGCCGCCGCCGGGCAGCACCCCGCCGCCCCCGCCGCCGGGTGGCTTCCCGCAGGGCCAGTACCAGCCGCAGCCGGGGCAGGCGCCCTACCCGCCGCAGGGCGGTGCCCCGTACCCGCCGCAGTCCGGCGCCGGCGCGTTCGGCGCGCCGCAGAAGTCGGGCCTGCCGAAGTGGCTGATCCCCGTGATCGCCGGCGTGGTGCTCGTGGGCGCCGCACTGGCGCTGTTCGCCTTCTTCGGCAGCGGCACGCCCGAGGTCGGGGACTGCCTGGACAGCGACTCCGGGAACCCCGAGGTCGTCGACTGCGACGACTCCGCGGCCGTGCTGCGGATCATCGGCGAGCACGACGAGGAGCTGACCTCGGCGGAGTTCTACTCCGACGACAGCACCTGCAGCGCCTTCCCGGAGACCGAGTACCAGCTCTGGTACGGCGAGGTCGACGAGTCCGACGCCGAGGGCACGATCTACTGCACCCAGTACGTGAACTGAGCGTCGACGCCCTCCTCGGGCCCGGCCGGCGACCCGCCGACCGGGCCCGAGGTCCGTCCGGGGGCCGGTCAGCCGGCGGCGAGCCGGGCGTCGAGGAGCTCGGTCTCCCGCCGCAGCACCGCCCCCACCAGTTCCCGCACCGCCCCCTCCGCCTGCCGGCCGATCAGCGGGGCGTCGACGCGGGCCTCGGCGGTCAGCACCGAGCGGGTGCCCGCGCCGCCGGGGGTGAGCCGGCGCTCGCCGGTCACCTCGACCGTGCGGCCGAAGACCTCGGCGCGGACCTCGACGTCGCAGCGCCACCCGTCGCCGTCCCGGTGCCACCGGCGGGTGTCGGTGACCGGCACCTCGCGGGCCACGAAGCGGGCGAACACGGCGGGGATGCCGGCCGTCGGCGCGAGCATCCGGACCCGGGTCGTGGCGCCGTCGCTGGTCGCCTCCTGCAGCCGGGCGCCCAGCGCCGCGGTCGTCTCGCGGAGGAAGGACTCCTCGGCGAGCACCGCCTGCACGCGGTCGGGTGGGGCGGGGTGGTCGGTCGCGACGTCGATGGGCACGCCCCATCCTCGGCGGAGGACGGGGCGTGCGCCCGGCGGGACCGGCCGGCTCAGCCGCGCAGCGCGGCCCGGGCCACCGGGACGAGCGCGGCCAGCACGAGCGCCTCGCCCAGGACCGTGACGGCCACCGGGAACTCGCCGCTGGCGAGCACGAACCCGGCCAGGTAGGCCGGCGCGGCCCAGACGGCGACGTCGGCGCGGGCGCGGACCAGCGCGGCGGTCGTCGCGAGGGTGCCGAGGATCGCCATGCCGACCAGCGGGCCGAGGACGAGGAACGGCGGGCCCTGCTGCACCTCGGTCCACAGCGCGGCCGCCTCCGGCCCGCCCCGCTCGGCGATCACCTGGGCGACGAGCCGCATTCCCGCGAAGCCGCCGCCCCCGACGCAGCCGGCGGCCAGCAGCGCCGCCGCGATGCCCGACAGCCACGGCGCCCGGCGGCGGCCGGCCAGCGCGACCGTGGCGGCCAGCGCCAGGGTGGCGACCATGCCGACGAGGTAGACGACGATCGAGGCCACCTGGCTGGTCGGCGCCTCGGCCAGGCCGGCCAGCCACGGGCCCGCCTCGTCGCGGGGCAGGCCGGTCGAGGAGAGCAGCGCCTGCACGGCCAGGGCGACCGGGCCGACGAGGGCGGCGCCGACCAGGAGCCGGCGGCGGGGGTGGACCACGTCCGGGGCGGGCGCGGCCGGTGCCGGCGCCGCCGGCGCGGGGGAGGTGGTGGCCGCGGGGGCGAGCAGGCCGGTGCCGAGGTGCGTGGTGCTGTCCATGTCGGGATCTCCAGGGAGGGGGCCGGCTCCGTCGGCCGGACGGGGAGAACCGTCGCGGCCGCGCCGTCCCGGCGGCATCGGCCGGCGGTCCCGACGTGCCGGGGGAGCGGTGTCCCTGGGGGCCGGGACACCGCCGCTGCCACCATGTCGCGGTGCCCCGCCCCCCGACGTCCGTGCGCCCCGCCGCAGGCGTGCCCGCCGCGCTGGCCGCCGCCCTCGGGCTGGCGGCCGCGGTCGGCGCCCTGGTGCTGTCGCTCACCGCGGTCGACGACCCGGACCCGGCGACGGTGGCCTGGGGGCTGGCCGGCGCCGGCGGCGCGGGCGGGCTGGGCGCCCTGGTCGCGGCGCAGCGGCCGCGGCTGCTCGCCGGCTGGCTGCTGCTCGTGGTCGGTGTGTGCAGCGGCGGCGTCGCGCTGGCCGCGACCGTCGCGGCCGCCGTCCTGCCCACCGACCCGGCGTCCGGGCTCGGCGCGGCCGCCTTCTGGCTGTCGACGTGGCTGTGGGTGCCGGCGTACGTGCCCGTGCCGGCGCTGCTCCTCCAGGTGCTGCCCGAGGGCCGGCTGCCCGGCCGGGGGTGGGGCGCCGCGTTCGCCGTCGGCGTCGCCGGGGTGCTGCTCGCGCCGGCCGCGTGGGCCGGAACGCCCTACGACCAGCAGGACCAGCCGGTGCCGGCCGGCTACGGCGACCCGGTGCACCCGGCCGGGGTGGACGGCGCCTTCGCGGTCGTCGGGTTCTCGCTGGTGCTCGTGCTGCTGGGCACCGCGGCCGGCCTGGCGTCGCTGGTCGTGCGGCTGCGGCGCAGCACCGGCCGGGAGCGCGAGCAGGTGCTGTGGGTGCTCGCCGGGGCGCTGGGCACCGTGCTGCTGATCGCCCTGGCGTGGGCGGTGCCGCCGGCGCAGACCGCGTTCATCGCCGCCGCGCTCCTGCCGCTGCCGGCCGCGGTCGCCTGGGCGCTGGTCCGGACCCGGCTGTGGGACCTCGACCCGCTGCTGGGCCGCACCCTGGTGTACCTGTCGCTGAGCCTGCTGGCGCTGGCGGTCTACGGCGGGCTCGTGGTGCTGGCCGGGACGCTGTTCGGCGGCTGGGGCCGGGAGGCGGACCTGCTGGTGTTCGCGCTGGCCGCCGTGCTGGTGCAGCCGGCGCGGGACGCCCTGCAGCGGGGCGTCAACCGGCTGCTCTACGGCGACGCGGTCGACCCGGCGGTGGTGGTCGGCGAGCTGGGCCGGCGGGTGGACTCGGCGGTCACCCCGGCCGAGGTGCTGCCCGGGGTCGTCGACGTGCTCGCGCGCACCCTGCGGCTGCCGTACGTCGCGCTGCGCCTGCCCGGGCGGGCCCCAGTGACGGCGGGCGCCCGGCCGGCCGGCGAGCCGCGGACGCTGCCGCTGCTGCACCAGGGGCGGGCGGTCGGGGAGCTCGACGTCGTCCTGCCCGCCGGGGGCCTCGGGCCCCGGCTGCGCTCCCTGCAGGAGGAGCTGGTGCGCCAGACCGCGCAGGCGGCGCACGCGGTGCTGCTGGCCGACGAGCTGCAGCGCTCGCGGGAGTCGATCGTCAGCTCCCGCGAGGAGGAGCGGCGCCGGCTCCGGCACGACCTGCACGACGGCCTGGGCCCCGGCCTCGCCGCGACGGCGATGCAGCTGGAGGCGGTGGCCGACCTCGTGCCGGCCGACCCGGACCGGGCGCGGGCGGTCCTGGACCAGGCCGCGGAGTACCTGCGCGGCACCGTGGCCGAGGTGCGGCGGATCGTCGACGACCTGCGCCCGGCGGCGCTCGGCGACCTCGGCCTCGTCGGGGCGGTCCGGGCGCACGCCGCCCGGCTGGCCGACGGCGGCGTCGAGGTCACCGTCGACGCGCCGGACGACCTCGGGGAGCTCTCCGCCGCGGCCGAGGTGGCAGCGTTCCGCATCGTGGGAGAGGCCATGACCAACGTCGCCCGGCACGCCCGGGCCACGCGCGCGCACGTGACGATCGCCTGCCGCGGCGGGGCGCTGGAGCTGTGCGTGTCCGACGACGGCGTCGGCGTGCGGCCCGGCGCGCCGGCCGGGGTGGGCCTGGGCTCGATGCACCAGCGCGCCGCCGAGCTCGGCGGCAGCTGCGTGGTCACCGGCGGGCGGGGGACGACGGTGCGCGCCGTGCTGCCGACGGGGGCGGCATGACCACCGTGCTGGTGGTCGACGACCACCCGATGTTCCGCGACGGCCTGGTCGCCCTGGTCGACTCGCTGGACTGGGCGCAGGTGGTGGCGCAGGCCGAGGACGCCGAGGCCGCCGTCGCCGCGGCGCTGGAGCACCGGCCCGACGTCGTCCTCATGGACCTGCACCTGCCGCGCGGCAACGGCCTGGAGGCGACGGCGCGGATCACCGCGGCGCTGCCGGGCACCGCCGTCCTGGTGCTGACCATGGTGGAGAACCAGGACGCCGTCGCGGCCGCGCTGCGCTCCGGGGCCCGCGGCTACCTGGTGAAGGGGTCCTCGCGGGCGCAGATCGCCCGGGCGATCGAGGCCGTCGCCGACGGCGAGACGATCCTCGGCCGCGGGGTGTCCGGGGCGCTGTCGCGGCTGAGCACCCGCGGCGACGCGCTCGCCGCCTTCCCCGACCTGACCGACCGCGAGCGGGAGGTCCTCGAGCTCATGGCCACGGGGATGACCAACGGGGAGATCGCCGGGCGGCTGTACCTGTCGGACAAGACCGTGCGCAACGTCGTCTCGGCCGTGTTCGCCAAGCTGCAGGTCACCAGCCGCGCCGAGGCGGTCGCCCGGGCCAGGGACGCCGGTCTCGGCGGCGCCGCCCCGGGCCTCGGGGTGGCGCCGGGCTGACCCGCCTCAGCCGGCCGGGGCGGGGGCCGGGGCGGTCGGGTCGGCGGGCGGCTGCTCGGCCTGGGCGGGGAGTTGCTCGGCCGGGGGCTCCTCCACGGGTGGCTGCTCGGCGGGCGGCTCTTCCACGGGTGGCTGCTCGGCCGGGGGCTCCTCGACGGGTGGTTCCTCCACGGGTGGTTCCTCCACGGGTGGCTGTTCGGCGGGTGGCTGTTCGGCCGGGGGTTGCTCGGCGGGCGGCGGTTCCACGGGTGGCTGCTCCGCGGGCGGTTCCTCCGCCGGGGGCTGCTCCACCGAGGGCTCCTCCGCGGGCGGCTGCGCGTGCGGGGGCTCCTCGGCGGGCGGCTCCTCGACGGGTGGCTGCTCCGCGGGTGGCTCCGCGGGTGGCTCCGCGGGTGGCTGCTCCGCCGGCGGCTCCTCCGCCACGGGCGGCTGCTCGGCCGCCGCGGGCACGACGGCTCGGGCACCGGCAGGGTGGGCGTGGTGGCCGGCGCCTCGGGCGCCGCCGCCCCGGCGGTAGCGGGGTCCGGCGGGTGGGGCGGCGCGGGGGCGGCCCGCCACAGCCGCGGGGGCAACGAGCGCGCCGGCTCGGGCGCGACCGACGCGACCGGCGGCGCGGTCGCGGTCGCCAGCAGGTCCAGCCCGGGCAGGTCGCCGATCGTCGGGACCAGCAGCGGCCCCGCGCGCAGCCCGCCGCCGGCCGCCGGGGTCCCCGCCGAGCCGCTGCCGGCCGCGGCGCTGAGCACCGGTCCCGGCGGGTACGCGACCGGGGCGTCGACGCTGCCGACCGCGGAGAGCCAGGCCGCCAGACCGAGCGCGAGGGCGCAGCCGCCGATCGCCGGTGCGGCGCGCTCGCCCGGTCTGCCCATCGCGCATCCCCCTCCGCCGGTCCCGTCGGCCGCATCGTGGCCGCCCCGGGTGGCCGGGAGGCGACCGCCGGGCGACGGCCCGCCGGCCGGTCGGCGGTCCCCGTGCGAGCCGCTCGGCACAGCACCGGGGCCGTCACGCTGCGTGCACGCGCGGCTGCGCGGTCCCCGGCTCAGCCGGCGGCGAAGAGGGTGACCCGGTCGGGGTGCGCGGTGAACGGATTGGCCCACTCCGACGCCGCCCCGGTGATCGGCTGGGCGTCGGTCACCACGACGTACGGCGTCCCCGGGTAGACGGCGAGGACCCGGGTGGCCGAGGTCAGCACCTCGGTCCGCTCGATCAGCTCCCCGCGGCGCAGCTGCTGCGTCGTCCGCTCGCCGCGCAGCTCCTCGCCGACCGCGGCGGTCCACGCGGCGCCGTCCTGGGTGAACGCGATCGACCGCACCCGCTGCCCCGGCGGGGCCGGCTCGCAGCCGGCGAACTCGGCCAGCGCCTCGTACAGCCGCTCCGCCTGCTCGTCGTCGGTCGCGCGCGGGAGGAAGAAGGCAGTCATGCCCCGCATCCTCGCCGCCGGTACCGACAGCCCCGGTACCGACAGCCCGGGTACCGACAGCCCCGGTACCGGAGCAGCTGCGCGGCGACGGGCGCGACCGGCGACGGGGGCCGGCGCGCGCGGCGGGTCAGCCGGGACCTCGCTCCCGGGGCGGTGGCACCGCGCGCAGCCGCCGCTCGGTGCGCGCCACCGCGGCCCGGATGGCCGGGGCGCGCTCGGCGTGGGCCCGGCCGCTGTAGCTGTCGGGGCCGTGGCGGCGCAGCGTGTCGGCGAGCCGCTCCTCGACGGAGACGGTCCGCCCGTCGGGTCCGGCGGTCTGGTCGGCGAAGGTCAGCGCGTCGGCCAGCGGGCCGGGGACGGCGACGTCCCCCGTGACCTCCGCGAGCGGGCCGGACAGGTCACGGAGCGCGGCGACCGACCGGGCCTCGGAGTGCTGGGCGACCAGCGCCACCACGAGCGGGGGCCAGCCGTGCCGGCGCAGGTACAGCGCGCCGTCCAGGGGGTGGAAGCCGGTGCGCAGCAGCGCGGGGGCGTACCCGATGTCGTGCAGCCAGGCCGCGGCGAGGAGCAGCGACCGGTCGCCCGGCGGGACCGCGGGGGCGGCGACCGCCGCGCGCCCGGCCGCCGCCCGGACGTGCCGCCAGCGGGCCCCGCTCCCGGCCAGCAGCCGGGCGGCGAGGTCGCGGGCGTCCTCGACGAGCTGCTGGTCCGTCGCGGGGGCGGGTCGGTCGGTCGTCGATGGCACGTGCGTCTCCCGGGCGGTGTCGGACCCCGAGGACAGCGGCGGCCGGTGGCCCGCGCATCGTCCGCCACGGATGGCCCCCCGGTCCGGTCAGGCGGCCACCTCCTCCCGTTCGGTGCGCGGGAGCAGCAGCGCGGCGACCCACCCGACGACGGCGAAGGCGCCGACGACGACGATGGCGGTGGCGAACGGCGCGGTGCCCGCGGCAGTCGCGACGACGAGCACCGAGCCGGCGATCGCCACACCCAGGGACGAGCCGAGGTTCGACACGCTCCGGGAGACGCCGGAGATGTCGCCCTGCACCTCCTCCGGCCACGCCGACTGCACGACGTTCACCGAGGCGGTGAGCATCGCGCCGACGCCGAAGCCCATGAGGAACAGGCCGGGCCAGAAGGTCCAGATCGCCGAGTCCACCCGGACGAGGGCCAGCAGCAGGGCGAGGCCCACGACGGTGAGCGTGAACCCGCCCCGGATCAGCACCCGCTGCGGGTGGCGGCCGGCCATCCGCTGGGCCATCCCGGAGGAGAGCAGGATCCCGACGGTGGCCGGCACGAGCATCAGACCCGTCTGGATGGCCGAGTAGCCCCGCTCCTGCTGCAGGAAGACCGAGATCACGAAGAACGAGCCCTGCATCACCAGCCACTGCACCGTCTGGGTGGTCAGGCCGAGGTTCGACGTGCGGCTGCGGAACAGCCGCACCGACACCAGCGGGGTGCCCCCGCGGGCCTCCGTCGCCCGGGCGTGCACGAAGAACGCGGCCAGGACGAGCACGCCCAGCGCGACGAGCAGCCACACCCGCGCCGACGTCCAGCCCTGGGTGTTGGTCTGCAGGATGCCGAAGACGACGAAGAACAGGCCGGCCGCCGACAGCACCGCGCCGAGGACGTCGAAGTGCGGCCGCTGCGCCGGCAGCGGCGGGTCGTCGATCCGCCGGGCCAGCACGGCGACCAGGGCGACGACGGCCACCTGCAGCAGGAAGGAGGCCCGCCAGCTGACGGCGCTGGTGATCAGGCCGCCGATCAGCGGCCCCGCCGCCGCACCCAGCCCGGCGGCCGCGCTGACCACGCCGAACCACTTGGCCCGCGTCCTCATGTCGTCGAAGAGGACCGTGACGAGGATGTAGATCGGCGGGATGAGCAGCGCCGAGCCGACGCCCTCCAGCAGGGAGTAGCCGACCATCAGCACGGCCAGGCCCGGGGCCAGCGCCGCGATGAGCGCGCCCGCCCCGTAGATCACCAGACCCAGGACGAAGCAGTACTTGCGGCCCCAGATGTCGGTGAGCTTGCTGCCCGGGATCATCAGGGCGGCCATCGTCAGCGTGAACAGCGTGATGGTCGTCTGGATCCCGGCCACGTCGGTGTCGAGGTCGTCGGCGATCGTGCTGATCGCGACGTTCATGTTCGACGCGGCGTAGCTCGCGATGAACTGGGCGAGGGCTAGCGGGAGGACGACGGCCCCGGCGGCCGCCGCGGTCGTCGTCCCCTCCCGGGTCCGGTGCATGGGTCAGCGGTGCGCGCGGCGGTCGAGCGCGGCGTCCAGGGTGACCGCGGCGTCGATCAGCCCCAGGTGGGTGAACGCCTGCGGGAAGTTGCCGATCTGCTCGCCGGTGAGGGCGATCTCCTCCGAGTACAGGCCCACGTGGTTGCCGTAGGTGAGCATCTTCTCGAAGGCGGTCCGGGCGTCGTCGAGCCGCCCGGAGCGGGTCAGCGCGTCCACGTAGGCGAACGTGCACAGCGAGAACGTGCCCTCCGACCCGCGCAGGCCGTCCGGGGAGGCCTCGGGGTCGTAGCGGTAGACCAGGCTGTCGGTCACCAGCTCGTGGTCCATCGCGCGCAGCGTCGACTGCCACCGCGGGTCGCGCCCGTCGACCATCCCGACCGTCGGCATCCGCAGCAGCGCGGAGTCCAGCACGTCGGTGTCGTAGTGCTGGACGAACGCCTGCTTGGACGCGTGGAAGCCGCGGTCCATCACCTGGCGGTAGATGGCGTCGCGGGCGGCGGTCCACCGCTCCAGCGGCGCCGGCCGGCCGTGCTCGGCGGCCAGCCGCAGGCCGCGGTCGAAGGCGACCCAGCTCATCACCCGCCCGTAGGTGAACGGCTGCCGGCCGCCGCGGGTCTCCCAGATCCCCTCGTCGGGCTGGTCCCAGTTGTCGGCCAGCCAGTCCAGGACCCGGGTCATCGCCTCCCAGCCCTGGTGGGGCAGCGGCAGCCCCGCCCGGACGCCGGCGTACATGGCGTCGGCGGCCTCGCCGTAGATGTCCAGCTGCAGCTGCTCGGCGGCGCCGTTGCCGATCCGCACGGGAGCCGAGCCGCGGTAGCCCCGCCAGTGCTCGAGGGAGTCCTCCTTGAGGTCGGAGGAGCCATCGATCCGGTACATGATGTTCAGCGGCCCGCTGTCGCTGTGCATCCGCTCCCGGATCCGGTCCCCGAGCCAGGCGCCGAAGCCGGCCACCTCGTCGAGCAGGCCGAGCTTGAGCAGGGCGTGCACCGAGAACGAGGCGTCGCGCACCCAGGTGTAGCGGTAGTCCCAGTTGCGCTCGCCGCCGACCTGCTCCGGCAGCGCCGTCGTCGGCGCCGCGACCAGCCCGCCGCTGGGCGCGTACGTCATCAGCTTCAGGGTGATCGCCGAGCGCTGCACGTCCTCCCGCCACCGCCCGGTGTAGGTGGAGCGGCCCACCCAGGAGCGCCAGAACGCGACGGTCTCCTCGAACAGCTGCCGCGCCTCGGCCGGGGGGATCTCCCGCGGCGGCCCGTCGACGCCGGTCTCGACGACGACCCCGCGGGTCTGCCCGGCGACGAGGGGGAGGCGGATGACGCCGCCGCCCCCGTCGCGGTGGCCGGTGGCCAGCCGCTCGTCGTCGGGCTTGCGGACGACGTGCAGGGTCAGCGAGTGCCCGTTCGACCGGAACACGGCGCCGTTCTCGGTCACCTCGGTCGTGTGCGCGTGCCGGCCGTAGTCGAACCGGGGGTCGATCTCGCACTCGAAGGTCATCCGGCCGCGGACGCAGTCGACCAGCCGCACGATCCGGTGCCGGTCGGTGGCGGCCGGCCCGGCCGGCGGCATGAAGTCCACGACCTGCCCCATCCCGGCCTCGCTGTAGAACCGGGTCACCAGGACGGCGGTGTCGGGCAGGTACATCTGCCTGGACGTGTGGGCGACGTCGGCGGGGCGGATGCGGAAGTGGCCGCCCCGCTCGTCGTCCAGCAGGGCGCCGAACACGCTGGGCGAGTCGAACCGCGGGGAGCAGAACCAGTCGATCGACCCGTCGGTCGTCACCAGCGCCGCGGTCTGCAGGTCGCCGATGAGGCCGTGGTCGGCGATGGCGGTCTCGGTCCGGAGGGTCTGCGTCATGGCCGCGACCGTGGACCGCCCCGCACGCCGGGGGCATCGTCCTGAGGGGGTGAGCCGCCCCCGGTCAGTGCACCAGCGCCTTCAGCGCGATCAGCCCGGCACCCACCAGGGCCACGCAGGCCCCCTTGACCAGGGCCCGGCCGGGTGGCTCGCCAGCGAAACGCGCCGCCCAGTACCCGTAGCCGCCGATCAGGCCGAGCCCCGACCACTTGGCGACCGTGAACGCCGTGCCGACCTCCAGCACGCCGAGCGCGGCGAGCACGAAGAACACGGCGGGGGAGGCGACCCCGACGGCGACCGCCGCGGCGTCCTCCGCGATGTGCCGGACCTGCGCGCGGGTGACCGGGTGCCGGGTGCTGGTCTCGGTGCCGACCACGTCGCTGAAGACCTCGGCCAGGGCGACGGCCAGGCCCGTCCCCAGCAGCCAGACGGCCATGACGCCGGGGCCGGGCGGGTGCTTCTCCAGGGCCACGACGAGCGCGAGCCCGATGATCGAGCCGTAGAGCACCCGCGCGACCTGCCGGGAGCCGAGGTGGGACTCCAGCTGCGTCCACATGGCCCGCCCCCTCAGCCGACGGCGCCCGGGACGACGGCGAACAGCCGCTCCCGCACGCTCTCCCGCACCTGCAGCGTCTCCTCGATCCGGCGGAGCTGCCCGGGGGTCGCCGGCAGCCCGTACACGTCGCCGAGGAAGCGCGGGAGGTCGGCGCGGTAGTCGTGCTGGAAGGCCCCGAACGCCCCGGCCGTCTGCGCGTTCTTCATGTCGACGAGCCCCTGGAAGAACGAGGTCACCGGGCGCCAGCGCATCCCCGGGGGGACGCCGCGGGGGCTGCCGCCGGCTCCCGGCTCGGGGCGGGGCCGGTGCGCGCCCAGCCGGTCGGGCGGGTACCAGAGCAGGTCGGGCCCGAACGTCGTCACCCCGTCGTTGTCGTGGGTCAGCAGCACAAAGCGCGGCGGGGTGCCGCGCGCCGCGGAGACCGCGGTGAGCTCGGCGTGGTCGTTGACGATGGCGACGGCGTCCGGGTCGACGTCGAGGCGGTCGCCGCGGGTGACCTGGCGCATCCACCCGCTGCCGTACGGCGTCCCGATCCACAGCGCCCGGTCGATGCCCATGGCGTCGAGGCCGAGGGTGCCCCAGTGCAGGAACACGTCCTGGCTGGTGTGCGCGCCGAGGCTCTCGCCGAACAGCACGACGCGGGGCCGGCGTCCCGGCCGGTCGCGCAGGCCCTGGAGCACCCGCAGCCAGAGCAGGCGGTTCTGCTCGCGGGCGCGGCGGACCATGCCGAGCGACAGCGGCGAGGGGCGGCGCGAGTACTGCAGCGTCACCGTGGCGACGTCGCCCAGGGCGAGGTACTGCAGGGCCGCCGTGGCCACGTAGTTGACGTAGCCGGTGCCGGTGGGGGAGACCAGGACGAGCAGCGAGCGGTCGAGGGCGCCGGTCCGCTCGAGCTCGGCCATCGCCAGGTCCACCCGCGCGCGGGCGGTCGGCGCGTTGTCCAGCCCGACGTACACCTGCACGGGGTCGGCACGGGCGGGCTCGCCCATCACGGTCTCGATCGACAGGTCCGGCACACCGGGCGGGCGGGCGGGGAGCGGCCGCGGGCGGACCGACGCGAGGGCGTGCAGCCGGCCGTCGCGGCCCATGCCCGACCAGGACACCAGGCTGCCGGGGCCACCGCTGACGGTCGGCGGCACCCAGCCGCCGTCGCCGCCGGACTCGAGCACCGGCACGCCGGCCGACGTCAGCGCCTCGATCCG
The DNA here is from genome assembly GCF_054050575.1 of Blastococcus sp. SYSU D00868. Classification (NCBI taxonomy): domain Bacteria; kingdom Bacillati; phylum Actinomycetota; class Actinomycetes; order Geodermatophilales; family Geodermatophilaceae; genus Blastococcus; species Blastococcus sp. SYSU D00868. The sequence goes on from NZ_JBJGZO010000030.1 coordinate 21,496, forward strand.
CCGCATCGACCGGTGCCAGACCGCCGTGGCGCCGGCCCCCAGGCCGGCGAGGACGCCGGCGTGGCCGGCCAGCCGCCACAGCGCCGGCGGCCCCGGCAGGACGGCGGCCAGCCCCCGGCCGGCCAGGCCGGTGAGGGCGTGCTCGCCGTAGGCGGCGCCGGCGAGCCCGCCGACGACCGCCCCGGCGACGCCGAGCGACGTCAGCGCCGGGGGAGCCTCCGCCGGGTCGGGGCCGCCGGTCGCCGCGCCGGCGTGCCACCGGTCGACCACCGCGGCGACGCCGAGGCCCACCGGCACCCCGAGCGGGAGGGCGGCCAGGCGGCCGCCGAGCCCCAGGCGGCGGTCGAGGGCCTGCGCACCGGCGTCGGCGGCGCCCAGGAGCGCCCCGCTGAGCCCGGTGGCGCCCAGCCGCCAGGCGACCTGCCGCACGATCCCGCGGAACGGGTCGTCGGGCCGCGGCGGGAGCACCCGCAGCACCGCCAGCCCCAGCGGGACGGCGGCGCCGTCGACCGCGACGGTGAGGGTGCGCGGCACCGCCGTGGACGGCGCCGCGGCGGCCAGGAACCGGGCCGTGGCCTCCAGGACCTCGGCCGCCGCCACCGACAGCAGGTAGTGCGTGCCCGTGGCCAGCCCGGTCACCAGTCCCTGGTCCACCGCGCTGCGGGCGGACAGCGAGGGCGCGAAGGTGCCGGGGACCGTCGCCGCGGCGACGACCAGGCCGACCCCCGGCGCGGGGCTCCGCGGGGTCCCTCCGCGGTCGTGCCGGTCCGGCCGGGGTCGCGCGTGTCCCATCCCCGGATGGTCGGGCCGCGCCCGCCCTCCCGACTCATCCGCGCGAGGGGAATCCGGCCGCGCCCGACGGGCCTAGCGTCGGCGGGGCGGCGAGGAGGGGAGCAGGGCATGACGGCGGAACCGGCGGCGGGCGCCCTCCGGGCCGACACGGGCGTCGTGCCCGCACCGCGGCGGGAGTCGACGCCGCCCCCGGCGCCCTCCCCACCGCGCCGCGGCGGGTGGCGCCGGTGGCTGCCGCGCTACACCTGGAGCGGCACGGTCGGCGCGCTGCTGCTCGGCGGGGCCTCCCTGACGCCGTCCCTGCTGCCCCGGGGCTGGCTGCTGCAGGGCGCGATCACCGGCATCACCGCGGCCATCGGCTACGGCGCCGGCGTGACGGTCGCCTGGTTCGTCGCGGAGGTCACCCAGAGCCGGCTCTCGGCCGGCTTCCGGCGCCGCGCCTGGCAGGTGCTCGCCGTCGCGGGCACGCTCTACGGCCTGCTCATGCTGGCGCTGGGCGCGGTCTGGCAGCGCGACGTCCACGAGCTCATGGGCCTGGACCCGCCGGCCGGCGCGTCGTCGGCGGGGATCGTCGCGGTGGCCCTCGTGCTGTTCGTCGTCCTGGTCGGCATCGCGCGCGGCATCCGGTGGCTGGCGCGCCGGCTGGTCCGGCTGCTCGGTCGCGTGCTCCCCTCGCGGATGGCCCGGCCGCTGGGCGTGGTCGCGGTGACGGTGCTCGTCGTCTTCCTGCTCAACGGCGTCCTGTTCCAGGGGCTGGTGGACGCGATGAACTCCGCGTTCAGCGTCCGGGACGACGGCACCGAGTCCGGCGCCGTCGAGCCCACCGCGCCGGAGCGGTCGGGCAGCCCGGCCTCGCTCGTGCCGTGGGAGGACCTCGGCCTGCAGGGCCGCAACTTCGTCGGGAAGGGACCGACCGCCGCGGAGCTGACCGCGTTCTCCGGCGAGCCGGCCCTGACCCCCGTGCGCGCCTACGCCGGGCTGGCGTCGGCCGACGACGCCGGCGACCGCGCCGCCCTCGCCGTCCGCGACCTGCAGCGGGCCGGCGGCTTCGAGCGGTCGGTCCTCGTCGTGGTGACGACGACCGGCACCGGCTGGGTGGACCCGGCGGCCAGCGACTCGCTGGAGTACGAGTTCAACGGCGACACCGCCATGGTCGCGATGCAGTACTCCTACCTGCCCAGCTGGGTGTCGTTCCTGGTCGACCAGGCGAAGGCGCGCGACGCCGGGCGGGCCCTGTTCGACGCGGTCTACGGCGTGTGGGCGCAGCTGCCGCCGGAGGAGCGGCCCGAGCTGTACGTCTTCGGCGAGAGCCTCGGCACGTTCGGCGGCGAGGCCGCCTTCAGCGGGCTGGCCGACATCGTGAACCGCACCGACGGGGTGCTGTGGGCCGGGCCGCCGAACTTCAACGCGTTCTGGGGCGGGCTCGTCGAGGACCGGGACGACGGCTCGCCGGAGTGGCTGCCGGTCTACGACGACGGCCGCACGGTGCGCTTCGCCGACGAGGCCGGGGACCTGGCGGCGCCGCCGGGCCCCTGGGGCGAGCCGCGGGTCGTCTACCTGCAGAACGGCTCCGACCCGATCGTGTGGTGGTCGCCCCGGCTGCTGCTCGAACGCCCCGACTGGCTGGACGGCGAGCGTGCCCCGGACGTCTCCGACGCCATGGTGTGGCTGCCGTTCGTCACGTTCTGGCAGGTCACCGCGGACATGGCGTTCTCCACCGGCGTGCCGGACGGGCACGGGCACAAGTACGAGGCCGACTACGTCAACGCGTGGGCGGAGGTCGCGCAGCCGCCCGGCTGGACCGACGCCGACACCGAGCGCCTGCGGCAGCTGATCGGTGAGCGCTGACCCGCCGGGCCGGGACGCGGGCAGCAGCGCACCGGGGACGACGGCGGCGCCCGGCCGGGCGCGGCTCGTCCGGGTGTCCTGCGGGCTCGTCGGGGTGCTCGCGGCGGTCAACGTCGTGGACAACCTGTGGCACCCGCCGTGGTGGGTCCGCGCCCTGGAGGGGGCCGCCCTGCTCGCGTGGGCCCGGTGGGAGGGGCTGACCTGGTCGCAGCTGGGGCTCGGGCGCGACCGGCTGCGCGCCGGGGCCCGGTGGGGGCTCGGCGTCGTCGGCGTCGTCGGCGGCGTCTACGTGGTCGGCCTGCTCCTGCCGCTCACCCGGCCGGCGTTCATGGACGTCCGCTACGACCTCCCCGTCCCCGACGGGCTGTACAAGGCCCTCGTCGTCATCCCGCTGGGCACCGTGGTGCTCGAGGAGATCGCCTTCCGCTCGGTCCTGTGGGGGGTGCTCGCGCGGCACCTCAAGGAGTGGCAGGTGCTGGTGACCACCTCGGTGCTGTTCGGGTTCTGGCACGTCCTCCCGTCGCTGGACCTCGGCGAGACCAACCGCGGCGTGTCCGACGCGGTCGGCGGCTCGGGCACCGCCGCCGTGGTCGCCGGCACCGTCGCCTTCACCGCGATCGGCGGGCTGGTCTTCGGCGAGCTGCGCCGGCGCAGCGGCAGCGTGCTCGCCAGCGCCGCCGCGCACTGGGCGACGAACGGGCTCGGCGTGCTGTTCGGGCTGGTGGCCTGGCGCCTGGACCGGGCGGGCTGAGCCGGACGGGCGCCGTCACCCCGGCCGGATGAGGACCGCCGGCCGCGTCGCCGCGACACTCGGCGCGCTCCCCGGACGTGGGTGGCGCGAGGAGGCACGAGATGACCCTGACCGCCACCCCGGCCGCCCAGGCCGCCGCCCCGGCCGCCGTGCCGGCCGCCGCCCCGGCCGCCGTGCCGGCCGCCGGCTCGGCCGCCATGCCGGCCGCCGGCCCGGCCGGCCCCCGCGTCCTCGAGGTGCTCGTCGGGCGGCTGCACGCCGAGTTCGGCGGCGACCGGCAGGAGATCGCCCGCCTGGCGGCCGAGGTGCTGGAGACCTTCGCGACCGCCCGGGTGCAGGCCTACGTGCCGATCCTCGTGGAGAAGCGGCTGCGGGCGACGTACCGGGTGCTCCGCCGCCCGCCCCGGTGAGCGCCGCCGTGCGCCTCGTGCCACCCGGCGTCCGGCAGCTGCGCGGGTACCAGCGCTCCTGGCTGGCCAAGGACCTGGTCGCCGGGGCGGTGCTGACCGCCCTGCTCGTGCCGCAGGGCATGGCCTACGCCGAGCTGGCGGGGCTGCCGGCGATCACCGGCCTGTACACGTCGATCACCTGCCTGCTCGGCTACGCCGTGTTCGGCCCCTCGCGGATCCTGGTGCTCGGCCCGGACTCCTCCCTCGGGCCGATGATCGCCGCGACGATCCTGCCGCTGGTGGCGGCGGACGGCGATCCCGACCGCGCGGTCGCGCTCGCCTCGATGATGGCGCTGATGGTCGGGCTCGTCATGGTGGTGGCCGGCTGGGCGGGGCTGGGTTTCGTCGCCGACCTGCTGTCCAAGCCCACGATGATCGGCTACCTGAACGGGCTGGCCCTGACCATCCTGGTGGGACAGCTGCCCAAGCTCTTCGGCTTCTCCGTCGACGCCGACGGCGTGCTGCGGGAGTTCGGCGCGTTCGTCGCCGGTGTCGCGGACGGCGACACCGTGCCGGCCGCCGCGGCGGTGGGCGTCGGCGGCGTCGTCCTCATCCTGGCGCTGCAGCGCTGGGTGCCCAAGGTGCCGGCCGTCCTGGTGATGGTCGTGCTGGCCATCGGGGTCGTCGCGTTGTTCGACCTCGGCGACCGCGGGGTGGACCTCGTCGGCGAGCTGCCGCAGGGCTTCCCGCCGCTGACCGTCCCCGACGTCGCGTGGGACGACCTGGCGTCGCTGCTCGCGGGCGCGGGGGCGATCGCCCTCGTGGCCCTCGCCGACACCATCTCGACCGCGACGGCGTTCGCCGAGCGGACCGGGCAGGACGTGCACGGCAACCGGGAGATGACCGGCATCGGGGCGGCGAACCTCGCGGCCGGCCTGTTCCAGGGGTTCCCGGTCAGCACCAGCGGCTCCCGGACCGCCGTGGCCGAGCGGGCCGGCGCCCGCTCGCAGCTGACCGGCGTCGTCGGCGCCGTGCTCATCCTGCTGATGATCCTGTTCCTGCCCGGCCTGTTCCGGGACCTGCCGCAGGCCGCCCTCGGCGCCGTCGTCGTCACCGCGGCGCTCTCGCTGGCCGACCTGCCCGGCACCGTGCGGCTGTGGCGCCAGCGCCGGCTGGAGTGCGCGCTGTCCCTCGTCGCCTTCGCCGGCGTCGCCCTGCTCGGCGTCCTGCCCGGGATCGTGATCGCGGTCGGGCTGTCGATCCTCAACGTCTTCCGCCGCGCCTGGCGGCCCTACCAGACGACGCTCGGGCTGGCCGACGGCGTCGCGGGGTACCACGACGTGCGCTCCTACCCCCGGGCGCGGCACCTGCCCGGGCTGGTCATCTACCGGTTCGACGCGCCGCTGCTGTTCGCCAACGCCAAGTCGTTCCGCGACGAGGTGCGCCGGCTCGCGCGCAGCGAGCCGCGGCCGCACTGGATCGTCGTGGCCGCCGAGCCCGTCACCGACGTGGACACCACGGCGGCCGACATGCTGTTCGACCTGGACCGGCTGCTCGACGGGCAGGGGCAGAGCCTGGTCTTCGCCGAGCTCAAGGACCCGGTGCGGCGCAAGCTGGAGCGCTACGGGCTGGCCCAGGTCATCGAGCCGCGGCACTTCTTCCCGACCGTCGAGGCGGCCGTCGGGGCCTTCCGGGCGCGGACCGGCGCGGAGTGGGCGGACGCCGTCGTCGCCGACCGCGCGCCGGCGCCGCCGGTCCCGCGGGCTGCGGCGGAGACGCCGTCCCCGTCGTCCGAGCCGCGTCGCTGAGCGGCCCGGAGGTCCTCAGCCGTCCCGGGCCTCCGACGCCCCCCGCCGTTCCCCGGCCGCCGGTGCACGGGGCGCGGGCGTCCGGGGCTCCGGCGCGCTCGCCGGGGGAGCGGCCACCACCCCGGCGTGGGCCGGGACGGACCCGGCGGTGCCGACCGGCCGGCCGAGGGCCAGCCCCCACAGCACCGTCCACTGCACCCGCGCCTTCGGCGGCCGCACGCCCGGCCGCTCGCGGGGCAGCCGCACCCGCAGCGCGCCGGGACGGATCGCGCACCGCACCGGGGTGGTCATCCGCACCGTCTCGCCGTCGATCCCGACCGGGACCGCATCGGTGTCCGCGGTGACCACGACCTCGGTGGCCTCGGCGAGCCGCAGCCCCTGCTGGTGGGCCCCGTTCAGCAGGCCGACGGCCTGCCGCGCGCTGTCCACCCGCACGGCGATGACCCCGAGCACGCCGAGGTCGAGCCGGACCCGGCGCCCCATCTCGGCGAGGTCGGGAGACGCGTACGAGTTGTTGCTCACCAGCAGCGCCTGCGGCGCGTCGAACGTCGCCCCGCCCGCCCGGGCGACGAGGTGGGCGCCGCGCCGCCGGGCGAGCAGGTCGGGCAGGGCGTCGAGGGTCGTGCGCCGCTTCTCGTCCCGGTAGCCGGGGTGCTCCACGATCTCCGCGTAGGCACCGAAGGACGCGTTGTTCACGAAGGTGCGGCCGTTGATGTCGCCGAGGTCGATCCGCGCCTCGACGCCGTCGCGCAGCGCGTCCAGGCAGCGCGCCGGGTCCTCCCGGTCCAGGCCCAGGTCGAGCGCGAAGTGGTTGCGGGTGCCCGCGCTGACCACGACGAAGGGCACGTCGTGCTCGGCCGCGACCTGCGCCACCAGCGCCTGGGTGCCGTCGCCGCCGGCCACCCCGAGGAGGTCGGCGCCGCGGGCCAGCGCCTGGCGGGCCAGCTCCTGCACGTCGGTGCCGGGGCGGTCCAGCAGGGCCACCTCGGCGCCCAGTTCCTCGGCGCGCTCGCGCAGCCGGAAGCGGTCGACCTTGCCGCCGCCGGACCGCGGGTTCATCACGAGGAACGGGTGCCGGGGGTCGGGGGCGTCGGTGACCGCCATGGTGAAGCGCGAGCGGTCGGGGCGCAGGGCCGCGCGCGCGGCGGCGACCGCGGCGGCGAGCAGCACCGCCGCGGCGACGGCGACCAGGAACAGGTCGCCCACCGCGAACACCACGAGCAGCGCCACCGGGACGCCGACGACGAGGGCCAGCGCCAGCCAGCGCAGCGGTCCGCGGTGCAGCAGGAACCAGTAGCCCGCGGCGACGACCACCGCCGCCGCGCCGGCGGTGAGCAGGACCAGCCACAGCCCGCCGTCGCCGGCGAAGGAGAGCAGGAGGACGACGGCGGCCGCGGCGAGCGCGAGGGCCCCCCGAGCCAGCCACCGCCGGGCACGCATCGAGTCCACGGTCACCTCCCGGGGGTGATCCGGCGGTCGGGGCCGGCCGCCGAGGATGGTGGTCCTCCCGGCCGGCCGGGGGATCACCCGTACCGGACGGTCCCGCCGGGAGCGGCCGGGACGTCGGGAGGGTGCGCAGGTGCTGAGAGCTCGGGATGACCGGTGACCACGCCGGCCCCCCTCCCGTCCCGGCGGCCGGCACCGTGCCCCCGGCGACGGCGGCGGCGCTGACCCGCGGCGACCGGGACGTGCTCGCCGCGCTGGCGGCGGGGAGGTCGACCGCCGAGATCGCCGCGCTGCTGTCGGTCTCGCGGAACACCGCCCGGACGAGGATCCGGCGGGTCCGGGCCAAGCTCGACGTCGGCGGCCGGGAGGCGGCCGTGCGCGCGGCCCGCGACCTCGGAGTGCTGCCGGCGGAGCGGCTCCCGGACCCGCCCGGCTGACCGGCAGGCGCCGACCGCCGGTGCCAGACTGGTCCCACCCCCGCCAGGCGGCGACGGAGGGCCTCCGGGTCCGTGGCGCGTCCGCCTGGCGGGGCCCTCCGCCCCGCCTCGTCCGCGGGGGGTGAGTCCCCGGCGCGGTCGCCCTGCGACGCTCTTCCCGCCGGCGCCGGCCGTCCCGGCGTCCAGGGAGGGGGCCGCGTGGACGCCGACCCCGGCGGGACCTCCCGCGACGCCGCGTCCCGGGAGCCGATGCCGCGGATCGTCCGCCTCCCGCCGGGCTCCGACCCCGGGCCCGTCCGCCCGCGGCGGCCGCCGGCCCGGGGGTCCACCGCGGGCGTGCCCCGGCCCCGCGCCGTGCCCGCCGAGCTCGAGGTGCGCGTCGACCCGGGCGCGGGGCGCCTCACCCTGGCCGGCCGGCTGGTCGCGGGCACCACGTCCCTGCTCCACGACGGGGTCTCGGAGCTCCTGCGCGGGCCGCGGCCGGACTGGACGCTCGACGTCGGCGCGGTCACCTACCTCGACTCCGCGGGGCTGCGCGCGCTGTCCGGCGCCTACCGGCGGGCGCTGCGGCACGGCCGCAGGGTCACGCTCGACGGCGCGCCGCCGTCCCTGCAGCACGTGCTGACCCTGATGCGGCTGGACCGCCACCTGCTGCCCGAGGAGGGCCCCGGGCCCCCGGCGGACCGGGGGCCCGGCTCACGCTGACGCGGGCGCCTGCTCCCCGGTCGGGTCGGCCACCGGGAGGGAGACCGGGCGGACCGGGCGGACGCCGGCCGGGCGCGGCAGGCCGAGGTCGTCCATGGCCTGCTCGTAGCACTCGTGCAGCACCCGGAGCCGCTCGACCAGCCGGCGCACGTACTCCGGCGACCCCGACGGCGCCACCGGCTCGCTCATCGCGTCCCAGAACAGCTGCGACAGCTCGCCGGAGCCGCCGTACCAGGCGCGGCCGGTGCCCAGCGGCGACCGGCCCAGGGCGGCCACGAAGCGCCGCGCCACGGCCTGGTGCAGCCGCGCCGTCTGCGCCCGGTAGGGGGTGACGACCTCGCGGTGGTGCCGCAGCGTCGCCCGCAGCCCGCGCGGGCGCGGCGGCGGGGGCTCGACGGCGAGCCCGATGGCCCGGCCGAGCAGCGGGACCAGCAGCGGGCGGTCGGCGTCGGACAGCTTGTCGTTCGCGCCCCGGAGGACGTCGCCCAGCTCGCCGTCGACGCACGGCGGCCGGTCGGTGAACGGGCCGCCGGCCAGCAGCGACGTGTACTCCATGAAGCACGCGCCGCGCGCGGGGCTCCGGTGCTGGCCCCGGCTCAGCACGGGCAGCAGGTCGGGTACCGGCGTCGCGTCGTCGCGGCCGGGCTCGAGTGCGGTCATGGCATCTGCTCCTTGTCCGAGGGAGCTGCGGAGGGCCGGCGGCCGCCCGGCAGCACGAGCCTGGGGTCGGTGTGGTGCGGGCCACATCGTCCACCGCAGACGAGCCGGGCGGACCCCTCCCGCGCGCGCTCCGACGGGTCACTCGTAGACGACCGACGTGCGCACCAGCAGGTCCTGCACCGAGCGGTTCTCCCGGCTCACCAGCACCCACAGCACGCCGGCGAGGAACACCGCGCAGAGCACCGCCCGCACACCCGCACGCCCGGCGCGCAGCCGCCGGCCGGAGTCGTCGACGACGCGCAGCCCCAGCAGCCGGTCGCCGTGGGTCCGGCCGGCCACCGACCAGGTGACGGCGAAGTAGAGGGCGAGCGCCCCGTGGAAGGCCGCGACGAGCAGCGCCAGCGACGGGCTGGGGAACCGGAAGGTCGAGGGGGCGAACACGAACCGGGCCGCCGCGACGGCGGCGTAGCAGGCGGCGAGCAGCAGCAGCACCACGGCGGCGTCGACGACGTTGGCCAGGCAGCGGGTGACCACGCCCGCCCGCCGCCCCCGCACCGGGGCGCGCGCCCCCGCCGGCTCGCCCGCGCCCGACGGGGCCCCGCCCCAGGGGTGGGCGGGCCGCTCCGGTGCCCGCGTCACGACGGGCCCCCCGGGGCACCGCCGTCGACGAGCCCGGTGGCGGTGCGCCGGCCGGAGCGGCGCAGCAGCCGGTCCACGACCCGCTCGACGGCGCGGTCGGCGTCCGCGCCCTGGTCGCGGACCCCGCGCACGACCTCGTCGGTGACCGAGCCGGTCGAGGCGCGGAGCAGGCCGGGCAGGTCGATCTCGTCCACGACGTAGCGGGCGACGCCGGCGACGTCGGTGCGGGCCAGGACCCGGTCGACGTCCACCCGGTCGACCACCGCGTCGACGTCCACCCGGTCGACGACGGCGTCGACGTCCACCCGGTCGACGACCGCGCCGACGTCCACCCGGTCCACGACCGCGCCGATGTCCACCCGGGCCACCGCGCGGTCGAGGTCCACCCGGTCCACGACGGCGTCGAGGTCGACCCGCGCCACGACGGCGTCGAGGTCGAGCCGGGCCACGACGGCGTCCAGGTCCAGCCGCGCCACGACGGCGTCCAGGTCCAGCCGGGCCACGACGGCGTCGAGGTCGAGCCGGGCGGCGACGGCGTCCAGGTCGACCCGGTCGAGCACCCGGCCGACGTCCACCCGGTCGACGGCGGCGTCGAGGTCCACCCGGGCCACGACGGCGTCCACGTCCAGCAGCGCGGCCAGCCGGTCGAGGTCGACGTACTCGCGGACCAGCGCCGGCACGTCGAGCCGGGCGAGCACCGCGCGCGTGACACCGGGGACGAGCTCGTCGGCCGCCGCGCCCAGGACGCGCACCGCGGCGGACGCCGGGTGGGCCAGCACCCGGGCCACCGGTCCGTGCAGCACCCGCTCGACCGGCCCCGGCCGGCCGGCCGGCAGCAGGCGCAGCACCGCGCGGCGCCGCGGGGTCGCCACCGCCTCCGCGGCCCACCGGGCCAGGGCCGCCGCGACGGCCAGGACCGCGAGGGCGCCGTGGACCGCGTCGTGGACCGCGTCCTCCACCGCGCCGGTCGCGGCCACCGGTCGCGCCCGGCCCGCGTGCAGCGGGTGCACCGGGGTCACCACCACGGTGGACCGCCGTCGGTTGCCCCGCCCATGCGGCCTCCCGGTCCGTCGAGGTGGTGAGCGTCCTGCACCGGCCGCGGGCCCCCCTCATCCGCTGCGGGTGACCCCGCCGCCGCTCCGGTCCTCCACCGTGGACGAGCACAGCAGGACCTTCGCCCCTGACCAGCGCCCGGACACGTGGCGAAGGGTGGGCACGGCATCCGAGCCGGTGGCCGAGGACGGGGGAGCGGGACCGACCAGTCGTCGCGCACAGGGGGAACGACGCATGACCAGACCGTCGACCCTGGGGATCGCCCCCTCGTCCGCGCTGCGGTCGGTCGGGCCGGCCGCCCCGCGGGGGACGGCGCTGCTGGAGAGCAAGCTCGCGCCGCCCGAGTCCGCCCACGCCACCGTGCAGCGCCGGCGCCTGCAGGACCTGCTGACGGCACAGGTGCAGCGGTCCCCGCTCGTCCTGCTCAGCGGCCCGGCGGGCTCGGGCAAGACGGTGCTGGCCTCCTCGTGGCGGCAGCGCCAGGGGCGGACCCGGCCGATCGGCTGGCTCACCCTGGACGAGTACGACGACGACCCGGCCACGTTCTGGGGCTACCTCGTCGAGGCGCTGGTCCGCGCGGGCGTGCGGCTGTCCGCCACCCCGGTCCCCGTGCCGGGGGAACCGCCGGGCACCTCGCTGGTCCCGCGCCTGGTCGCCGACGTCGTCGCCGCCGAGCACCCCGTCGTGGTCGTCGTCGACGACGCCGACCACCTCACCGACCGGTCCGTCACCGCCGGCCTGGACCTCCTGCTGCGGCACGCCGGCAGCCGGCTGCGGCTCGTCCTCTGCGGCCGCGCCGACCCCCTGCTCCCGTTGCACCGGTACCGGCTCGACGGCACGATGGCGGAGATCCGCGGCGCGCAGCTCACCTTCACCCCGGAGGAGACCGGCGACCTGTTCGCCGCCCTGGGCGTGCCGGTGTCGCCGGAGATCGCGGCGGCGCTGTGCGCCGAGGCCGAGGGCTGGGCGGTCGGCCTGCGACTCGCGGCCGCACCGCTCACCCGCGGCGTCCCGCCCGAGCGGCTGGTCACCTCGCTGGCGCACGACGACGGCAGCGTGGCCCAGTACCTGGTCGCGGAGGTGCTGGAGGGCCAGCCGGCCGGCATCCGGCGGGTCCTGGCCCGGACGAGCGTCACGGCGGAGCTCTGGCCGGACCTGGTGGACCGGCTGTGCGGCCGGCGCAACACCCGCCGCGTGCTCGCGGGCCTGGCGCACGCCAACGCGTTCGTCGAGGAGTCCCCGGGCGCGCCCGGCGGGTTCCGCGTCCACCCGCTGTTCCGGGAGATGCTGCAGGCCCGGCTCGCCTACGAGCACCCGGGCGAGCTCGCCGGCCTGCACCGGGTGTGCGCGGAGTGGTACGCCGCGAACGGCCGGCCCCGCACGGCGGTCACGCACGCCGCCGCGGCGGAGGACTGGGCGTTCGTCAGCCGCCTGCTCGTCGACGACCTGTTCGTCCCGCGCCTGCTGGTGCACCGGACCGACCCGGCCCTGCGCGGGCTCGCCGCCTTCCCGCCCGGCGTGCCCGGCGCCGAGGCGGCCGTCGTCCGGACGGTCGTCGCCCTCACCGCCGGGCGACGCCCGGAGCCCGCGGACGTCGCCGCCGCGGCCGCGGCCCGCGCGGAGGGCGGCCGGCCCGCGCTGCGGGTGTCGGCGTCCCTGGCGTACCTGGCCGCGACCGCCGCGGTGACGGGCGGGCCGCCCGCGGCCCGGCTCGCCGACCTCGACGCGGCGGCCGCGCTGCTGGCCGACCTGCCCGAGGGCGACGACCGGGCGCGGGCCGAGGGATGGGCGGTGGTGAGCCGGCTGCGCGCGCTCACCGCCCTGCGCACCGACGCCCCGACCCGGCAGCTGCTCTCCGTGCTGCGCACCGCGGGCGCCGCGGCGCACACCGCGGGCTCGGGGACGCTCCGGTCCTCCGCCGTCGGGGCCCTCGCGCTGCTCGAGGCGCTGGAGGGGCACCTCAGCCGGGCGGCCCAGCTCGCGGCGGAGGCCGAGGCGCTCGCCGGCGAGCACGGGGCGGAGGAGGACGCCCGGGACCCCGCCGCGGCGACGGCCCTGGCGTGGGTGCACCTGCGCCGCTACGCGCTCGTCGAGTCGCGGGAGTGGCTGGCCCGGGCCCGGGCGCGGGACCGGTCCGCGGACGCGGGCACCGTGACCTCCGTCCCGCTGCAGGCCGTGCTCCACGCCCAGCACCTCCGCCTGCGGCACGAGTACGGGCTGGCCGAGGAGGCGCTGCGCCCGCACCTGGAGGGGGAGCACCTGCCCCGGTGGGTGGCCGAGCAGGTGATCACCGAGGTGGTGCGCCTGGCCGTCGCCCGCGGACACGTGGCCGAGGGCCTGGCGATCCTCCGCGACCGGGCCCGCGACGACCCCTGGAGCCGGCGCTTGCAGGCGTCGCTGGGCCTGCTCGGCGGGACCGGGGCGGTCGAGCTGCCGGTCGACGGCGAGACCTCGGCCTCGCCGGCGGAGGTCGTGGAGTCCACGGTGGTGCGGGCCTGCCAGCTGCTGGAGGGCGGCGACGCCACGGGCGCGGCCGAGGAGCTCGCGGCGGCGCTCGAGCACGCCCGGCCCGAGCTGCTCCGCTGGCCGTTCGTGGACACGCCACCCCAGGTGCGCCGCCTGCTGCGCGCGCACCCCCGCCTGCAGGCGGCCGGCGCGTGGCTCAACCCGTCCAGCGGTGCCCGCCCCACCGCCGGGGAGGGCGGGCCGGCGGCGGCCACCCACGAGGTGGTGCAGCCGCTCAGCGACCGGGAGGTGGAGGTCCTGCGCTACCTCGCGGAGATGCTCTCCACCGCGGAGATCGCGGCGACGATGTTCATCTCGGTGAACACCGTGCGCACGCACGTCCGGAGCATCCTGCGCAAGCTGGCCGTGAGCAGGCGCAACCAGGCGGTCCGACGGGCGCGCGAACGCGGCCTGATCTGACCGCCGGGGGAGGTGCGGACGCCATGGGAGCGTCGCGGATCCGGTACGAGCTGCTCGTGGGCACGCACGTGGGGACGGCGACCCTGGCCACCCTGCGGATACCGGTGCGCCGGACCGCCGTGCCGCGCCGGACGCTGTACCGCCTGCGGGTGCCGGCCGACCGGGACCTCGCCGACACCCTCCGCCGGCTGATCGACAGCGACGTGGAGGTCGTGGAGATCCGCCGGTGCGCGCCCCCGCCGAAGCCCGCCCGGGGCGGCACCCCACCCCCGCCGGGGACCTCCCGGGAGGACCCCGCCCCGCCGTCCTCCCTGGGGGACGGCGTCGTCGTGCCGCACCGCCGCGCGACGGCCGCCGGGCGACGCGGCGACCGCCCGGCGCAGGCCCGGCGCCCGTCCCGCCCGGCGCCGGGGGAGACCCCCTCAGCCGGCTGACCCGGCCCGCCGCACGTGCAGCACGTGCCCGACCACGGCGCCGCCGAGCAGCACGACGCTGACCCACGTCAGCCAGCTCATCAGCACGAACACGACGCCGATCGGGCCGTACCGCTCGGCGTTCACCACGACGGCGCGCGACAGGTAGACGCTCGTGGTCACGCTCACCGCGGCGAGCCCGGCGGCGGTCGCGAGCGCGCCCGGCAGCAGCGCCCGCCACGGCACCCGCCCGGCGAGCAGGAACCACTGCGACCACCACGCCCACGCCAGGACCAGCGGGGCGGACAGGACGGTGGTCAGCACCGCCCCGGCGACGCCGGCGGCGAGCGTGCCCACGGCGGCGACGACGGCCACGCCGGCCAGCAGCGACCCCAGCCAGACCATCGGCCGCCACAGGTGCCGGCGGCCCAGCCGGGGCAGGTCCCACACCGCCGCGTAGAACCGCTGCAGCTCCGCCGGCCAGGCGTAGGCGGCCAGCACCGTGACGGCGGCGCCCACGACCGACGTCGGCGTGTGCACGGTGTCGGCGGTGGCGAACAGCTCGCGCACCTGCGCCCGGGCCTCCGCCGACAACGCCATGTGGTGGGCCAGCCGGTCGGCGAGCCCGTGCTCGCGGCCCAGCGGGAGCACGGCGCTCAGGCTGATCACCGCCGGGACGAACGCGACCATGCCCAGCGCGCCGAAGACGAGCGCGTGGTGGCGGGTGTCCAGGTCGCGGACCCGGGTCCCGACCGACCCGACCGCGCCGGCACGGACGCGCGCGGCCGCCCCCGCGGCCCGTTCCCGGCCCTGCTCGGCCATGCCGGCCGCCCGCGAGCGGGTGCGGGGCGTGCGCGGCGCCGTCGCCGGTGCCTGCCCGCCCGGGGAGCTCCCCGGGGGTCCGTCGGCGCACCCCATCCCAGGTCTCCGTCCTCGCGCGCCGCCGACGCCGGTCCGCGGCGTCCGCCCCCAGTCGACCGCCGAGTCGGTCGCGGCGGATCCCCCCGGTGGGAGGACCGCCGCGCCGCCGCGCCGCGCCGGAACTCACTCGGCGCGGACGATGCCCGGCCGCGGCGCGGGTCCGACGCTGGGCGCGCACGCCACCCACTCGTCCGGCCGCGTCCCCGCCGGGGACGGCCCGAGCCGGGAACGACCCCGCGGAGGACAGGCAATGACGGACACCTCGCACCAGCGCCCCACGGAGAGCAGCGCCCCCTACGCCGAGCCGGTGTCGGCCTGGGCGGGATGGGTGGTCTTCGGCGGCGTGATGATGGTCCTGCTGGGCGCCTTCCAGATCATCGAGGGTCTGGTCGCGCTGTTCGACGACGGCTTCTACGCGGTGACCTCCGACGGCCTCGTCGTCGACGTCGACTACAACACCTGGGGCTGGGTCCACCTGGCCATCGGCATCATCGCCGTCCTCACCGGCCTCGGGCTGCTGGCCGGCAACATGCTGGCCCGCGTGGTCGGCGTCGGCATCGCCATGCTGAGCGCGATCGTGAACCTCGCGTTCATCTCGGCCTACCCGGTGTGGTCGACGATCATGATCGTGCTGAACGTGATCGTGATCTTCGCGATCGTCGTGCACGGGCGGGAGCTCAAGTACCGCTAGTCCCGAGCGCCCCGCTCCAGCGCGCGGGGGCGGGGACGGGGGCGCCTGCCGCGCCCGGGGTCCTCCGCCACGGGTGACGTGCCGCGCCGCCGCCGGCCGGGATCGTCGACCGCGTCCGCCGCCCGAACCCGCCCACTGGGGGAGACATGACCGCAGACCTCGAGCAGGCCACCGCCCTCGACCAGATGGGCCCGGTCGACTACATCGTGGTGGCCTTCCCCACCGACCGGATGAGCGGGGAGGCCCTCCCGCTGCTGGTCGACCTCGTCGACCGGGGGGTCATCCGCATCCTCGACCTGGTGTTCCTGCGCAAGGACCGGGAGGGCGTCGTCACCACGCTGACCCAGGTGGACCTGGAGCGGATGCACCTGCTGGAGGCGGCCCTGTTCGACGGCGCCTCCTCGGGGCTGCTCGACGACGAGGACGTGGCCGAGGCCGCGGCGGCGCTCGAGCCGGGCACCGCCGCCGGCGTCCTCGTGTACGAGAACGCGTGGGCGGCGCCGTGCCTCCGCCGTCCGCCGCTCGGGCGGGCAGCTGGTCGCCGCGGGGCACGTCCCCGTGCAGGCCCTCGTGGCGGCCCTCGACGCCCTGGAGGCCGCGGAGGCCGGCGACCCGGCCACGCCGCCCGCGCCGCGCACCCCCGCCGGCTGACCGGCGCGGTCGCTCAGAGCAGCCGGGAGCGCCAGTCCGGCTCGACCGCGGCCCACTCCCGCGCCCAGCCGCGCTCCCGGTGGCGGTCCAGCCCGGTGCACAGGGCGACGTAGAGCAGCCAGGTGACCAGGGGGATCCCCACCAGCGTCACCCCGCCCATCGCCCCGGCCTGCGCGGGGATGCCGCGCGGGTCGAGCGGGGCCAGGGTGCGGTGGCCCTCCCGGTCCACCCACACCTCCACCGCGGTGCCCGCCTCCGCGCGGGGTGGCACCAGCGCCGTGCCCTCCTCGCGGGTCCCTCGGGGCCCGGCCCAGGTGACCCGGGCCGGCACCGCACCGGCGGAGCCCGGGCCGGCGGCCGCCGTCGGTCCCGGGGCGTCCTCGAGCAGGACGGCGCGGGTCTGCGAGCGCTCGGCCGCCTGGTCGGCGGCGACCGACCGCAGCTGCGCCGAGACGGCGGACGACGCGGTCACGGCGGCGACCGGCGCGAGGAGGAACGACAGGGCCAGGAGCAGCCGCCCGGCGACCTGGACGCGGTCCGAGCGCCGCTTCAGCGGTCCCGAGCCGAGGGTGAGCCGGCGCAGGGACCTGCGCACCGCGGTGTCCTGGGGTGCGGTCATCGCCGGGAGCCCCCCGTCCGTGGGCCGGTCCGTGGGCGTCGTCGCCGCCAGGGTGCGGCGCCGGCCGGCCGGTCCCCATCCCCCCACCGGGATGACCGCGGCCGGGGAGCCGCCGCTCCGGCCCGCCGGCACCGACCGGCTCATCCGAGCGGGGGGAGGCCGGCGGCCTCCCGGCGGGCGACGCTCGGCGCATCGGGGATCGGAGCGCCACCGGCACCGGCCGGAGGACCGGTCGGCCGGCGGCCCCGGGAGGGGGCCGGCTCGGGGCGCCCACCGATGTCGAGGGAGCGCGCGGAGATGGGACCTCAGGTGTACGAGCTCAGGGTGCGGGGACCGGTGCCGGCCGAACTGCTCGAGGAGATCGGCGCGGAGGACCTCGGCGAGGAACCGCCCCTGACCATCCTGAGGACCGCGCCGACGGACCAGTCCGGGCTGCACGGGGTGCTGCAGCGGCTGCGCGTCCTGGGCCTGGACCTGCTCGAGGTCCGCACCGCGACGCCGGAGCCGCACGACGCCGACCAGCCCTGAGGCCGACCGGCCCGGGGCCACCGCCGGCCGACCACCGGCCCGGACACGACGCGGGTCCCGGCGATGCGTCGTCGCCGGGACCCGCGCCGGTGCGGTTCGCTACGGGGTGCGCGGCTCCGGGACGTCGGGCCCGGCGAGCGCGGCGGCGCCCAGCACGCCGCGCAGGATCGCACCGGCCGCCGCGGTCACGCGGGCGCTGCCGACGACCGGGGCGATCGCCACCAGCACGGCCTGCGCCTTCTCGACGGTCAGGCCCGCGTCGGCCGCCGCGCCCAGGGTGATCAGGTAGGAGACCGGGGGAGCGTCCACGGCGACCAGGGCGGCCAGCCGGACGAGCAGGTAGGTCTCGGCGTCGAGCCCCGAGCGCTCCAGCGCGTCGAGGTTCATCGCGAGCAGCTCCTCGAGGACCGGGGCGTCGCCCTGGGCGATGCGGTCGAGGGCGTTGTCCGGGGCGGTCTGGGTCATGGCTCCTCCTGGGGTGGGCACGACGGCGCCGCCAGCCTGGCGAGCCGCCGGACGCCGGGCGTCACCCCGAGCGGAGGACGTCGGGGATCCGCCGCCCGGGCGCGGCCACCGTCATCCCCGCCGGGTGATGAGCGGCGCCCCCCTCGTCGCCACCCTGACCTCCGGTGGCCGGGCTCCGGGCCCGCCCTCGCCGGAGGGAGGAGCCGTGCGTCGTCTGGGCACCGGCCTGCTGGTCCTCGTCAGCGCGCTCACGCTGGTCCTCGCCGGCGTCTCGCTGTGGACCCGGCAGACCGTGATCGACACCGACCGGTTCGTGTCGACCGTCGACACGATGATCGACCTGCCCGAGGTCGAGGCCCGCGTCAACGAGCGGGTCACCGAGACCGTGATGACCCAGCAGCAGGTGCAGGACGTCGTCGACGAGGCCCTGACCGCGCTGCCGCCACGGCTGCAGCAGTACCGCGGCACCGTGGAGAACGGCATCCGCTCCCTGGTGTCAGCCGGTGTGCAGCGCCTGCTGACCAGCGACCCGTTCCGCCCGCTGACGAACGCCGCGCTGACCTCCGTCCACGACCAGCTGGTCGCCGGCGAGCCGATCGAGTTCACCCTCGGCCAGGCCAAGGAGCGGGTGCCCGCCTCGCTGCAGGACGGGGTGGCCGGGCAGGTGCTGGACCTGCTGCCCGACGACGCCGGCGTGACCCTGCTCAGCCCGGCCGACGAACCGCAGCTCTACGACGCGATCGACCTGCTGGAGGACGTGTGGTGGTGGCTGGGGCTGGTCGCCCTGGCCACGCTCGCCGGCGCGCTGGGCGTCTCCGCCCACCGCCGCCGCACCCTGCGTGCGTGGACGGTGACGACGACGGTGCTGCTCCTGCTGCTGCTGGCCGCCCTCCGGCTGGGCCGCGGCGCGCTGGTGTCGCAGGCCCGGCCCGAGAACCGGGATGCGGTCGGGGCGATGTACGACGTCCTGGCCTCCAGCCTGCGCTCCCGGACGCTGTGGGTGCTGGTCGCCGTCCTGCTGGTCCTCGTGGGCACGCTGGTCTGGGGCCGGCTCGGCGTCGTCGCCGGGGTGCGCAGCGGGGTCGCGTCGGCGCGGGTGCAGCTGCGCGCCCGCCGCGCGGAGGCCGCGGCCGCCGCGGCGTCCGCGGCCGACGGCGGGACGCCGCAGGAGGCCGCGCGCGAGCCGTGGCCCCGCCGGGTCGCCGCCTGGAGCCGGGCGTTCGCCGACGGCCTGCAGCTGCGGCAGCGCAGCGCCCGGCTCGGCGCCCACGTCCGCGCCCACCACGGCCCGGTCCGCTGGACCGGCATCGTCGTCGCCGCGGTCGTGGTGCTGTGCTGGCCGGAGCCGACGCTGTCGGTGCTGGCCTGGATCGGCGCGCTCGTGGCCCTGTACCTGGGCGCGGTCGCCTGGCTGGAGGACCAGGCGCCCGGGCCGCCCGAGGCGCCCGACCGGGTCCCCGCGCCGGCGGCCGCCGCGCCGGCCGCCGTCCCCTCGGCCGTCGTCGCCTCGGCCGTCGTCGCCTCGGACGTCGTGCCGGAGCCGCGGCCGGCCTCGCCGGCCGACACCCTCGTCCCGGCCGCCCTGACGCCGGAGGCGATGAGCACGCTGAACGGCCGGCTGGACCTCATCGTGCGGCTGGGCGCCGCCCGCGACGCGGGGGTGCTGACCGACGAGGAGTTCCTCCGCGAGAAGGAGCGCCTGCTCTCCGTGTGACCCGCCGGTGCCGGCCGGTCAGTCCCGGCCGGCGGACTCCTGTTCCGCGCGGCGGCGTCCCCGGTCGACCGCCCCGAGGAACGCCCGCAGCACGAGGCCGACGAGGACCAGGTTCCCCACCATCTGCACCGTCGTCAGGACGCGGGCGGTGGTGCTCACCGGCGCGATGTCCCCGAAGCCGACCGTGGCGAACACCGTGACCACGAAGTACAGGCCGTCGACCCGGTCCAGCGGCTCGGTGAAGGCGGCCTCGTCGCCGGACGCGAGGACGACGTACGCCGCGGCGAACAGCACCAGGAAGAGCGGGATCGACAGGGCGGCCGCCTCCATCGCCCGCAGCGCCGGGTGCGGTGAGTGCAGGATCGCGCGCACCTGCCACGTCGCGAGCAGGCCCATCCCGGCCAGGCCGGCGCCGAGCAGCAGCCACGTCGCCACGCCGAAGGGGCCGCTCAGCGGCAGGACGGCGTAGAGGACCAGCACGCCGAGCGTGGTGAGCAGCGTGCGGCCCACGGCCGCGGCCAAGGTCCGGCGGCCGGGTGCCGGCAGGTCCCGCACCGGGTCCGGGGCGTCGCGGGGAGGGGCGGCCACGCTCGGGTGCCCTCAGACGTCGAGCTCCGCCCGCACCCGGCCGGAGGCCACGGCCTCGGCCAGCCGGCGGTGGTCGCCGTCGTTCACGTCGGCGTAGGCCTCGCCGAACTCGGCCAGCGCCTCCTCGAAGGCGGGGGAGGAGCCGAGGTACCCGGCGATCGCGATGCGGTCACCCGAGCGCGCGTGGGCCCGGGCCAGGCACCAGGCGCACAGCTGCCCGTAGCTCTGCAGCCCCGCGGGGCGCAGCTCGTCGACCTCGACCGTCCCCTTCCAGTCCCGCAGCTGCCGGACGTAGAAGTCGTGCAGGGCGCCGTCGACGCCGGTGGTCCGCTGCCAGCCGAGGAAGATGTCCGAGGCCTGCTGCATCAGCCGCTGGCCGGTCACCACCCGTTGCCCCTGGTTGGCGTGCCGGCTGCGGCCGACGAACTCCTCGTGCACCGACCGCACCGCCTCCTTGACCTGCAGCAGCAGCGGGTCGTCCGCGTCGCGCCCGACGAGCAGGACGACCCAGCAGCGGGTGCCCACGCTGCCCACGCCGACGACCTTGCGGGCCATGTCGACGAAGGCGTACCGCTCGAGCAGGGTGCGCCGATCGGCCTGCAGGGAGCTCCGGTACTGGCGGACCACCTCCGGGAACGACGAGGCGAACCGGTGTTCCTCGTCCTGGGTGACGAGGTCGCGCAGCGGCACCAGCAGCGGCGGCTCGGCGCGGATCTGCAGCCGGCCGTCGACCACGTCGGTCAGCTTGCCGAAGGCCTGGAGGGTGTCGCGGGTGCGCGCCTTCTCCAGCGCCCGGGCCAGCCGGCGGCGCGGCTTGCCCTCCAGCTGCGGGGCGAGCTCGGCGTTGAGCTCGTCGGCGTCGATGTGGGAGTGCCAGACCTCGATGTCGCGCATCCCGGCGAACTCCGCCATCGCCGTCCGGTAGGACGCGCCGGCGGCGGTGGCGAGCGCGCGCCGCTGCTTGCGGCCCATGCCCTTCGCCCGCGCCGCGATGACCAGGCTCGCGACGAGCCGCTTGACGTCGTGCTCGAACGGCCCGGGCAGGGTCTCATCGAAGTCGTTGGCGTCGAACACCAGCCGCCGTTCCGGGGAGGCGAACAGCCCGAAGTTGGACACGTGCGCGTCCCCGCACATCTGCACGGTGAGCCCCGACCGCGGGGCGCCGGCCAGGTCGGCGGCCATGACCCGGGCGGCGCCGCGGTAGAAGGCGAACGGGGACTGGAGCATCCGGCCGTAGCGGATCGGCACCAGGTCGGGGACCCGGTCGGCGGCCTGCTCGTCGAGCAGCGTCACCGGGTCCGGCGTGCCGGGGCGCCGGGTGAAGGCGGCGTGCGCCTCGAGCGGGACCGCCGCCCGCAGGGCCTTGCCCGCCGCCCGCCGCTCCTGCGGGGTCGGCCGGCGGTCCGCCGGCGTCGTCGCCGGCCGTGCGGGGGCCTGTGCCTCGATGGTCAGCATGTCGCGTCCACCTCGTCGACGAGTGATCCGGCCTGCTGCAGGAAGTCGCCGACCGCGGTCGCCACCGCGGTCAGCGACGCGGCCGACGGGCTGGCCGTCGCCGCGTCGAGGGAGCTCTGGACGGCGTCGGCGTCGGACTGCACCGCGTCGACCGCGTCGCCGTACTCCGCGCGCGCGGCGTCGGCCAGGCCTGTCCAGGCGTCCTCCACCGTGCTCCAGGCCGAGCCGACGGCGGCCGTGCCCTGCCGGACGACGTCGACGTCCCGCAGCCCGGTCAGCGCCGTGCCGAGGTCGTCGGCGGCGGCACAC
Organism: Blastococcus sp. SYSU D00868; assembly: GCF_054050575.1. Taxonomy (NCBI): domain Bacteria; kingdom Bacillati; phylum Actinomycetota; class Actinomycetes; order Geodermatophilales; family Geodermatophilaceae; genus Blastococcus; species Blastococcus sp. SYSU D00868. The sequence goes on from NZ_JBJGZO010000030.1 coordinate 43,303, forward strand.
ACGTCGCCGCTGCCGGCCGCCGAGCCCGACGAGCCCGCCGACGACGACGCGGCCGGGGAGCTCTCCCCGGAGGTCGCCGCGGCGGGCTCGGGATCCGGGTCCGACGAGCAGGCGGCGAGCGCCAGCCCCGTCGCCACCCCCACGACCGCGGCCGCGCCCGCGCACTTCCCCATGCCTGCGACGGTGCCGGTCGCGGTCGCACCGCTGCGTCATCCGCTGGGGGTGAGGCCGACCGGCGCACCCCGGCGGGAGGGTCGGCGCCGACGGATCGGTCCGCGGGGAGGAGCCGGCATGACCGCGAACGTCTCGAGCCCGTACACGGGTGCGACCCCGAGCAGGCACACCGGCGTCCGCGTCGCGGTGGGCGTGCTGGGTGTGGCCGTGTTCGTCCTGGGCGTCGTCCTGCTGTTCCAGCCGGTCGCCGCCGCCCGCACCCTGGCGCTGCTGGTCGGGCTGTCCTTCATCGCCGGCGGGCTGCTGGAGGTCGCCGTCGGGGCGGCCGGGGAGGAGCACCGGCGGGGCAGCTCCTACGTGCTGGGCGCGGTGCTCGCCGTCGGCGGCGTCCTCGCGATCGTCTGGCCCGGGGTCACCCTCTGGGTGCTCGCGCTGATCACCGGCCTGTCGCTGATCACCCACGGTGCGATGCGGGCCGGCGTCGCCGTGGTCGCCCGCTCGGAGATCCCCGGCTGGGGGTGGCTCGTGCTCGCCGGCGCGGTGAACGTGGTGATCGGGGTCATCGCCATCGTCTGGCCCGAGGCCACCGTCCTCGTCCTCTCGGTCGTCCTCGGCCTGCAGATCGCCGCCTTCGGCCTGCTGCTGGTCGTCGCCGCCTTCTGGCACCCGGCCGTGCGCCGGCCCGCGGCCGTCGGCTGACCCGTCCCCGCGGCGCCGGCCGGTGGGGCCGGCGCCGTCCCGACCACACAGGAGTCGTCATGCCCCTGCTCCGCGGGATGGCCCGCACCGCCGTCATCGCCGGCACCGCCACCGCCGTGTCCAACCGGGTCTCCCGGCGCCAGGCCAACCGCTGGGCGAACCAGCAGGCGACCCGGGCGCCGGAGCCGCAGTACGCGCCGCAGTACGCGCCGGAGCCGGCCGCGCCGGCCCCGGCGGGCACCGACACCGAGACGAAGCTCGCGCAGCTGCGCGAGCTGGGCCAGCTGCGGGACTCCGGGGTCCTCGACGACGCCGAGTTCGCGCTCCAGAAGAGCCGGATCCTCAGCTCCTGACCCCGCCCGAGGACCCCGGACCGACCGGTTCCGGCGGCAGCAACCCGAGGAGAGACCGATGGCCACGATGACCGTCTGGAAGTTCCCCACCGTGAACGGTGCGGCGATCGCCGAGGAGACGCTCAAGGACCTGCAGCGCAGGGAGCTGATCAAGATCCACGACGCCGCGATCGTGTCGTACCCGGAAGGGGCGAGGAAGCCCAAGACGCGCCAGCTCACCAGCCTCACCGGCGCCGGCGCCCTGGGCGGTGCCTTCTGGGGGATGCTCTTCGGGCTGATCTTCTTCATCCCGCTGCTCGGCATGGCCATCGGCGCCGGCATGGGCGCGCTGGTCGGCAGCATGTCCGACGTCGGGATCGACGACTCCTTCATCCGCCGGATGCGGGAGGAGATCCAGCCGGGGACCTCCGCGCTGTTCGTGCTCTCCTCCGGTGCGGTCGTCGACCGGGTGCGCGAGGCCTTCGAGGGCCAGCACATGGTCCTGGTCGAGACCAACCTCAGCAACGAGGAGGAGGCCAAGCTGCGCGAGGTCTTCGAGGAGGAGCAGGCGCCGGCGACCACCGGCTGACCGCGGGCGGACCGGGGCCCGTCTGCGGCGGCAGCCGGGCCCCGTTCCGCGTCCGTCGCGAGGGAGGTGCGCCATGTCCCCGCTCCTGGCGGCGATCGGCGCCGTCCTGGTCGCCGGGGCCACCACCGGCGTCCTGACCCTCTGAGGCCGGCTGCACCACGCCCGCCGGCTCCCCTCCTTCCGGTGCCGGGTCGGCCCCGCCCGCGGGCGGTGGTCGCGCGGCGAGCAGCGCTGGGCGCGGCGGCGCACCCGGGCGGCCTGGGCCGGGGACGTGCTGCTGGTCCGCTCCGGGTTCCTGCGGCTGTGGCTGACGCCGGTGGAGGCGGGCGTCGCCGAGGACGCCACCGTGCGGCGGCTGCTCCCCGACGAGGTCCGCGGCCTCGGGCTGCACCCCGTCGCTCTCAGCCTGGCCACGCCGGACGGCCGCCCGTGGGAGGTCGCCGTGGCCCGGCCGGACGCCGACCGGCTGGTCGGCCCGTTCCTGGCGGCCGCGCTGGCCGATCTGCCCCGGGCGCCCCGCGAACGCGGCCCGTGACGGCGCCGGGCGGCGACGGCGTGCATGCGGCCGGGGCCCGGCGGGTATCCGTGCTCCGTCACGCCCAGCCCTCGAGCGTGCCGCCGGCGCCGACGAGGGGATGGCGACGTGCCGGGGAAGGTGTCAGGGGAGTCGGGAGACGGGCGGGCCGCGGCGATCGTCGCGGAGCTGGAGCCCTCGGAGTGGCGCGGGCTGACGGGGCCGATGCTCGCCCGCCGCGCGGTGGGCGCGGTCGACCACCACGGCGTGCTGATGCTCGTGGCGCAGCTGCCGGGGACGGACGTCGGGCCGCTGCACCCGGTGCAGACGGCGGAGCGGAACGACCCCCGGGTCGACGCGCTGGTGCGGGTCCTCGACCTCCGGCGCTGGCGGTCGTCGTCCCTGCACGGGCTCTGCGACGACCTGGTCGTGGCCCTCGACGCGTGGCTGGTCGGCCACCTGTCGTCCGGGCGCGGCCCGGTCGACCGCTGACGTCCGCACGCCTCAGCGCGGGTCGGCGCCGGGGGTCGCGGTGCGGCCGTCCGGTCCGGGGCGCCGGTCCTCGCCGAGCGTGCCCTGCGCCGCGTCCCGGCCGCTGCGGCCGCCGCCCGCGCCGCGGAGGACGAACGCGAAGCCCACGGCGACGACGGCGCCGACCAGCGGGCCGAGCAGGTAGGCCCACCACGACGCCCAGTCGCCGAGGACGAGGGCCGGCCCCAGGGAGCGGGCGGGGTTCATCGACGCGCCGCTGACCGGCGCACCCCACAGCCCGGCGAGCGCGATGTAGCTGCCGACGCCCAGCGCGGCGATCGGGCCCAGCTGCTGCGCGCCGGAGGAGACGCCCAGGATGGTGCTCACCAGCCCGACGGTGAGCACGACCTCCCACAGCAGGGCCGTGGTGGTCGAGATCCCGGAGCCGGGCAGGGTGAGGCCGGCGTCCCCCTGCTCCCCGATCAGCCCGCGCAGCAGCAGGGTGGCGAGGACGGCGCCGAGCAGCTGGGCGACGACGTAGGCGGGCACCCGGCGCCAGGGGAAGTCGCCGCGCAGCGCGAACGCGACGCTCACGGCGGGGTTCAGGTGGGCGCCGGAGACCGCGCCCATGAACAGGATGATCGCCGCGACCATGAGCGCCGGGGCGACGACGAGCGCGCCGTAGGGCACCGCCGACCCGCCGAAGCGGGCGTTCACCATCCCGCCGCCGACGGCCACCAGCACCAGCAGGAAGGTGCCGAACAGCTCGGAGAACAGGCGCCGGCCCTCGTAGCGGCCGTCCCAGAAGTCGAACTCGTGCAGCATCGAGTCGGGCGTGCCGAGCGAGCGCAGCAGCTGCCGACGGTCGCTGTCGGCCCGCGTGGTGGCCCTGTCGTCGGTCATGGCGTCGTCGGTCATGGCGCGGCACTGTGCGCAGCCGCCCGGGCCGTCGCCCCATCCCGGCGGGATGAGGAGGGCACCGCCCGCCGCGCCCACCATCGCGGGCACACAGGTCATCAGCGGCGGGTGAGGCCCGCCGGGCCCGCCGGGCCTAGCGTCGGCGGGGCGACGGAGGAGGCAGCCATGGCGCAGGAGCGATCCCTTCCCGGTGGCACCGCCCCGGCGGTCGGTCGGTCGCCCGCCGAGGCGGGGCAGCGGACGCCGGACGGCCTGCCGCAGCTGGAGGTGGGGGCGCACCGGACGCCGGAGCAGGGCGCGTGCCTGATGGAGTACGTGTCCGTCCTGGCCGGGACGCCGTTCGGTGACCACTCGCGCTGCACCGACCCCGCCCTGGCCGCCCTGGCCCGGCTGGTGAACGACGCCACCTCCGACGAGGGCCGGCCCGCGCTCGCCCGGCTCGCCCCCGACCTGGCGGCGGCGGCGCCGGCCGGTCCGCGCGGGACCGCGACCGTCGTCCTGGCCGCCGTCGACGCGGCCTGCGCCGCGACCGGCGAGCCCGCCGTCCTGGTCCGGGTGCGGCGCCGGGCCCAGCGCCGGCTCGCGCGGGTCACCGGCACCGGCCGGCGCGCCCGCCTCGCCCGGCGCCTGGACCCGGTGCACCGGACGGGCCCGGCCCGCAACCGGCTCGGGGTGGTGGTCGCCCGGCTCGCCGCGCTGCCCGGGGACCGGCGCGACGCCGCCCTGCGGGAGACGCTGGCGGCGGCGGTCGCGGCGCTGCCGGCGCCGACCGGCCGGGTCGACTCCGGGGCCGTCGACCGCGTGGCCGACGTGCTGCGGATGGTCTGAGCGGGGTCGCCCGGCGGGGGTGATCCCCGCGCGCCCCGGGCCCGGCCACGCTGGCGGCTCCGCAGGAGCAGGACCCGAGAGGAGCGTCATGGCCAGGCACGAGAACGACACGCTGTACGTCGTCGCGGCGGCGTACGACGACGTCGAACCGGCGATCGCGGACTACGAGGCGGTCAAGGCCCTGTACCGCGTGGTGCGCAGCTCGCACGACTTCGACGCGGCGGTGATCGCCAAGGACGCCGACGGGTCGGTCCGCATCGTGAAGAAGCACGAGCAGCCCACCCGGCACGGCGCGGCGGTGGGGCTCGGCTGGGGCCTGGCGGCCGGGGTGGTGGCGGTGCTCTTCCCGCCCGTCGGCATCGGCATCGCCGCCGCCGGCGGGACGGGTGCGGCGATCGGCGGGGTCGTCGGCCACGCGCGCGGGGGCATGTCCCGCGGGGACCTCAAGGAGCTCGGGGAGACCCTCGACGCCGGCGAGGCCGGCCTGATCGCCGTCTACGAGTTCAACCTGGCCGACGCGGTCGCGCAGACCATCAAGGCGGCCAACCGCGTCGTCTCCCGCGCCACCGACATGGCCGCCGACCAGCTCGCCGAGGACATGCGGCGCGCCGAGGACCAGCTGGGCGGCGCCGCGTCCGTGCCGAGGCAGGAGGCCCGCACGCCCGAGGCCGCCCCGGCCGACGCGCCCGCCGACACCCGGACCGGCGGCTGACCGACGGCGCCGTCGGTCCCGCGCGGCGATCGGTCCCGCCGCGTCACCGTCCGCGGTGCCCGGTGTCCCCGGCGGGCACCGGGCGCCGGCCGCGCCCCGAGCGGCGGACGCCGATCGGCAGCGCGTACCAGGTCACCAAACCGATCAGCGCCGTGACGGCGCAGCCGACGACCGCCTGCCACCGCCCGAGGACGACGTCCAGGACCAGGAGCACCGAGCTGCTGATGGCCGGCACCAGCAGCGCGATCCCCAGCGACAGCAGCCGGTCGCCGACCGCGACCAGCGCGGCCTTCTGCCCCCGGCGGAAGACGATGCGGTGGAAGGGGACCGGCGCGAGCAGCACCATCGTCGCCGAGGCGGTGGTCAGCAGCGCGACCGTGTAGACGGTCACGCCGAACCCGTCGAGCTCGGTGAATCGCTGGGTGAACGCCAGGCCCAGCAGGAACGCGAACTGGATCTGGACGCCGGTGAACGCGACCCGCAGCTCCTGCAGCAGCTCGTTGAGGTTGCGGTCCAGGACCTGGTCGAGCGTCTCGCCCCGCGACTGCGCGGTGCGCAGGGCCGCCGACGGCACGAACCGCTGCCTCGGCGGCGGGCGACGGTCGGCCCGGGTGGGGGACTCCCGCGTCTCCATGCCCGACCCCTGCCTGTCGTGGCCCTCTGTCGTGGCCCTCCTGTCGTGGCCCTCCTGTCGGAGCCCTGCCGTCGCGACCCCGCCGAACGCTAGGGACGGCGGGCGCGCCGGTCCTCATCCCGTCCGGGTGGCCCCGGCGCCGGGGCCGGGCCGGCTTCCCGCCGGGGCCGCGCCGTCGGTCAGCAGGTCAGGGCGAGGCAGGTCCAGCACAGCGGCCAGGCGGAGCTGCCGTCGTCCGGCCAGGCCCAGTACGCCGGGTCGAGCAGGAGCACCGGGGTCATGCAGAGGGCCATGCCCGTGACGAGCCCGTCGGCGGCGACGGCGTGCAGCCGGCCCTGCGGTGCGTCCGCCGCGCCCGGCTGCCCGGGGCGTGGGGTCGCCGGCTCGATGCCGGGGGTCCAGGGTTCGGGAGCGACGCGGGTCACCGGACGGTCAGCAGCACGCCCTCGGTGGCCAGGTGGCCGGCGAGCTCGTCGAGGAGGTCCCGGGCGTCGGCGTCCAGGCTGGCGCCCGGGCGCAGCCGGACGTCGATGCAGCGGTGCCCGACGTCCCGGAGGCGGAGCACGCTGGCGCGCAGCGCGTCGGCGCCGAGCCCGTCGAGCCGGCCGCGGAGGGCGATCGTGCCCTGCAGCGGGTCGATCGAGGCGGTGAACAGCGGGCTCAGGGGCCGCTCCGCGGCGGAGGCGGGGAGCCCGCCGGGGGCGGGGGAGGACGACGTCGTCGAGGTGCTCGGGGCCCGGTGCTGAGGCATACCGTCACGGTGCCGTGACGGAATCGGGGCTCCCAGGGCCCTTGGTCCCGGCCGGGGCGATCACCCGGGCCGGGTGATCCGGCAGGCGTCGGGCGGGCCGACCCTGGGCGGGCGGGTCCGTGCTCGCCGCCCGGTGCGGTCGAGGAGGGGCGCCGCCCCGGACGGCGCGAGGGGGTGGCCGGTGTGCGCTACGAGTTCCTGCTCCCCGGTCGGGTGTCCGAGGCGGTGGCCGGCGCGTTCCCGGAGCTCACGACCGGGGTCGGCGCGACGGGCGGCACGGTCATGTTCGGGCCCGTGACCGACGGCTCCCACCTGCACGGCCTGCTCGACCGGTTCCAGTCCCTGGGCCTGACGGTCGTCGAGCTGCGGCAGCTGCCCGACTAGAGCAGGCCGCGGCGGCGCGCGGCGGCCACCGCCTCGCGGCGGCTGGAGGCACCGAGCTTCTGGTAGATCGAGCGCACGTGCGTCTTCACGGTGTTGACCGACACCTGCCGGCGTTCCGCGATCTCCTCCAGGGTCAGCTGGGCGGGCAGGTCGGCGAGGACGGCGAGCTCGCGGGGGGTCAGGGGGACGACGGTGTGGTCGGCCCGCGCGCGGGCGGCCGCCCGGATCCGGTCCGCGAGCGGGTCCAGGCGGCCGAAGCGGTCCGCGTTCGCCTGCAGCAGCCCGGCCACGCCCGGCACGTCGACGAACGCGCGCAGCGCGCCCGACTCCGCCGCCGCGTCCAGGGCCGCGCGCAGCGCCTCGTGGCTGCGGGCGGACTGGCCCGCGGAGTCGCTGAGCAGCGCCTCGAGCAGCCACGCCTGCTGCAGGTCGACCGGCAGGAGGCAGGCGAGCGTGCCGTCGAGCACGGGGCCCAGGCGGTGCCGCGCGGCGTCGGGGCGGCCGCGGGCGAGGTGGTCGGTCGCGGCGAGCACCGCCGCGTCGCCGCCGGGCTGGAGTCGCTCCAACCGGCTCAGGGCGTCGTGGGCCCAGTCCAGCCGCCCGGCCAGCCACGCGCAGCGGTGCTCGGCGTAGGACAGCCAGATGGTGAGCGGCGCCGACAGGCTCCGGCCGGCCGCCACGGTCCAGCCCTCCCGCAGGCGCCGGCAGCCCTCGAGCGGGTCGCCACCGTCGTCGACGTCGAGGACGGCCTGCAGCGAGCGCAGCGAGACGAGGGTGTCGACGTCCGCCCTGCCCTCGAGGAGGGCCGACGCCTGGTCGGCGAGGCGCCGGGCGGCGGCGCCGTCGAGCTCCTGGCGGGCGCTGTGCGCGGCCAGCAGCACGGTGCCGGCCACCTCGGGGGCGTCCACGTCGCCGGCGCTGACCGCCGCCCGGACCGTCGCGTCGGCGAGCGCGCGGGCCCGGCGGTACTGGCCGCGGGCGGCGACCAGCGCGGTCCGGTACGCGCCGGCCCGCAGTCCGGCGTACGCGTTGCCCGACCCGGCGGCCAGCGCCTGGGCGCGGCCGAGGTCGGCGTCGGCCTCGTCGAGCCGGCCGGCGACGAGCGCGACGATGCCCCGGTTGAGCGCGACGAGCATGCCCAGGTCGTCGCTGCGGTCCGCGCCCTGGGCGGCGCTGGAGGCGAGCACCGCACCGGCGGCGCGGGGCTCGTGCCGGGCGTGGTGCAGGGCCAACAGCGCGGCGAGCGGTCCGGCATCCGAACCGGCGGCGGCCGGCGTCCGGGCCAGCCGGTCGTGCCCGGGCAGCCGCGGCCCGGGGACGTGCGCGAACTCCTCGAGGTCGAGCAGGGCGAGGGTGTCCAGCCGTGCGACCGCCGGGTCGGCCCGGACGGTCTCGGCGCACGCGGCGATCAGCTGGCGCAGGATCCGCGGGCGGCCTCCGGCCAGCAGTCGGGGCCCGTGGGGGAGGAGGAGCCGGACGGCCAGCGCGTCGTCGCCGGCCCGCGTGGCGTGCTCCAGCGCCCAGGTGAGCTGGCCGTGGCCGGCGAACCAGGTGGCGATCCGGCCGTGGGCGGCGACGACGTCCCGGCGCAGCGCCGGATCGGCGTGCGCGCTCTCCAGCTCCGCGAGGAGGTAGCTGCGCAGCAGCGGGTGCACGCGGTACCAGCCGCCCGGCTGCGCCGGCCCGTTCACCAGGGCGTTGTCGCGGTACAGCTGCTCCAGGACGGCGCCGGCCTCCGGGTCGCCGGTGAGGACGACGGCCAGCTCGCCGGTGAGCTGCTCGGGCAGCGCGCACAGCCGCAGCACGCCGCGCTGGCGCTCGTCGAGCGCGGCGAGCACCTCGGCGGTGAGGTAGTCGGCGACCGCCCGGTCGTCGCCGGCGAAGCGGCGCACCACCGCCGCGGGGTCCGCGGCGTCGGCGAGGGTCAGCGCGGCCAGCCGCAGGCCCGCCGCCCACCCGTCGGTGCGCTCGACGAGGAGGCTGAGCTCCTCGTCGCCGAGGACGACGCCGTGGTGGGCCAGCAGCTGTCGCGCCTCGTCCCGGTCCAGGGCCAGGTCGCCGGCCCGGATCTCGCGCAGCCGGCCCGCCAGGCGCAGTCGCTGCAGCGCGAGCGCGGGGTCGCGCCGGCTGGCCAGGACGAGCTCCAGCCCGGCGGGCAGGTGGCGCAGCAGCGCGTCGAGCTCGGCGTGCACCTCCGCGCCGGTGAGCTCCTGCACGTCGTCCAGGAGCAGCCAGACCCGGCGCGACGCCGCCTCGACGAGCCGGTTGAGCTCCGGGATCGGCTCCGCTCCCCGCGCCCGGCGGGCCGGCGGTGACGCCGAGAGCTCCTCGCCGGGGTCCGGGCCGCCGCGGAGCGCCCCGCGCACGCCGAGCAGCAGCGCGTCCCAGAAGGCCGCGGGGTCGTCGTCGGCCCGGTCCAGCGACACCCACGCGACGGGGTCGCCGTGCGCCTCGCGGGTCCGGGCCCAGGAGGCGAGCAGCGTCGTCTTGCCGGCGCCGGGCGGCGCGGACACGAGGGTCACGACCGGGTCGGGGCGCTCCCCGTCGGCCTCCGGCGCCAGGACCGCCGAGGGCGGGCGGGCGAACAGCCAGGTGCGGTCGATGACCGACCGGCTGAGCCGCGGCCTCCTCAGCTTGCCCACCGGCACGCTCACGGGTCCCCCTCGGCTCGGGTCCCCGTGCGGGGGCTCCGGCCGGCCCGGGCGGGGCCGACCTGGCCTCCGATGTCGCATCGTCTCGGATCGGAACGGGCAGCGGAAGACCCGGTGCTCGCCCGGCGGGGGTGAGGACGTCGCGTGCTGTCACCGGGATAGTGCTCAGGGTCAGCTGCACCTGGAGCCGTCGGGTGACGAGGTGGTCGCATGGTCTGGGTCGTCGTGAGCCTCGCGGGGTTCGCCGTGGAGACCCTCCTCGTCGTCGTCCTCGGGCGCTCGGTGACCGCGCCCTACGAGGCCGAGGCCGGCCTCGCTCCCGCCGCGCCGCCCGCGGGCGCCCTCCCGGGCGTGCTGGAGACCGGCGACGCCGTCCTCCGGCGGCCGCTGTGGAACGCCGGGCGGCTCGGCGCCGTCGAGCTGGAGACGGCGGGTCCGGGCGGGTGGGGCAGGTGGGGCGCGAACCCGTGACCCACGGATCGCGAGCCGTCCGGCGTCCCGCTCGGGCCTGCGCGATCTCGACCGACTGCGGGCAGGAGCTCTCCGCTGCGCTGGCAGGCGAAGGGCTTCGCGCAGCGGGTGCCGGCGGCTACCGTCGGCGGGGCCGGCGCTGCCGGTGACGGCTCAGCCACGGGCCCTCGAGCGCGCACCTCGGAGGCGCGTCATGCCGGTCGAGGTCGTCGAGTGGTCCATCCGGGAGCCGGATGTCGCCCAGGCCGTGCTCACCGACCTCTACCGCCCGGAGCGCCCGCTCGCGTTCTCCGGTGTCCGCGGGTCGTTCAGCTGCGAGCTGCGGTCGGCGACGGCCGGTCACCTGACCGCGGACCGGCTGCGGTTCACCGCGGGCATGCGCTGCGCGGTCGCCTCGCTGAGCGACCTGGTGGTGGCCAGTCCGGTGAGCGGTGGGTGCCGGTACGTGGCGGGCCGGGAGGAGGTCGTCACGCGACCGGGCGTGGTGCTCCGGTGCCCGACCGCCGTGCCGTTCATGAACGAGTGGGACGACGTGGACGTGGGCATCGTGCGGCTGCCGCTGGCAGTCGTCGAGCGCGTGGCCGAGGAGCGCCTGGGGGTGCGAGGGACCGACGTCCGGTTCGACGGGATGGCCCCAGTGTCCGAGCCGATGCGCCGCACGTGGCTGGGGCTGATGCGGTTCGTGCACCAGCAGCTGGGCGACCCCGGCAGCGGGCTGGCCGAGCCCCTGGTCGCCGCGCAGCTGGCCGAGCTGATGGCGGCGACCGCGCTGGCGGCGTTCCCGAACACCACGATGACGTCGGGCCACCTGCCCGGCGCCGGTGCGGTGGCGCCGGCGGTGGTGCGCCGGGCAGTGGCGTTCATCGACGCGCACGCCTCGCTGCCGGTCACCGTCTCCGACATCGCCTCCGCCGCCGGGATCGGCCCGCGGGCGCTGCAGCTCGCGTTCGCCCGCCACCTCGGGCTGACCCCGATGGCCCACGTGCGACGGGTGCGGCTGGAGGGTGCGCACCGGGAGCTGCAGGCCGCCGACCCGACCGCTGGGGACACGGTGGCGGCGATCGCGCTGCGCTGGGGGTTCGCCAGGCCCGACCGGTTCGCCGCCGCCTACCGCGCCGCCTACGGGGTGACCCCCGCCCACACCCTGCGCACCTGACGGTCCTGGACTGACATCGCCCGGCGAGTCGACATCGCCTCACGAGCGGGAGAGGAGGGCGGCATGGGACCCCCCCCCACACCGGGAGCACCACGCCGGCATGAGTACGCCACGTCCGACCCGGGCGAGGCGCGCGAGCTCATCGACGACCTCTTCGGCGGCCGGCTGCAGCTGAAGGCCTCCCCGGACACCAGATGGGAGGCCAGCGTCAGGATGCTGGACGCGGGTGCGTTCAGCATCAGCGATGTCATGGTGCCCGCCGACCTCACGTTCGACCTGGCCGGCCAGGACGACGTCCTCATCTCCGTGGCCGTCGCCGGTGCCATCGGGTACGACCGCGGGCACGACCTCGAGCGGTACGTGCCCGGGGACGTGTTCATCGCCAATCACCCCGACACCCGAGCCGTCGCCGACAGTCACGAAGCTCGGACCCTCAGCGTCGCCCTCCCACAGTCACTGCTCACGGACGTCGCCCGGGGCACTCCCGCCACGAACGAGCCGTGGCGGTTCACCGTCTCGCAGGCCACTCCCGGCGGAGCTGCTCGATGGCGGCAGGTCACCCGCTTCGTCGACGACCTGCTCGCCGAGCCCGAGGCCGCCGCCTCGCCGCTGATGCTCGGGCCGGCCGCACGGCTGCTGGCCGCGACCGCGCTGACGATCCTGCCGAACACCGCCGTTGCCGAACCCGCGGCCGCGGACCGCGCCGACGCCCGCCCCGGCACGCTGCGCCGCGCGATCGCGTTCATCGACGCCAACGCGGACGCCGACATCTCCCTGGCCGACATCGCGCGCGCCGCCTACGTCACCCCCCGCGCGGTGCAGCTGGCCTTCCGCCGCCACAGGAACACCACCCCGACCGCCTACCTCCGCGGAGCGCGGCTGGCGCAGGCGCACCGACAGCTATGCGAGGCCACCCCCGGCGACGGGGTCACCGTGACCGCCGTCGCCGCCCGCTGGGGCTTCACCCCCAGCCGGTTCACCGAGCGCTACCGCGCCGCCTACGGCGTGCTGCCCAGTCACACCCTGCGCAGCTGATCCGCCCTGGGCGGCCCGCAGTCGACGGTCCTCCAGTCCCCGGCGCAGCGCCTCCGCCCGCCGTCGGCAGGCGTCGGCCGCGGCGACGAGCTCGGCCGCGTAGCGCCGGGCCCGCTCCGCCGCGGCACGACGCCCCGCCACCTCCGACCGGTTCCTCGGCGGCGCAGACTCCGGGTGCCCCCCGTCGTCAGCCCTCGCGCTCACCGGTGCCCCCGCTGCCTGCTCGTGGGGTGCCGCGCGCGGAGACACCCGCCTGCGCTCAGCGGCATCCTGCTCGTCCGAGAAGCCGACCGCGCGCGGTCGCCCGCACCCAGCCAACGCGCCGACCGCGGGCCCCGACGGGCGGGCGGGCACGCCGCTGCGCACCGAGGGGGTGTCGGTTCGCGAACCGGAGACCGCCCGGTCAGGACCCTCCGGATTCGAGCTCGGCCGCCCGCGCCCACATCCGCAGCGCCAGGCGGCGTTGGGCGTCGGCCCGCCTGCGGGCCCACGCCGCCCGGCCCCGGGCGGCCCCGGCCGGATCGCTGCCGGCGGCGTCTGCGGCGGCCGCCATGTGCTCGTAGCTGCACGCCACCAGCTCGACGGTGGCGGCAGCCTGCCGGATCGCCGCCACCGTCCCGCGCAGAGCCGCGGCCCGCCGTTGCGCCTGTGGCGACTGCTCCGCCGTCACCGTCACGGCGTGAGCCTCACCGGCCGACCGCTGGTCGGCTAGACCGCAGGCGAAGTCCCGGCCGGCCGATCCGCCCGCACGCGAAGCGGCCCCGGTGGCACCGCCGAGGAGTTCCGCAGCGGTGCCCACGGGCGGCCGTGAGCGGCGTCCTTCTCCGGCCTGCGCGGGGCCAGGTGATCGCGCGCCCGAGGCAGGACTTCCGGCACCTCTGCGGAACGTTTCGTCTCGCGATGCTGGGTGCATGGGCACCGACGCGATGCGGCCGGTGGGCCGTCACCGGCTGGGCGGACGGCCATGAGCGCCCCCGAGCGGATCGCACCGGTCGGCTCGCCCGGCCGGGCCGACGCCGGTGCCGGCCGGCTCCGGACTCCGCTCGTCTGGGGTGCGGTCTGGGGCGTGATCCAGGCCGCGTCCCCGCTGGCCTTCCCCTGGCTCGACGACTCGACGGTCTACGCGATGGAGATCGTCCTGATCGCCGCGGTCTACATCGGGTTCAGCGTGGCCGACGGGCGGGGCCGGGTCATCGCCGTCGAGACCGGCGTCGCGGCCGTCTTCTTCGTCGTCGCTGCGGCCGCGGTGACCGGCTCCGCGTGGCTGCTGGTGGCCGGCCTGCTCGGTCACGGTCTGAAGGACCTCTGGCAGCACCGCACGGGCTTCGTCACCGGCACGCGGTGGTGGCCCCCGTTCTGCGCCGCCGTCGACGTCGTCGCCGCCGCCCTCATCGCCGTGCTGATCGCGGCTGACGTGCAGCTCGCGTGGTGAACAGTCCGCACAGCTCGAACAGGAGGTCGTCCCGTGGACACCACCGTCTTCTCCACCGACACCACCGGCCTGCCCGAGGCCGTGCGACCCGAGGTGCTCGCACTCGCGGACGGGGACGTGCTGGCGCTGCGCCCGGGCCCGGTCGCCAAACGGCTCGGCGACACGACCGTGCGGATGCTCGGCTACAACGGGTCGATCCCCGGTCCCACGCTGAGGGTGCGCCAGGGTTCGGAGGTCGTCGTGCACGTGGTCAACGGGACCGACCTGGACACCACGGTGCACTGGCACGGGCTGCGGCTGGAGAACCGCTTCGACGGGGTGCCGCACGAGACCCAGGCGCCGATCCCGCCGGGCGGGGAGTTCACCTACCGGATCCAGTTCCCCGACCCGGGGCTGTACTGGTACCACCCGCACATCCGCGAGGACGTCACCCAGGAGCTGGGCCTGTACGGCTGCATCCTGGTCGAGCCGGCGGAGCCGGAGTACTGGCCGCCGGCGCACCGCGACGCCGTGCTCACCCTGGACGACCTGCTGCTGGAGGACGGCGCGGTGGCGGCGTTCAGCCGCACCGAGACCAACTACGCGGCGATGGGCCGCTACGGCAACGTGATGCTCACCGGCGGCGAGACCGAGCCGGTGCTCACCGCGGAGTCCGGTGAGGTCGTGCGGCTGTGGTTGACCAACACCGCCAACAGCCGCGTCTTCCGGGTCGGCGTGCCCGGGGCGCGGATGAAGCTCGTCGGCGGGGACAGCGGCCGGGTGGAGCACGAGGAGCTGGTCCAGGACGTGGTGCTGGCGCCCTCGGAACGCGCGGTCGTCGACGTGCTGTTCGACCGGGCGGGGGAGTTCGCGCTGGAGCACCGCACCCCGGACCGCACCTACCGGCTGGCGGCGATCACCGTCTCCGACGAGGCCGCCGAGCCGCGGCTGAGCGAACAGTTCGACGTGCTGCGCACCGCCCCGGAGCTGACCGCCGAGCGGGAGGGGCTGGAGCCGTGGCTGGCCGCGCCGCCGGACAAGACGCTCGCCATCGTCGCGGAGATGGACGACCCGGGCGCGGCCGCGGCGGTCGGACCGGTCGCCTACGCCTGCCCCATGCACCCGGAGGTGGTCAGCGACCAGCCGGGGCGCTGCCCGCACTGCGGGATGAGGCTCATGGCGACCGCACCTGCCGTGAGCTACGCCTGCCCCATGCACCCGGAGGTGGTCAGCGACCAGCCGGGGCGCTGCCCGCACTGCGGGATGAAACTCATGGTGACCACGCCGGCCGGTGGTGCCGCCGGTCACGACATGGGCCACGGTCACGACATGGGCCACGGTCACGACATGGGCCACGGTCACGACATGGGCCACGGCGCGGGCGCCGCGGAGACATCACCGGAAGGCCACGACGCCCCACACGCCCACCACCACGATCCCTCGACCGCCGACGGGATCGAGTGGGAGGACGAGATGGCCGAGATGAACCGGGCCACCACCACCGAGACGATGCGCTGGAAGCTGCTGGACCGCACCGCCGGCCATGAGGGGTTGCCGGTGGACTGGCGGTTCACCGCCGGGCAGCGGTACAAGATCCGGCTGGTCAACGAAATGGACTCCGACCACCCGATGCACCATCCGTTCCACATCCACGGCGCCGGGCGATTCCTCGTCCTCGCCCGGGACGGGGCGCCCGAGCCCAACCTGGTGTGGAAGGACACCGTGCTCATCCCCACCGGTCAGACCGTCGACATCCTGCTGGACGTCACCAACCCCGGCCTGTGGATGGCGCACTGCCACATCGCCGAGCACATGCACTCCGGGATGATGTTCAGCTTCACCGTGGACCGGGCGGCCACCCCGTGACCGCCCCGGTCGAGCCGTACGACGTCGTCGTCGTGGGGGGGGGGGGGGGCGGGCCGGGCGGCGCCCAGGGCCAGCACGCAAACCGGGCGCCGGTGTTGTGAACTTTTTTC